>JBDRCS010000058.1:0-13232 GCA_043821615.1 Patescibacteria group bacterium
AGATAATATTATACCTGAATTTGATGAAATAGTAGTTACTAGTTTCTGGAAGTCTATAGAATTAACTAAATTAATAGAATATATAAAGAAAAAATATTCTGATAAAAAAGTAAGCAAAATAATAAATTCAGAAAAAGCGTATAAGAAAATACAGGGTAATTTGACAAAAAGTGATTTATTCGTAATAACCGGATCATTATATTTAATTGGCGACCTTAAAAATCAGCTGGATATATGATAATATATAAGTATGAAAAGTGAAGATTTGAAAAAAATTTATTTTATCGGCATTGGCGGCATCGGAATATCCGGTTTAGCCCGTCTTTATCATGGCATGGGCAAGGAAATAGCCGGCTCAGACATGGTTCAGAGCGAATTGACTGATGAACTAATCAAAGAAGGAATCAAGGTAAATCTTACTCAGGATGGAAAAAAACTTCCCAAAGATTTTGATTTATATGTTTATTCAGACGCTGTACCGGAAGATAATCCGGAAAGAAAAAAGGTAAAGGAACTCGGTCTTAAGGAAAAAGAGATGAGCTATTTTGAAGCGGCAGCCGAATTAATGAAAGAATATGAATATTCCATTGCTGTTTCCGGTACCCACGGTAAAACCACCACCAGTGCAATGCTGGCCCAGGTAATGATCAGGGCTGATCTGGACCCGACTGTTATTATCGGCAGCCAGATTAAGCAGTGGGGCTCAAATGCCCGGCTGGGAAAAAATAAAAAGTTTTTTATTATTGAAGCCTGTGAACACAAAGAACACATGATGCGGCTTTCGCCCAAAGTTATTATTCTCACGAATATTGAAGAAGACCATTTGGATTATTATCGTGATCTTGAACACATTGAAATGACTTTCCAGAATTATATAAACAATCTTCCCAAAGATGGAGTATTAATCAAAAACGAGGACGATTCGGAATCAAAGAACCTTGGTTTCGACGGTCAGATCATTACTTATGGCATCGAAGAAAAAGCCAATGTTGTGGCTAAGGCAATAAAAGTTAAAGATCAGGTTCAGTTATTCAAAGTTGGTAAGACGGAATTCAAGCTTCAGGTTCCCGGCAAGTACAATATTTACAATGCATTGTCTGTCATTGCTTTGGCAAAGGAATTAGGAATTGAAGAAGAATTTATTCAGCAGGCTTTGGCTGAGTTTAATGGAACTTGGCGCCGGTTTGAAATTCTGGGAAAATATAAGGGGGCTGAGATAATTTCAGATTATGCTCATCATCCCACCGCTGTTGCCGGCCTGATAAAGGCAGCCAAGGAATTCAATCCTAAAAAAAGAATATTTATAGTTTTCCAGCCTCATCAGCACAGCCGGACTAAAAAATTATTTAAGAAATTCATCGAATGTTTTGACGGGGCGGATTTTATCGTGATTCAGGAAATTTGGGACGTGCTGGGCCGGGAGGAGTCAGCTGACCAGGATGTATCCAGTCAAGATCTGGTAAAAGAAATTGAAAAAAGGGGAAAGTATGTTTTTTATTCCCCGGATGCTGAAAAAACCAAACAGCTATTGGATGAGCACCTGGAAAATGACAATATTTTAATTATTGCCGGAGCCGGAGATATTTATTTACTAGCGGAAAATTTATGTTCCAAACAATAAACGTAAAAGAAAATATTCCCTTGGCTGAATATACAACCATTAAAATCGGCGGTTCGGCCAAATATTTTTTTGAGGCAAAAACAGAAGATGATCTGCTTAATGCACTAAAAGAAGCCACGGAAAGAAAGATGGAATATTTTGTTTTGGGCGGAGGTTCGAATATTATAATTTCTGACAATGGTTTTAATGGTCTTGTGATTCACAATAATATTAAGTTTATTGATAGCGGAGGGCTTTGGATTACTGCCGGAGCCGGCAACAATCTTAATGAACTGGTGGCGGCCGGCCTGGAAAACGAATTAACCGGCCTGGAATTCTTGGCAGGCATACCCGGCAGTGTTGGTGGCGCCGTCTACATGAATGCCGGCTCTCAAAAAAAGGGAATTGGCGAATTTGTAACAGAAGTTAAATTTATTGACCACGAATTTAAAAAACAAAAATTTTCAAAAGAAGAATGTGAATTTGGATATCGGGTGTCAAAATTTCAAAAAATGAAGTACTATATTACCGAAGCCAAATTTGAGTTGGAAAATTCAAAAAAATTGCTGATTCAGGAAAAAATTGAAGAATCAATATTTAGGAAGCAAAATACTCAGGACTTGAAACATCCTTCAGCCGGGTGTATATTTAAAAACCCGGATTTAGGCCCAACCGCCGCTCAAATGATCGAAGAACTTGATTTAAAAAGTACGGAAATAGGCGGTTTGCAGGTTTCTCCGATTCACGCCAATTATTTTATTAACACGGGTGGCGCAACCAGTGAAGATATGATAATGTTGATATCCTATATAAAGGAAAAAGTCAGGGTAAAATTTAATATTCAGCTTCATGAAGAGGTAGAATTTATAGGTTTTTAATAATTAATAAAAAATTTTATGGTGAGCAAAGTCGAACCAATGAAAATTGTACAATCATCGCGCAATTTGGAAATGACACAGGCAATTGAGCAATATATTGATGAGAAATTTGGTTCCCTGGAAAAGTATTTTAAAAACATCATTGAATGCCGGGTAGAAATTGATAAAAATACTCATCATCGAAAAGGCAATGTTTTTACCGTCACTGTAAATATTGATATCCCCAACAATTTAATCAGGGTAGAAAAAGTGGGAGAGGACTTGTATGCTGTGATAGACTTAGTAAAAGACGATGCCGAAAGACAGCTCAGACGAACAAAAGAAAAATATCAAACTAAGGGGCGCGAAGCTCAAAAAACAAGAAGATCATTAAAGAGCATTTTTTTCTGGAGGAAAGCAGAATAATATATGGCAATACTTTCAAAAATTTTAGGCGACGCAAATCAAAAGGCCTTAAAAAAAATTCAACCCATTGTTGATCAAATCAATGATTTTGAAAAGAGCATTCAAAGTTTATCCGACGAAGATCTGAAAGCAAAAACTCAGGAATTTAAGGAACGTTTAAAAAAGGGGGAGACTGAAGATGATATCCTGCCCGAGGCTTTTGCCGTGGTCCGCGAGGCTGCAAAAAGAACGCTGGGCCAGAGGCATTATGATGTTCAGCTTATTGGCGGCATTGTTTTACATCGCGGCCAGATCGCAGAAATGAAAACCGGTGAAGGCAAAACTCTTTCCGCAACCCTGCCGGTATATCTGAATGCTTTATCCGGAAAAGGCGTGCATGTGGTTACGGTCAATGATTATCTGGCCCGCCGCGATTGCGACTGGATGGGACGAATTTATAATTATTTGGGCTTGTCCATTTCTTGCGTGCAAAATCAATTGGTTTCCTATTTATTTGAACCTGGTTTTCAAAAAAATCTCGAAGAGGGTGAGTCTCCCGACGAACCCGAATCTGAACTGGCTTTTAAGGTGGACATGGAAAATCTAAAGCCCATTACTCGCCAGGAAGCCTATCAGGCCGATATTACCTATGGCACTAATAATGAATACGGTTTTGATTATCTGCGCGATAACATGGCTCAGTCCCTGGAAACCAAATTCCAGAGAGGCTTGCATTATGCCATTGTGGATGAAATTGATTCCATATTAATAGATGAAGCCAGAACCCCGCTTATTATTTCCGCTCCGGCTGAAGAAGCCACGGATAAATATCAACAGTTTGCCAGGATTGCTAATTCCTTGTCTGAAAATACTGATTATAATATAGATGAAAAAATGCGGGCTGTTACCCTTTCCGATAATGGCATTAATAAAGTGGAGGCTGCTTTGGGAGTGGGCAATATTTATGAATCCGGCGGCGTGGAAACCGTTCATCATGTGGAGGCAGCCCTGAAAGCCAAAGCTTTGTTTAAAAAGGATGTTGATTACGTGGTTAAGGACGGCGAAGTTATAATTGTTGATGAATTTACCGGCCGTTTAATGCAGGGCCGGAGATTTTCCGAGGGTTTGCATCAGGCCATTGAAGCCAAAGAGGGCATCGAAATCAAGCAGGAATCAAGGACGCTGGCTACTATTACTTTTCAAAATTTATTCAGATTATACGGCAAACTATCCGGCATGACCGGAACAGCTGTTACAGAAGCGGAAGAATTTTCCAAAATCTATGAATTGGAAGTAATGGAGATCCCTACCAACAAGCCAACTATCAGAAAAGACCTGCCGGATTCCATTTATAAGAACGAGCTGGGGAAATTCAAGGCGGTTATTAAGAATATTAAGGAATATAATGAAAAAGGCGTGCCTGTGCTGGTGGGCACCATTTCTATTGAAAAGAACGAATTATTGGGCCAGCTTCTTTCAAGAGAGGGAATCGAATATAATCTTTTGAATGCCAAGAACCATGAAAAAGAAGCCGAGATTATTTCCCAGGCAGGCAGAAAGGGAGCTGTTACCATTGCTACCAACATGGCCGGCCGCGGGGTTGATATTATTCTGGGCGGCAATCCTCCACAAGAGGGCGAGGCTGAAGGGATAAAGAAACATGGTGGCCTGGTAGTGATCGGAACAGAGCGCCATGAATCCCGTCGCATAGACAATCAATTAAGAGGCCGAACCGGCCGGCAGGGCGATCCCGGCATTACTCAGTTCTTTGTTTCCATGGATGACGATCTAATGCGCATCTTCGGTTCTGAAAGAATGAAAGCTATTATGACAACCCTGAAAGTTCCGGAAGACATGCCCATTGAAAACAAGATTATTTCCAAATCAATCGAGGCTTCCCAGAAAAAAGTGGAAGGTCATCATTTTGACGCGCGAAAACATGTAGTGGAATATGACGATGTCCTGAATAAGCACCGAGAAGTAATATACAAAAAGAGGGACAACATTCTTTCTCTTAAAGGAAAACAAGTTAGGGATAAAATATTTGAGTTAATTAATAAAGAGATTGAATCCGTTGTGTCTTTTCATTCTAACGACGAAGATGAAAACAATTGGAATATTCAGGAAATTTACGAAACTGTAAATACTATCTTTCCCGTATCCGAAGAAATGCGTCTTGATCTAAAGGATATCCAATCTGAAGCCGGTGAAGTAAATCAGGACATGAAGGCTCGAGAGAAGATTATTAATTATATTCAAAATTTAGCCAAGGACAATTATAAGCGCATGGTAGAGGTGGTTGACAATGAGGAAGGCCTGCAACAAGTGGAGCGAAGTTTTATTTTAAGAAGCATTGATACTCTCTGGATGGAGCACTTGGATCAGATGTCATACCTTAGAGAAGGCATTGGCCTGCGCGGCTATGGCCAGCGCGATCCTCTTATGGAATACAAACGAGAAGCTTATGACATGTTTACAGCTCTACTGGATAATATCCAGTCCAATATTGTAAACACTATTTTCAAAATCGCCGGCGTAGAAAAAATGCCGATGGCTAAGGCCGATGGAACACCAAAATTGTATAAGGCTCCGGCCAAGAATATGCAGGAGAAAAAATCCGCAAACGTTCCGATCCCTTCTGAAAAAACCAGAGATGCTGAGGGAAATAAAGTCGGACGCAACGACCCATGTCCTTGTGGTTCCGGAAAAAAATATAAAAAATGTTGCGGACAGTGATATGATTTGACATAGCCTTCATTTCGTGCTATACTTATATATGAAAGGGCCTTTAACGGGCCTTTTCGCCAAAAATTAACCCGAGCATTTAAAATAAATGCATCGGGCAAAAAACAAAAATAAAAAAACAAACATGGAGGACAATAATTTTTTAGTTAAGAAAACAGCATCGTTTATTGTTGTTTTTTTGTTTCTCTTTTTCCTTTTAACCGTTGTATTAATGCAAACTGCGTATGCAACCGATACCAGGGAACCGGAAGTAAAAGTGTTCAACTATGGAGAAATAATTACTCCGGAAAGGGCTTTCTATGCCTTTGGCCAGGGTTTTCACGGCGGAGTTGATGTAGCAGTGGGCGACCTGGGTGGAGACGGAAAAAATGAAATAATTACCGGAGCCGGAAACGGCGGCGGACCTCAGGTAAGATACTTTTCCCGAACCGGTGCATTTATAAATCAATTCTTTGCCTATGCCGAGGAAATTCATACCGGCATCAATGTTGCTGCCGGCGATGTCAGCGGCAATGGTAAGGACGAAATAATTACTGCTCCCCGAAAGGGTGGCGGACCACAGGTCAGAATTTTTGACGGCTGGGGCAATCCCATTTATACAACCGGCTTCTTTGCTTTTGATGAAAGCTTTAGAGGTGGAGTGAATATTACTGCCTGCGACGTGGATGGCAGCGGGGTTGATGAAATAGTGGCTGCAGCCGGCCCGACCGGTGAACCGCATGTGCGCGTTTTCAATAAAGAGGGAAATTATATTGGCTTGGATTTTCGTCCTTTTGGAGAAAATGATAGAGGCGGTGTAACCGTAGCTTGCGGAAATGTAGACGGTGGTAAAGACGAAGAAATAATAATGGGTATTCAGTCTGCCGGAGAATCTTGGGTAAAGGTTTATAAGGGAAATAACGAGCGAACCATTATTGGTGAGTTCCGGGCTTTTGATCCTGCCTTTCGCGGCGGAGTTGATGTAGCTGGCGGCGACGTAGACGGCGACGGCAAAGACGAAGTAATAGTTTCAGTTTTTGGAGCCGGCGGACCTCAGGTAAAATTTTTTGAAGCTGACGGCCATGAAATCCATCCCGGCTTTATGGCATACGAAGAAAATTTCAGAGGCGGCGTAAACATTGCTGCGGGAAATTTGGATAAGGATAAAGAAGCGGAAATTATCACTGGTCCTTCCAAAGCTTATCCGCAGGGAAATTCCGAAAAGGCAAAGTCGATTGAAGTAAATTTACTTGAACAAAAAATTTATGCTTATGAATACGGTTATAAAGTAAAAGAGGCTTTGATCTCTGGCGGACTGCCCGGCACTCCTTCGCCGGTGGGGGACTTTGCAATTTTCAGAAAAATATATTCTCATTTGTATTCCGGCCCAGGATTTTATCTCCCCAACACTTTATACAATATGAATTTTTACGGGCCATATTATATTCATGGTGCCTACTGGCACAACAACTTCGGCCACCCCATGAGTCATGGCTGCATCAATTTATCTTATCCTGATGCCGAGTGGTTCTGGAACTGGTCGGAAATTGGCACGCCTGTTTCTGTTCATTGGTAAAATAAAAAATTCCAATAATAATAAAACCCTGGTCAAAATCAGGGTTTTTTGTTATCATATATTATAATCTCAATATTTAAATAGAATAATATGAAAAATAATATGCCCCGCCATTGCGGGGTCCAGCGTCTGGCTGGAAAGAAATATTTCCTACTTATTCTGGCCGGAATTGTTTTCATCCCTTCAATTGCCTTGGCGTTTGACGCCCGTCCGCCGGAAACTAAAGTTTATACTAAGAATTTTCAACAGAAAAAATCATTTTTTCCTTTTGAAAACATGAACCAAGAAGGTGGCTCTGTAGCAGTCGGCGACTTGGGTAAAGATAAAAAAGCAGAAATAGTTGTTGGATCCGGACCTGGCCAAGAGCCTTATGTTTATGTGTTTAATTCAAATGGAGATTTAAAGCGAAAATTTTTAGCTTATGATGTGAATTCTAAAATGGGTATTAATGTAGCTATCGGCAATGTAAGAGGTGCTAAGAGAGGAAAGAAGAAAATGCGCAACGAAATTATCACTGCTCCCATGATAGACGGCGGCCCATATGTGCGCGTCTTCAATAAAAAAGGTGAACCTTTATACAGCGGATCTTTCTATGCCTTCCCCTCGGATTTCAAGGGCGGAGTAAATATTGCTGCTTGCGACACCAATGGCAATGGCAAAGACGAAATTATTGCCTCAGCCGGTCCTGGCGGTGAAGCCCATGTCCGGGCTTTTGATTCCCGCGGAAATTATCTGGGCTTGGATTACAGGCCTTTTGCTGATTCTCAAAAAGGCGGTGCCACTGTGGCTTGCGCCAATGTGGACGGCGGTGCAGAAGATGAACTGGTTTTTGCCATTCAAAGTTTTGGCGCTCCCCGGGTAAAGGTTTACAAGACAAACAATGACAAGACTATTTTAGGCGACTTTTTAGCCTACCCTCACCACTACAAAGGCGGCGTTCAGGTAACTGCCGGCGATATAGATAAGGACGGTGTTGATGAAATTTATACGGCCCCAAATTGGGACGGTGCTCCTCAGGTTCGCGTATTCGAAGGCCATGGCGCTATTGTAGAAAATAGTCAAATTGTATACGAGCAAGATTTTAAGGGCGGGGTAAAAATTGCCGCCGGCGCTCTCACTAATCGGCTTTCCAAAAAGAAAAGAAAGGCCGGACAAGTCAGGGCTGCTCGTCTTGTAACTTTGCCGAATAAAAGACAAATAGAGGGGCGCAGTGATCTTTTTAAGTATATAGATGTTAATTTATCGGAACAGCATTTGCGCGCCTATAGAAACGGCAAGAAAGAAGTGGACTTTCTGGTTTCAACGGGAATAGACAGGTACCCTACTCCTGAAGGAGAATTCCATATCCAGGCTAAGATTCCCTCAATGACCATGGAGCATGAATATGGTCCTGGCCATCCTGATAATTATCGGTTAGAAAACGTTCCCCATGTCATGCCCATCTACGGCGATATCACTATCCACGGTGCCTACTGGCATTCCAATTGGGGCCATGTTATGTCCCACGGCTGCATCAACGAACCGCTTGATAAAGCTGCCGAGCTTTACAACTGGTCCAATGTTGGCGATGAGGTGCTGGTGCATTATTAGAGCTATTGGATCACGAATTACGCGAATTTTACGAATATATTAAATAATAAAAAATTCCCGAAAGGGGATTTTTTATTCGCGCAATTCGTTTATTCGCGCTTTCGCGATCCAAATGTTCCATTTTACAAAATCATCATTTTATTATAACCTCTACCCACGGAAATCAACCATTCCGGGAGGAAAGGAGGCCTAAAATGGCCGCAGGACCTATCAAGACCGATTTGGACCTGAACCAGCTCATGGAATCTCTGGGCGGCAGGCTGGAGAATGCCAACATCGGGAATGAGCGATCGTCCAGGGAGGAACCAGTTCTCATCACCGTGACCCTCTATTGGCAGCACCACATCATCTACAGCACCACCGTCACTGTCAAGTTCGAAGTTCATGACCTTGGGAATGGCATGCTTGCATTCGGCGAAATGCAGGCTGTCATCCCCATGTCACCTACGCAGCATCGTGCCGACTTGTTCAACAGGGCTACCAAGCTGGCCAACCAGATCTCGGCCTGGATGATCGAGGTCGGCGCCACCGACGACATGCGCCAGCGCCGGGAAGCCTCGGCCTGAGGCCTCCACAACCCACCTTGCCGCGATGCCCGTTCTCAATCCTGAGACGGGCCGCGGCTGGGTGTGAATATTAGACTTGTATAAATCAGTCTTTTTTTATATACTATTACAATATGAAACTAAGTGATAAACACAGAATATGGCTTACCCTGGGAGGTATTTTATTATTGGCAGCTTTTGCCTTTATTGTTGATTTACCCAAAGGTCCGGATATTACCTGGGGAGACGAGCTAAAAAAGGAAGTAAAAGTCCATCTTGGGTTAGATCTTCAGGGCGGAGTCGCTTTATTATATGAAGCTGACCTTACTAGTATCGATGAAGGCCAGGAACAGGAAGCCATGGACGGCGTTCGCGACGTAATCGAGCGCCGCATCAATGCTTTCGGCGTATCTGAACCAGTTGTACAAACTACCAAATATGGTGATTCTTACCGCGTAAATATAGAATTGCCCGGCATTACAGACATCAACGATGCGGTCAGAGAAATAGGGGAAACTCCATTGCTTGAATTCAAAGAAGAAGGCGCCCCGGAAGAATATACCGAAGAAGAACTGGAAGGTATCAGAGCTATTAACGAAGGCAATAAAGAAACAGCCCAGGCCATTTTAGAAGAAGCTCTGGCTGAGGGCGCGGATTTTTCGGCCCTTGCCCAGGAAAAATCACAAGACCCGGGAAGCAAGGAAGAAGGCGGAGATTTAGGAGAATTTACCAAAGGACAAATGGTACCGGAATTTGAGGAAGCAATATTTGAAAAAGCAGAAGTCGGAGAAGTGTACCCGGAACTGGTGGAAACAGATTTTGGCTATCATATTATTAAAGTTTCAGAAAAAAGACAAAATGAAGAAGGTGGCGATATAGCCAGCGCTTCTCATATTCTAATTCAAAAATTACCGGAAACCAAGGAATTAATGGGACCAAACTACGTAAACACAAACCTATCCGGAAAACAGCTGGAAAGAGCTGAAGTTATTTTTGATCAAAACACCAATTTACCTGAAGTAAGTCTTGAATTTGATGCTGAAGGCACCCAATTATTTGCAGAAATTACAGAAAAAAATGTTGATAAAACAGTTGCCATATATTTAGATGGTTCGCCAATTTCTACACCAGTAGTAAATGAACCAATTCGGGAAGGTCAGGCAGTTATTTCCGGGGACTTTGATCTGGAAGAAGCGCGAACCCTGGCGCAAAGATTAAATGCCGGCGCCTTGCCCGTGCCAATTACTCTTATTAATCAAAGAAATATCGGGCCTACTTTAGGCCAGGAGTCAATTGAAAAAAGTTTATTAGCCGGTCTTATCGGACTAATAGTATTATCATTATTTATCATTATTTATTATCGCTTGCCCGGTGTAATGGCAGTGGTTGCCTTAATCATTTACGGTTTAATAATCTTGGCCATCTTTAAATTGTGGCCTGTCACCCTCACCCTAGCTGGCGTGGCTGGTTTCATTATTTCTATTGGCATGGCTGTTGATGCAAATGTTTTGATATTCGAACGCATGAAAGAAGAATTGCGGAATAAAAAGCCATTGCGGCAGGCAATAGAAGACGGCTTTAAACGGGCCTGGACATCCATTAGAGATTCAAATATTTCAACCCTTATTACCTGCCTGATTCTGGCCTGGATGGGAACCTCATTGATTCAGGGTTTTGCCATTACCCTCATGATTGGTATTTTAGTCTCCATGTTTTCAGCAATTGTTATTACCCGAACATTCCTCAGATTATCTCCGGTAAAGAATCTTTGGTGGTATGGTTATAAAGATAAGGAAAAAAAAGATGTATAACATAATTAAACACAGAAAAATCTGGTTCTCAATTTCCATGGCCCTTATCACCATTACTATTATTGCGGCCATTGCATATGGATTTAACCTGGGAATTGATTTTACCGGCGGATCACTGCTCCAAATTAAATATGAAGGCGAAAGGCCATCTACTGAAGAAATAAATACTCAATTAAGCGAAGTTCCTGATTTGGGAGAGGTTAATGTCCAAACAACAGGAGATGACGGTTTTATTCTAAAAATGGGCTTCATTTCAAACGAACAGCGTCAGGAGGTCTTGGATCAGTTGACTGGTGCCACCGAAGAGAGCTTTGAGTCTATTGGTCCTGTTATTGGGGAGGAATTAAAAAGAAAATCATGGGTTGCCATCCTGCTTGTTCTGATCGGTATCGTGCTTTATTTGTCCTGGGCTTTCCGCGGCGTTTCCAAGGGCCCTGTTCCTTCCTGGTGGTATGGAATTTCCGCTTTAGGCGCTTTGGCTCATGATGTTATCATCACTTTGGGCGTATTCCTTATTATCGGCCATTTCTTTGGCGTAGAGCTGAATATCATGTTTATCACGGCTATCTTGACGGTTTTAGGCTATTCTGTAAACGATACCATAGTTGTGTTTGATAGAATTCGTGAAGGCTTAAAAACCTCTACCAAAGACACTTTTGTTGAAGTTGTAAACGAGGCCGTTAATCACACTATTACCCGGTCTTTAAACACTTCATTAACCACCTTGTTTGTATTGGCTGCCTTATTCTTATTTGGCGGAGAAACCATCAAATACTTTGTTTTAGCCCTAATGATAGGTATTATTACGGGTACATACTCCTCTATATTCATTGCCTCGCCTTTGCTCTTGTGGGGCCATAAAATACTGAAAAGATAGCTAAAAAACAAACTTTGCACTTATGTCAAGTTTATTCTTTAATTTGCTTGACAGTTTTTTATATTTATGATATAGTGTAAAAGTAAAAATAAGAAATCTAACCCTTAATAATATGCAAGATTCAACTAATAGTCCATTATCAATCCTTGATAAAGTAATGGAATCAAAGGAGGAATCTGAAAAACAGGAGTTTAGCCCTCAGGAAATAATCTCTCAACTCTTAAGAAAGCTCACATCCAAAGAAGCTGATGTCTTAAAAAGGCGTTTTGGGTTAAATGAGAACGAAAAACAAACTTTAGAAGCCATTGGCAATCATTACAGCGTTACCAGGGAAAGAATCAGGCAAATTGAAAACCTTTCCATTAAAAAAATCAAACAAAGTTCAGAGTTTGATGCCATTGTAAAAAATGCCGAACACGTAGTTTCCAACATCTTGAATCAAAACGGCGGAGTGGTAGAACAAGAGTTTCTAATGGCTGAAATATTCCCTACCGGATACAGCGAAGGCAATGAAAGGGCCGTCCTTTTTATTATTGCTGAATTGCTTTCCGACAGGTTTCAAAAAGTTCCTATTGATAAAAAATATAAAGCTTCCTGGAAATTAAAAATTACCCAGCTTGATTTTTTGGACGAAGTAATCGAAGAAACCTCAAAATTGCTCGAAAAACAGGGCAAGCCCCAAAGCATTCAAAAATTATTTGAAGATTTTTCTCAAACAGAATTTTATAATCACAATCGGGAAAGGTTAAACGAGAAAATTTTAGAATCATATCTTGAAGTCAGCCAAAAAATTTCCCGAAATCCGTTTGATGAATACGGCTTAGCTAATTGGGGATCAATAGTACCCAAGAGAATGAACGATAAAATTTATTTAATCCTTAAGAAAGAAGGCAAACCCATGCATTTTGTGGAAATTGCCAAAAGAATTACGGAAATTTTTCATAAAAAGGCCTATCCCCCAACCGTGCATAATGAATTAATCCTTAATAAGGAATATGTTCTTGTGGGCAGGGGAATTTACGCTCTTACCGAATGGGGATACAAGAAAGGCGTTGTAAAAGATGTCATTAAAGATGTTTTGGTAAAGGCTGAAAAACCCCTTACTCGTGATGAAATTGTAAAACGCGTTTTAGAACAAAGGATTGTAAAGAAAAACACAATTCATTTAGCATTAACAAATAAAAAGAATTTTATTAAGTCTTCCAACGGAAAATATTCGATTGCGCCTAAAGAAGAGTAAAAATAAA
>JBDRCS010000059.1:0-2154 GCA_043821615.1 Patescibacteria group bacterium
TTTTGTGCCGCAATTCGGGCAAACGCCTGTCATAGCCGCTCTCTTTTTGCCGCCTTTGCCGTTCATTGTAACTTCTTTGGCGTCTTTCATCTCTCTTTTTGCTTTGCACTTTACGCAATATGCTTCTACCATAATTTTACGGAATAAAATTTGACTATTTAATCGACCTTGTTTCCGGGGCTGTCCGCCCCGCAGAAATGATTTTTAAACTATATTATCCCCATTTTATTCGCATCAAGATTGCTTGTCAATGTTTTTACGGATAAAATTACCTACCCCGCCAGCCATCCCCCGTCAACAACCACCACGGAGCCGGTCATATACGACGATTCATCAGAGGCTAAAAACAAGACTGCGTTGGAAATTTCCTCCGGCTTGCCCATTCTATGCAAAGGCACCTTGGCCATAAATCCTTCAAAGGTTTTATCATCGGATTTTACCGAAGCGGCCATGGGAGTATCAATGGCGCCGGGCGCTATCGTATTTACTCTTATCCCCAATGGAGCCAATTCCAAAGACATTGCCTCTGCCATTGCCACAATGCCGCCTTTTGAAGCGCAATAATGGGTTAATCCCTGAAAACCGGAACCGACCTGGCCCATCGCAATGGAGGCTATATTTACAATGGCTCCTGATTTTTGTTTTACCATTTCTTTGGCTGCTGCCTGGGCGCAGAGAAAATATCCTTTTAAATTCACATCAATCACTTTTTGAAAATCCTGCTCCTTCATTTCCAAAAAAGGGCTGGATGGGCAGATGCCGGCGTTATTCACCAAAATATCTATTTTGCCGAATGTTTTTAATGTTTGCTGTATTAAATTATCAACTTCCGCCCTATTGCTTATATCGCACTTAACAGCTAATGCTTCTCCTCTTTCTTTTTTTATCTCGTCTGCAACCAGTTGGCAGCCTTCCTGCGAAATATCGGCTAAAACAACTTTAGCTCCTGCCCGGGCTAAAGTTAAGGCGTGTGTCCTGCCCATCCCCTGCTTGGCTCCGGTGATTACGGCAACCTTGCCCTTTAAATCGCAAAACTTCGGCAATGTTTTATTTAATCCGAACATATTTATATTATTTTAATTATATTGCTATATTATACCCTGTTTATCCTCTGCAAGCAAAAAGCCGGGCCGGACCCGGCTTTTTAATCTTATTCTTTGCAGCAATTAATCACATATTCAACCACTTTTCCCAGTTTGCCTAAAAGCCCTCTTTTTTCATCTTTTTTGTCTATTTGGCCATCGCCGATCTTCTTAACCTCGCCGAGGTCCAATAATTTTAAGTTCAAGCCCCAAAACAATGAATAAAGGTCATAGGCTTTTTTGAACAAGTCTTCGGCCTCTTCTTTCTGACCCTGCCCCAGCTTTTTAGTGCCGACTTCCATCAGGCGCATTGAAGCGGCCAATAAGTGTTTGCTTATGCACCAGACTTCCCCTTCATATTCTTTGATAATCTTTTTAAGCAGTTCCTTCCTTATTTCCCTTGCCTTATTCAGTAAATCAAAATATTCCGGCTTGCCGGTCTTAGCTCCGGTGAAGAAAAAATGCTCCTCAATGGAAATCAAATTCATTATGGCGATAGACAAGTCCTCGTCCGAGGACAAATCCAATTCCCCTTTTTTGCTTTCAGCAACCTTTTTGATAAGATCCTCTACTTTTTCTTTGTTTATATCCATTTTAACAAAAAATAAATTATAATGCTTGCGATTAATAACGCTGCGGCTGAAACGGCTATTCTCTGAAAAGTAAAAAACGATTTTCCCTGGTTTCTCTTTCTTAATAATTTATGCAGTTCCAGGCTCAGCAAAAAAACTATAGTGCCGAAAATAGCGCCGAATAATATTTTGTCAATGCCGAAAATCCTGTTTAACGGATGGCCGATAATCTCAGAGTAGTAAAGCGGGCCGAGCGCCAGCAGATAATAAGCGGCCCAAACAGCAATTTTATCGTATTTAAAGCTCCAATTCTTTTTCTTAAGCCAGGTTATCGTCCAAATACTCAACGAAGCAAGCAGCGCGCCTATCCACATTGAAGAAATCACGTCATCCACTCCCAGCCACCGGGAAAGCCCTAAGCCGGCGCCCACAGCCACAACGCAAAGGGGGCAAACTGCCTTTGCCGTACTGCAGAACATCAAACCTCCGGCCATCAGCAA
>JBDRCS010000060.1:0-2253 GCA_043821615.1 Patescibacteria group bacterium
TCACCGATATGACCGTCCAAAGACGCGCCGGCGGCGTTGAAATAACGGAGTGAGACAGACTTCAGGCCGTATGAAATTTCATACCATTTGAGAATTTTTTCGACCATTAATTTGGTTTCACCATACGGATTAGTGGGGTTAGTCGGGTGATCTTCGGGAATAGGAAGCGTGACCGGATTGCCGTAAACTCCGGCGCTTGAGGAGAAGATAAATTTACGGACTTGGAATTTGACTAAAGTATCAATGAGATTTAAGGTATTGAAAACATTGTTTCTAAAATAAATACGGGGATTTTCCATGGACTCGCCCATACTGATAAAAGCGGCAAAATGCATGGCGGCGTCAAAAAACCTTTCTTCAAAGATTTTTTCGAGCAGGGAGATGTTTTCCAAATCACCAATGATTAATTCGCAATTTTTCGGCAGGGCTTCTTTGTGGCCATAAATCAGACTGTCATAAACCACGACCTCATGTCCGTTTTTGAGGAGTTCCTCTACCATGTGGGAGCCTATGTATCCGGCGCCTCCAGCGATAAAAATTCGCATAGATTTTCTTTCGGGTTAATCCCGTTTGGGATTAACCCGTTTGAGATACGGAATAATGTAATTTTGGATTGTGTGGCGGGTAAACGGGTCAAGATTTTTTTCTAAGACTTTTTCTAAATCATCATTCATACTTTGCTTCTTCATAGTTTCCGATTTTTTTATTATTAACCGGGATTTTTAGGGTGTAGGATAGCGTGTTGGCAACAGCCAGGCCGACGCGGATTCCGGTAAAAGAACCGGGTCCGGGATTTACTTTAATCTCGGTAATTTCTTTAATATCAGTATGGCATTTTTTTAAAAGGCCGTCAATCAAGAAGAGGAGGACTTCGGCTTTTTCTTTTTTAGGCTCGGAGGAAATTTTGGTTATTTGACCATTAATATCAAGGCTGACTTTGATTTGATCGTGACCGGAAGTATCGATGAATAATATTTTTACCATATTTAACATTTCTTTCGGGTTAATCCCATTTGGGATTAACCCGTTTGGGATTATCCCGAATTTTTTATATTTTGATATTCCCTTGTCTAATTATTTTAAATGGCTTTACTGTACAATCCAAGACCGTGGAAATGCCGCCTTTAATTTCAGAATCATCATTAATAGCATAATCAACTAATTTTAGTAAATCTTTATTGATTTCGTTAAATTTATATGGTGTAAAGTCCGCGTGAAAATTTGCCGAGGGTCCTAAAATAGGACAATCGAGCTGTTCAATTATCGATAATAATGAATGATTAGCGGGAATTCTAACTCCCAAGGCGGCACTTCCTCCCCGAACAAATGAGGGAATTTTTTGTTCGATACAGGGATATATGATTGTCAGGGCGCCAGGCCAATATTTTCGCATCAGTTGTTTAACTTCAGATATTATGGGTTGCAAATATCTTTGGGCCATTTGGATGGAGCTGACCATAACCGGAGCGGCTTGTGTAACAGGACGTTTTCTAATTTGAAATAATTTTTTGATAGCTGGTTCGTTGTCGATACGACAACCGATGCCGTATGCTGTATCGGTAGGAAAAACTACTATACCGCCTTTATTGAGAATATCTAGAACTTTGTTGACATCAATCATAATTTTAAGGGCGGGAGAACTACCCTATTTGTATAATTTTGATTTCTCTTAAATCTTCTCCAATATTTTTAAAATAAATATCTGTTCTTTTTTCCGGCAAGAATTCTTTTATTTTCTTTGCCCATTCGATGCAGATAATATTATCTGGATTGTTAAATAAATCTTTTAATCCGAGACCGGCGGTATCTTGAGGTTTTTCCAAGCGGTAACAATCTAAATGATATAAGGTTAACGGGTTACGGGTTGACGGGTTACGAGTTTGATACTCGCGCATTAGAATAAAGGTGGGGCTGGTAATATTTTTTTTAATTCCCAAGCCGCCGGCTAGTCCTTGGGTAAAGGTGGTTTTGCCGGCGCCCAACTCTCCATACAGACAAATTACTTTTCCCTTCGTCGCTTCGCTCCTCAGGGTAAACCACCTAGCGATTTTTTTACCTAAATCCCTAGTTTCTTCTGAATTGTAAGTGGTAAATATTTGACTGTCCATAAGCCGATTCCTCCTCCCAATAAATCAATAAAAACATCTCTAATCCTTGATTCCCTGCCGGGGACTAAAAACTGATGAATTTCATCGGAAATACCGTACAATAAAACAAAGATTAGGGCTTTGATTTTGGATTTGTTAAACGCGC
>JBDRCS010000061.1:0-12935 GCA_043821615.1 Patescibacteria group bacterium
CCAGACACCGATTAAAGTGTCGGGCTTTTATCAGGAAGGATTAGGAGGGATAGTTTCGGGTGTAAAAAATATTATTGCCCGCTCTCTCCTCCTAATCTTTCCCGATAAATACCAGCTTTCCGGCAAAAAGTGAGAGATTGGCGGTATACCTATAGGGAATTAGAAGTGATTTATATCCCTGGTATACTCGTCCCTCCTCTCGCTCCTTGCAAGAAACCCTTCGGCTCTGCTCAGGATAATAAAAAAGGCACTATTTTGGGTGGCCTATTTCAGATACTCTCTCCCAAGAATTTTTGAAATAACATACTAGTATATACCCTATTCTAGATATGTCAAGAGCTAATAACAAAAAAATCCCTAATATTAGGGAAATTTTTAATAAATTACTACTTTTATTACCGTTTTAAAACAGCTAAAAAGGCTTCCTGGGGGATATCTACTTTACCCATGGATTTCATGCGCTTTTTACCGGCTTTCTGCTTTTCCAGTAATTTTCGTTTCCTAGTGACATCACCGCCGTATAATTTAGCAGTCACATCCTTGCGCATGGCAGGAATTTTTTCGGAAGCATAGATCTTGCCGCCCACGGCTGCCTGAAGACGGACCTCAAACATTTGACGGGGCAAGACATCCTTAAGGGCTTTTACAATTTTCCGGCCAGCCCTTTGGACCTCGTCTTTATAGACAATTGAGGAAAGAGCTTCGATTGGCTCGCCAGATACAAGAATATCCATGCGCACCACATTGCAGGGCTGATAATCGGAAAAATCATAATTAAGAGAAGCGTACCCAGAAGAGACATTTTTTAACTTATCGTAAAAGTCCACTACGATTTGAGAAAGCGGAACCTTGTAATGGATGACGACTCTTTGCTCGTCTAGATATTCCATTTGGCTGTCGACCGGGATTCCCCTCTTTTCCTGAAGCAGGGACATAATACCGCCGATATAATCCGCTGGCGTCACAATATCGATCATCATCATCGGCTCCTTGATGACGGTGATGTAATTTGGATCAGGCAATTCCAAGGGCGAGGAAATAATTTTTTCTTCTTTTTTGGTGTTTGTAATTTTATAGGCCACTGAAGGGACAGTGACAATTAGATCAAGATTAAATTCCCTTTTCAGGCGTTCCTGAATTATGTCCAGGTGGAGAAGCCCGAGAAAGCCGGCGCGAAAGCCAAAGCCCAGGGCCTGGGAATGCTCTGGTTCATATATTAAAGAAGCGTCATTCAATTTTAATTTTTCCAAAGCCTCTTTAAGCTCGGGATAGTCGTTGCCTTCCTTGCAAAAAATTCCCGCAAAGACCATGGGCTTTACTTCTTTGTAACCGCCCAATGATTCTGTGGCCTGGTTTTTCAAGGTGGTGACAGTGTCGCCTACCCGGGAATCTGCCACTTCCTTGTAGCCGGTAACGATATAGCCGATTGCTCCGGTGCTCAGCTCTTCCATGGGTTTCATTTTTGGGGCAAAGTAGCCGACCTCCAAAGCTTCGCTTTCTTTTTCTGTGGCCATCATCTTAATCTTGTCGCCTTTTTTTATAGTACCGTCTTTTACCCTGACATAAGTGATTACGCCTCGGTAGTCGTCGAATACTGAATCGAATATCAAGGCCCTGGTATTGTCTCCACTTGTTTTGGGGATGGGCACTTTTTTTACAATTTCATCGAGAATAGCTTCAACATTCTCCCCTGTCTTCGCGCTGACAGGGATGATGTCTTCTTTTTTACAGCCGATTAATTTCATCACTTCCTTAGTGACCTTGGGAATATCTGCAGCAGGAAGATCTATTTTATTAAGAACCGGTATAATTTCCAAGTCTTGTTCTATGGCAAGGTAGAGGTTAGCTAAAGTTTGAGCTTCTATGCCTTGAGTGGCATCAACTACTAAAAGCGCACCTTCGCAACACGCCAAGGAGCGGGAAACTTCGTAGGAGAAATCTACATGGCCGGGCGTGTCGATGAGGTTGAGAGTGTATTTTTCATTATTGAAATTGTGCTCCATTCTCACGGGCTGAAGCTTGATGGTGATGCCGCGCTCCCTTTCCAGGTCCATGCTGTCTAGAATCTGTTCTTTCATGTCGCGTTTTTCCACGGTGTGAGTCAATTCTAAAAGACGGTCGGCCAAGGTAGACTTGCCGTGATCGATGTGAGCGATAATGCAAAAATTACGTATTTTGTTTAAATCCATAGCTTGTAATTTACAATATTTTTCTCTAAAAAACAAGGGCATTTTTTCTTGTAGCGCCGGGGCGCCGTCCCCGGTGCTAAATAGTAAACAAGCACGGGGATCGGTGCCCCCGTGCTACTTGTGTTTTGAAAATTGTGAATTTATTTAGAAACTAAGGTGGGAATGAGTGGTGCTTGAAGTTTCATTCCCATTTGTCATTTCTTCTTGCTTCAAGGATCTGGGAAAAGCACTTTTTCAGCCCTTCCCCGAGCCTATCCAGAGGAGCGCCGTTCATGCCCTGGAAATGCCGCTTCCCGCCTTCGGTCAATATCACTTCCACCCTATACTGGTTGATGTACCCAGGCCGATGGTAGTGAGTAATATTGACTTCAATGCGGAAATAGGCCACCTCTTCATCGAACCACTCGCCCAAATCAACGATTCGGCCGTAGGGCGAGAGGAAGGACTCTGCCTCCTGCAGAGCTACCTCTTTCCTTAGTGAAAAATCCTTGATCTGCCTGCCGCCGTTCCTTGCCGGACGGAAGGTTGAGTAGTTGATAAGGATCATCGGCCTTTCCTGGGCGAACAGTTCGGCCATCCCGTCCTGAACACTATCCTGAGCATAACTGCGCGTCGCTATTCCGAGAGCTGCCAGAGCAGCGGCAATCAGAAGAAGTTCGATTGCCGTGAGCCTACGTTTTTCCATGAACCTCTCCTTTCCAAGCACCACCCACCTTAATTTCCAATAAAAAGAACGATTCTAAAATTTATCAGATTTGCTATAAAATAGCAAGTGTTGTACAATGCAATCAATTCGGCGTCCCTATAAACCATTGGGGCGTTTTTATGTATCTTGCTCGAAATCGAAAATTACAACGATTAAAAAATTACAATTATTCTCAAAACGGATTTTATTTTGTGACAACTTGTACGCAATATTCTGTGCCATTTTTTGGTTTTGTAAAAAATGGTGAAATGGTTTTGAATAAATGGGGTAAAATTGTCGAACAACAAATATTGTGGATGGAAAAACATTTCCCATATATTAAAATAAACGAATTTATTGTGATGCCGAATCATGTTCATGCGATAATTATTATTGAACATGTAGGGACAATCCTAGGATTGTCCCTACAACCGAAACAATATCAGCGACGTCATAATTTATTATCAAAAACAATCAATGCATTCAAAACAACATCGTCCAAAAAAATTCATCAAAATGGAATGAATATATTCAAATGGCAACGATCCTTCCACGACCGAATCATACGCGATGAAATTGAATTAAATATAATTCGCCAATATATTGTTGATAATCCTAAAAACTGGAAACATGATCGAAATAATGCTAAAATAAAATTATGAATAAACCATTAGGAAAATTTATTTATTGGCTACCTAGAATACTAGGAATTATATTTATTGCTTTTATTGCTTTGTTTGCACTGGATGTATTTAGCGAGGGCTATATTTGGTATGAAACAATTTGGGCGCTGCTGATGCATTTGGTGCCTAACTTTATTTTATTAGCCTTATTAGTATTGGCCTGGAAATGGGAAGACTTGGGCGGTCTATTATTTATCGCAACAGGTATGTTGTTTATGGTTGGAACATATGGAAGAGGTGCTTATGATTGGGGTTCACTTATCGTCGCTGGGCCTGTCATGCTGGTTGGCGCTTTATTTATACTTAGCAAATATTTTGGACTTAAACCCAAAAAGAAAAATAAAAAAAAGTAGAGCGACGGTGCTTGGGCGTTCGCTCTACTGGTTGTTGTCATTTTGTTTACCAAATGATTCCTGGAATTCCTCCTCTACTCCCGAGAGAAGCTCCGGCATTCTGGCCACCTTATACATATAGCCTGAATACAGAAGTTCCCATTTGTCATCCACCTTCTCAAATAAATAGAGGCAGAAAGCGCACAACTGAGTGTCTAAACCATAGAATAAGGAAACTGTCACCTTGTATTCCCTGTCTGTCTCCTTCGTGCAGGCAGGAATCTGATGGTGAATTAACATCATTCCCAGCACCCGGTCCCGATACTTCAATTGAATCGGGTACGGATCCGGATCCGTGATGCGAACCTCAACACAGGTATTCTCTTCAGTAGCCTGTGCCTTGGCTTTATGGCAAATCGCAATGGCAAACAGAGCCACTACTAGCGCAATGAGTAGTAAAAGGAACATTTGATTGCTTCGTTTTTGGTACATCTCCCCTCCTTTTCCCAAGCACCGTCTAGGGCAAACTTACCAGCTATTGCCTATTTTTGCAAGGACAATCCGGCTGAATGGAATAATCTAAAAATCTAATGGTTTCTTTTTCCTGGATATCGCCGGTATAAAATCTATCTTTTTTTTCTAGCTCAATATTTTCCGGCATATCTTCTGTTTCTATTTTCTGAGCAATAAAAATTGCTTTTTTGTAATTCGGGTCTAATTTTATCTTTTTTTCATGATAAGTTCCGGTTTTATAATCTTCGCCAGTCATGTAGTAATCACGGTTTGGCGCAATTTCAATTATTTTGGAATTGGGGAAGTAATTCATAAATTGTCTGAAAATTTCATCATTTTTAATCTCAAATCCCTCTTGCTTATAAAACAAATTTCGCGGCACAATAAATAATACTTCTTCTTCTGAAATATTTTCTTCTTCTAGATAATTATTTATATTATTTGTAAGATTATCAAATTTTAAATTGTTATCTATGATTACTTGTTTATTAAATTTTACTAACCAAGGATCAACTTTAGCAAGACCTGCTTCTATTCGATTTGCCTTGGAAAGATTTAAGGGTGAGGTGGCATAAGGTGCTATCCATAAAAACATAACTGTCTCCCCTATTAACAATAAAGCTAAGATAATTATTCTATAGCGAGGTGTTAAAAATAAATTTATTCCAAAAATTGCCAATAAATAAAAAGCTGGCAATAAAATTAAAATATAACCGGGCTGGCCAAAGTGAATAAAAGTGTAAATAAACATCGCCGGCAGAATCCAAATAAGAATAATAAATGTAAATCTAATTAAGCCAAAATGAGAATTTTTCTCTTTAAATTTTTTATAGATGTATTTTGGTTTGGCGAAAAAATAAATACTGATAATGAGTGGCAGAATTATTCCAATAAGTCCAGCGAATAATACTCCGTAAAAGGTCTTAATTTGAGCCAGGGTGGCAGACCAGGGCGCTCCGTAGAAAATAGATGTTCCTTTGGCAGAGGCACCGAGTAAATTTTCTGTGATAGCCCTGTAATCCTGAAAACCGCCGACTTCTCTTATTAATGGAATAAACCAGGCCAGGCAGCAGCCAATAAATAATAGCCCGGCAAATAAAATATCTTTCTTCTTTTTTACAAAAAATAAAGTAAATAAAGCCAGGGGAAACAATAAAGTGATTAGAGATGGACGAATTCCTCCAAAAATTCCCAGAGTTAAAGCCAGGAGATAAATATACTTATCCTTTTTCTCGAATAAAATTTTAAAGCTGGCCAAGGCCACTAAAATTGCTGCTAGGGCATCAGCCGTGTAGGTGAGAGCAACCTCGCGGTAAAACCAAAAGACAGGATTAAAAATAAATAAGATGGTTGTTGCCAGAGATAATAATTTATTTTTAGTAACCGTGAGAATCAAGTAATAAAAAAAGATTGCGGCGAGAACTGCAAATGTAACCGATAATATTAATAAAGAAAAATGAGTGTTATTTATTACTGAATTAATAATTTTAGCCAGGGCAATATAAACCGGATAGCCGGGCGGATGCGGCTGATGGTTTTGCACGTCAAAATTCTCCACCCCCAGAGCAAACTGGCCTACGTCCCAGTTATAAAGCTGGGTGCTTAAAAAAGGGACCGTAGACAGCATTACGATGCCAAACAGGCAAACAATTAATATTATTTTAGCATTTATTGGCTTCATTTTTTTCACTTTCGTCATCTCCATTTGACAGGGAGCTTAAGGCTTTCTTTATCCAGGCAATCACAAGATCAACTTCTTCAAATTTAAATTTCAAGGCAATTAATAAATAAACAATTCCTCCAACAGCAATAGCGACTACGGTCTGAATAAAAATTCCGATAAAGGTTTTCATGTCAACAATCGGGGCGACAAAATATTTCATACCTTGCATGGCTATGCCCATCACCAAAGAAGCAGCAATAATTTTCCACACCGAATCGATAATCTTCTTGTCATCCAAATATCCGAATTTTACGCGCAAAGTGGATAATAGTAAAAGCATGTTTATGAGAGAGGCAATTGAAAAGGCTAAAGCCAAACCATATACGCCCATAATACCGGCTAAGTACCAGGCCAAAATTGCGTTCAAAAGCATGGAGAAGATAGAAATAATGACGGGAATCTTTGTATTTTGTTGGGCAAAAAACGTACGGGCAAGTAAGGGTATGGAAGCCTGCGCAAACATGGAGATGGAAAAGTAGCCCAGGGTCTGCGCTGTCATGATGGTGGCATCCCAACCAAACATGCCGCCGCCAAAAGAACCCAATATCAATCTAACCAGCTGAGCCCTGAGCAAAAGAATGGCAATCGAAAAAGGGATGATGAAAAATAATATTCTGCGGAAAGAAACAGAAAAACAATCTAAAAATTTAGTTTTATCACGTAAGGCATAGGCCGTGGAAAAAACCGGAAAAGCAGACAAGGCCAATGACACGCCAAATACATTAATCGGGAATTGCTGAATATTTTCCGCCCAATTCCAAACCGGGATCGCACTCTCCCCCAGTCCGGAAGCAATCATGGTAATAATAATAATATTTATTTGAGTTACGCCCAGAGCAATAGACCGCGGGAGCATAAGCCTGTAGATTTGTTTGACATATTTATCTCTGAGCTTTAAGACAATTCGAGGACGCCAACCAGACTTAATAACTGCCGGCAACTGAACAATGAAATGAAGGAAGGCTCCGAAAAGGACGCCATAGGCCAAACCGATGTCCCCCCAAATTTGCGTGAACCAAACTATGCCAACTATAATGCCGACATTATAAAAAATTGGTCCCAGAGAATAAATGAAAAACTTCTTAAAGGAACTTAGGACGCCGGCAAAAATATTTGAAAGAGTGAAGAAAAATACTCCAAATATCATAACGCGCATAAATTCCACGGTCAGGGCTTTATCAGCCTCTGAGCCATAACGCATCACTGTGGCACTGACAATTTCCGGTGCGAAATAATATCCAAAAGCAATTAGCACAATTACGGCAATGAGCAAAGAATTCATCAGGGTATTTACTACAACCCAGGATTCTTTTTTCTTTTTATGCCAAACCTCTAAAAAAGTAGGGATAAAAGCGGCTGACAAGGCGCCAAGAACAATGATATTAAAAATAAAATCAGGAAATTTAAAAGCGGCATAATATGCCTTCAGGGTCATATCCGGACCAAAGGTCTTGGCTAGAAGATTATCGCGTACCAGCCCGATAAAACGGCTAATAACTGAAGCGATGCCTATAATTAAGGCACCGCCTAGTAAAGTAGACTGTAATTTTTGTAAAGCTCTTTTTACCATTATTTATGCCTTAAGACGACACCGTAGAAACGATCCACATTAAGTATGGAAGAAAAATCACCGTCAAAGTCAGTCGGATATTGCCAGACTTGTTCGAAATTATCCGCCGTAGTGAGATTGGAAATTATCAGGGAATCAAAGCTGCCCGGCTGTTTCTGGAAATAAACTGAATAAGAATCATATTTATTCAAAATATCGGCCGTGTTTAATTTAAATGGCAGACGATAAGAAAATTTTACTGTTTTGCTTTGACCGGGTTCTATTTCCAGCCAGCCGCCAAATACGGTTTTTCCAAATTCATTATTAATCCTTACGCCGGAACTTTCTTCAACAATAATATTGCCGGAAATATTTTTGAGGTCTTCGTCATAGGCAGAATCTTCGGCCGGGTCAAGAAACAGGTCTTTGTCAATAATGGACAGGCCTTCGGCAGAAATAATTTCTGAACCCTGCGGAACATAAAGACGGAGAAAATCAATATTTTTTACATTGGTGAATTCATCGGTTTCTTCGCCCTTGTGAGTTCTGGTAATTTCCACGGTATCTACAATCGAACCGTCCGATTTAATTTCAGCATCATGCTCTATTACTTCTTCCATGACAGCATCGGTTTTGCCACCGGCGATATTGGTATTAACTACGCTTAAATAATCCTGGGGCGTGTCTTTAATTTCTCCTCCCCAACCCAGATCCTGAATTTCTTTTTCCAGAAATTTATCATTAAAATATAGAAGGATGTCCTTTTCCTGAAGGGAATTATTTAACATAAATATTATATTGCCGAGCTCACCGCTTTCCAGGGAGAATATCTTGTCTAATAATTTTGGAGCAAGGTCGCCGATAATTTTCTTTGATTCCTGAGTTTCGTCATACTTTTTTTCGGCTTCTACCTGGACAATGTCATAAAAATTATCCGCATCTACAACTGTATTGTATTCTTCCATTTCAATGGGTCCGGTAATTTTAAGCATCTCTTCAATTACATCGGGTGTAAGTGTGATAATGCCATCTACAGATGGGCCACCTGATTTTTCATAAAACCATTGTATTTTTTCAGCACTAGCCGGAAAATCCAGCCACCAATTAGCATCTTGTAATTCCCATTTTGGATTTACCAAGTGAAGCGGCTGTGGAGCTGTGAGATCAACCTTTAAATTTCCGGACACGTCATATACTCCCCCGCCCGGAACTTCTATTTGCTTGACTTTGCCCTTGTCTATATCAATCAAGGCAAGCGAGCCGATAAAGCCGCCAGTAGGCCTGATTTCTCTATTATTTTGAAATAGGAGCAAGTACCGCTTTGGGGATTCGTGGCCGAGAATTGTAAGCAAAGTTTCTGAAAGTGATAAGATCTGGTTTAAATTATTTTCCAGGGCAGGAAGCTGTTCCTGAGCCAGCTGGATATTGTCCTTATAATCTTCCGGGATTACATCAAGATTAACTTCATCCATGGCCAGGCGTGCCAGCTGAATTTTAGTGGCGGCCGGTTTTAATGAAGAGTGGCCGAATACTAAGAAATTTGTGATGCCAATTTCATCAAAATCCTCATTTTCAATATCTAAATTATTGAAGGTTTCAAAGGCCGTGGTAAGGTCCTGGGCAGCTCCGGCCAGGTTTTCGCCGGCAATAAGAATATTTTCCGCTGAGGAAAGCTCGTCTCCGGCAATGGGGAGTAATTTGGCCACTTCCAGCAAAGCTCCGTTAATTGTGTTTAGCTGAACCTGGGCTTCCTGAAATTGCTGAACAGACTCTCCAAAATCCTGGTTTGCACCTTCGAAATCCATAGATACTGCTTTGGATCCGCCGTCTTTTAAGGAAGTGAGAGCGTTTTGAGACAGGTCGATTATCTGCCCTTTAATATTTGTTAACTTTGAATAAAAGGCGGATGAGGAAAAAGGTAAAATAAGAATCAGGCCGATTATTACAAAAGGAGTGATTGATTTAGCAAGATTTGACCAGGAAAATATGCCGACTGGGGCCAGTTTTGGTTTCCCCGCCATTGCGGGGTCCAGCCTTTGGCTGGATTTTTTTTCCTTGGTTTTTTTAAGAGGTTTTTGTTTTTTATTTTTTTCTTTTTTAAGCAGGTTTTCTTTTTTAAGCTTTTCTATTCTTTGCCTGGCCTCTTCTTTTTTCTGCAATTTTTCTTTTTTAGCTAAAAGTCTGGCTTCTTTGCGAAGCAATCTTTTGGAAACCTTGGCTGGTTCTGGTGTGGCGGCCTGCTCTTGGGCGGCTGCTATTTGACGAAGATCAACAACGTTATTTTGCGGTACACCATAATATTCAGGGCTAACTCTTTGCTTTCTAGTTGGATTTTTTGGTTGATATTGACTCATAAACTTTTATTGTTTCCCTGGCCATTTTTTGCCAGCTAAAAGACTTCAGCCTTTCCCTTCCTTTGGCAATTAAATCCTGTCTTAGGCTTTGATCTGTTTTTATTTTTTGAACTTGGTTTATTATACCACATACATCATTATTATCAAAATACAAAGCTGCCTCCCCTAATATTTCAGGTAAACATGAAGATTTTGAGCTTAAAACAGGGGTTTCATAAGTCATGGCTTCCAAAGGAGGCAGGCCAAAGCCTTCGTACTTTGAAGGGAAAATATAGGCAAGTGAATTTTTATATAAAACCGGCAAAGCCTTGTCCGGTGCAAAACCGGTGAGGATAATATCATCCTCCATATCTTTTGCCCAAATTTTTTCTTCAACCCTTTTATAGAAATAATCCTTTTTACCGACCAACACCAGCTGGATATCCAATTCGCTTTTTTTTTGCTCTTTCATTTTGTGAAAAGCGTCAATTAAAATTTCCAGATTCTTATGTGGATAAGCATTACCCACATATAAAAGATAAGGCTTGGCAATATTATAATCTTTTAACGTGTGCTCCTGCTCTTCCTGAGAATATTCTATTTTGGTAGCTGGTTCAGACGCTTCATAAGTTACATCAATTTTTTCCGGTGATAATTTAAATGTCTTTTCTAGGTCCCGTTTTGAATAATTAGAAACCGTAATAATTTTTGTTGAATCCTTGGCAGCATGGGAAATTACGCGCTGATAGGCAAACTGCTTCATTTTATATATCCAGGGGGCAAGAGTGGTGGCCCTTTGCGTGGGAAAATGAGTGATAATAAGATCATGAATCGTTACTACAAATTTTCCCCTATAAAATAGGGGGACATTAAAATGAGGAAAGTGCATAAAATCTACTTTGGCCTTTCTAATTTTATGGGGCATATAAATCTGCTCGTCGTATGAATACCAGTGATAGTCGGCTAAAAAGGGCTTAAAATTTTTATTCTTTATTTTCCATTTGTCGTATTGAGGTTTTTGTAAAAAAATAACATACTCATTTTCATGGTCAATTTCCGCCAAATACTCTACCAGTTTTTGAGTGTACCGGCCCAGCCCCTTAGATTGTTCGCCGCCGTAAAAGCGGGCGTCGATGCCAATTTTCATATTTATCAATTATACCACCTATGTGCCCTCGCCAGAAGGCTCGGGCTATTAGAAACAAATAGGGCGAGGCTTCCGCCGAGCCCGCTATCGAAGGATTTCTGAGAATAGACTTAACGTCTCCCTCGCTGTTCTCTCCCAATTAAATTTTTCTTCTATATTAAAATTATTTTTTTCCTTTTTTAATCCTTCTTTAATCCCCTGTTTTAATTCATAAATATTATAAGGATCAATTAATATGGCCTGCTCTCCGCAAATTTCTGAAATAGAAGAATTTAAGCTGGCTACAATCGGGCTCCCTTGTGACATTGCTTCCAAGGGAGGAAAACCAAAACCTTCATAGAAACTAGGGAATACAAATAATGAAGCAAGTTTATAAAGAGAAAATTTTTCTTTGTCACTAATATTTTCCAAAAATAGAATATTGGGATTGTTTTTTATCTGTTTTAATATTTGATTATCTTTCCATCCCCTTCTCCCAGCTATTATAAGTTTATAACCAAAAAGGTTTAATTCCTGAAAAGCAGTAATTAAACTAGATATATTTTTTCGCGGTTCTAATACGGAAAGAGTGAGAATAAATTTATCTGGTAAAATATATTTTTCTTTAATTTGATCTAATTCTTCTGAGGCGGGATTATGAATATTAATGCCAGAATATATTACTTTAATTTTATCCGGACTTATATTCATGTTGTTTATTAGATCATTTTTTGTGTTTTCTGAAACAGCAATAATCTTGTCGGCCTGGGCATACATTTTTTGCGGGTTAACAAAATAATGCCAGACTTTCCTCTTGGAAGATAAAAACTCAGGGAAAAGTTTGAAAGAAATATCATGCGCGCAAACCACGTGCTTACACTTATTTGAGACAGCTGTAAAAAGAATGTTTGGCGAAAAAAACAGATCAACCCCGCCAAGGAGCTGATCTATTTTTGGATAAGCCAAAAATTTCTGAGAAAAATTAAAAGCTTTATTGGGATACTTATAACTTTTAATTTTAAGGTCTTGGAATTTTTCCGTATGTGGGCTGAACTGGTTGTTGAATAAAAAATATTCGTTTTGTTTATCAATTTTTATTAGATTTTCAAGAAGATTGCGGCCATAATTTGAAATGCCGCCGCCGGAAGTTAAATCTACGGATCTAAGATCAAAGCCGATCCTCATTATTTATTTTCTTTAATGTAATATTTCAAATAAACCAGGAGCACGCCCACAACCAAACCGGCAATAAGGCCCAAGAGGGCAGTTAGCCAGTAAGGATTTTTCGTTAAAACGATAATCGGCTCGGCATTAACGGCTTCCCATTGATTCCGGCCTTCCACATCAATTTCAGCAGCTTTGGTTTTTTCCTTAACAACTTCGATTATTCCGTCAGCCAGTTTCTTGGCATTTGGCTCGTAAACATCAGAATATGTAACAACTACATTCTGGGCGGAATACTGCTTGGCTTTAAAACGATTGGTAAAGCCTGAAAAGGAATCTATTTCAAAAGGAATGTCTGATTTTTGATAGATTTCAGCTACAAAGGGAGGTGTAAGAAACCAGGAAATAACGTTTTGGGAAAATATTTCCGCACCCTTTAAATCATAATACGATCCATATTGATAGTCAGCATCAATGGGACGATTTACCATGTTGATATCAAAGCCGATTGAAACTTTGTATTTCTCCGGCTGCAGATAAGTAAATAAAAAAGCGGCCATGGCTGCACACAAGGCAAATATTATTATGAACCACTGCGCTTTTTTAATAATTTTTAGATGTTCTCTTAATTCCATAAT
>JBDRCS010000062.1:0-3686 GCA_043821615.1 Patescibacteria group bacterium
TGATGCATCCGGCAGCAGCCATGAACATGTCATTGGCAGTATCCATGCCTGTGCCCAAGCGATTGGAATGGGTGAAAAAATCTTCCAGATACTCTTCAATTTCATAGGTAACTCCCAGGGTGAGGGTGGCGGCAAAAATAAAGCTTGATTTTAAGCAGGGGCCAAGCCTGATTTGTTTTGTTTTTTCCAGGCGGGAGATAAACCAGTAAAGAACCAGACACAAGAGAATGCCGGCGTTGAAGTGAACCACCTGATCAAACCATTCAAACCGGTCATAAAGCTGAAACATGTCTGCGGCTGCATCCAGATAAATGCCGATCAAAACCACGATCATAGTTTGATTGGAAAGAGAGACATGAAAATTATGCTCGGTGTAATACATGATTATTTGCAAACCAACAAAGATCATGACAATGGTTACGATTAAACCGGTCCAGGTAAAAGATGCCTGATAATTTAAGATTCCGATAAAATTTAGGAATTCAAAAACCAGCAAACCTAATATAAGAAGATAGACAATATAGCGGGCAATTTTATTTTGTTTAGTTTTCTTTTTTGGCATATTGGATATTATACTATTTTTTTAAATAAAAAACTACCCAGGAGATCCTGGGTAGCCTATTGAGAATTATATTATGAGAATGATTTGAAGAATTTTCTGCTTAAGGTGTAATTTTCGTTTACCAGATCTTTGAAATAATTCCAATGGAATTTATTAACTAGAATTTTATCAATAGCAGTATTGAAAGCAGTGTAAGATACCCAGATGCCCGAAGCCATTAGGCCTCTTTCCATCCAAACAACCGGAATAAGGGCTGTCCAGACTTCGGCCGGAAGATTAAAGGCATATAAAAAGGCCACGGAACCAACAGCATGGGCCGTGAAAGTTGCGCCCAGGGCATTGAAGATAAGTCTTTTCTTCATGAAAACCGCAGCAATGGGAATTAACCAGTATAAAGCATAATACCAGACCTGCCTGCCTTCAGGGTGCATCCAAAATAGAATCATGGCAACCAGGGGAATAACGGCAATTTGTTTTGATTTGGAAGCCATGTAAATGGCAGCTGCCATCATAGGAAAAAATCTGATAATGGTGGAAGTGTCTAAAGCTGAGCCTGAAATAAAGAAATCTGCTAATTTAACAAGTAATACTGAAAGCGCACCCCACATTCCTAAAAACATTCCAGAAATAGGTCCGATGAAATCAAACAGGGAAAAGGCAGTATTTGAACCAATAATGTTCGTAAAAGGAATTTTTGAGGCAATAATGCCTATTACACTAAATAGGACAATAAAAATGATGGTTTTCTTAGTTTTTTTCTTCATTTTTCTAAAATATTAATTATTTTAACGTAAAATCGGCCACTAAATAGCCGACTCCTAAAGGTGCTTCGTATGAATATATTTTAGTATCAAAATTTGAATCTTGCAAGGCTCCCAGGAGGATAAGTATGGATTGATAGCCACATTGTTTGGCGTTGCCAATCAAATCCGGATTCATCTTGACAATTCCTTTAATATCCCTTTCTTTTAAGAGTTTTTGCAGGACAACATCATAAGATTGGCCATCTGGCTGTTTGTTGTGGGCCAGATCAGCAGAAGCGATAAAGGCGACTCTTTTATTTGATTCCAAGGCGACATTTTTTAAAATCCGGCCGAATTCCAGGTGCTGTTCGTTTGAAAGATTCGAAACGCTAATGGGAACTATTTTAATTTCAGGCAAATGCTGGGAAAGATAATGTAAGGGAACGCAAACACCATGGTCTAGTTTTGGCTGAGTATAGATCGTGACCGGTATTTCCGAGTCGCTAAAATCAGCGGCTTCCTTGATTTTAGAAACAAGCTGTAAATCGCATTGCATGGTGCACTTTGTTTCCTGATCATTAAATTCATCAAAACCGCTTTCAAATTCTGAAGCTAAATTTAATGAGAATGATTCCGGAGAAACAGGGGAATGAGGAGAGATTATAAAAATAGTATCAGGCTGTAAAACATAAAGATCTCCTTCCATTTCTTCCAGGGCGGATTTTGTTTTTTCCAGCTGGTTTAATTTGTCTTTTCCAATATTGGGGATAAGAGCCGGAGGGTGAGGAGAAATGCCAGCGAATATAAATGACATATTTTTAAATTAGTTTTTATTTTCTTCCAAAGGAATTAAGAGAGTCAATTTTTTCAATTTTAGCTTCTTCGGTGGTGCGGGCAATATTCTCCTGGGGTTTTTCAGTGCGGCCGATAATAGCCGGTTCAAGAGGCGTGCGTGCCGCTTGGTCCGGACCCTGTTTAATTCCGGCTTCGGCTGTGCCCAGATTTATGCCTGATTCCTTGTATTTAATAAGTTTTCCCTTGTTATGCATTTTTAATATTTCTGGACCAATCCAAACAATGTTATTAAATTTATAGCCAAGCTTGTTAAAGGCGTCGGCGTTTTCAAAGGGGCGGCGCTTGCCATCGGCAATTAAGAATACAGAAGCTCTGGATTTTGTGGCCACAAGAGTACCGTCTTTTAATTTTAGAGGACCGCCTTTTTTAAATTTATTTACATATTTTCTTTTTTTGTTTTCAAAAGAAAAATATTTAAAGTTATTTTTTAAAATTATATTAGATGTTATTCGATGGCGATTTCCCTTAGGATCAAGGTAAATCATATTTTTACTTCCCCTAACTTTAAAGAAGGCTCCGACAGGGTAGGTGTCTTCCTCGGTAATGGGCTTGCCATTGGGAATGCCGTTAAGCTCGTCCCAGGCAATAGGCACGATTTCTTCTGGGTTGTAGCCAAGATTTTTAAAGGCTTTTTGGCTGGTGATGCCGCGTTTTTTACCATTGACGTACAAATAGATGGTACCGTTTGGATCTTGTAATAGGGTATAATTTGGAAAACGATAAGGAATGCCGTCTTCATACTGATCCAGAACCCAGTCAAAAACGGAAATAATTTTACTGGCATCGAAACTGGACACCAAGGCAACTTTTGACGCAAAGGCTCGTTTTTTGCCGTTTTTAATTAGGTAAACCGTTCCTGTTTCAATGGATTGCAGTAAGGTGCCGTCCGGATACTTGGTTTGCACATAAGGAAACCAATCTTGCCAGATGTCCCAGAAAAGGGAATTGCCGCCGTGAGAAGTGGTGCCGCCATGATAACCCACCCAGGGAGTATAGGTATACAGGACAGCAGTGGCCTGATTGGCCGGGGTGACAGTGTGGCCGTCTGATGATGTTTTAGGAACACCTACGCCCCAGCCGGAAATAGTGGAGTTCCTGTTCGCGAGATCTACTAAATAGCCATTGCGAATCCGGTCAGCTGCACCATAAACCTGATTAGTGAAGCCTTTGTATTTAACAACGCGGGGGTCAGATTTGGAACATCCGTCGCAAACAGCATAACCCATGGCCCAGTCTATATAGGTACCGGTTTTACTGGTGACGACCGAAGATTCTTTTTGCAGATGGGCAATGATGAATTTGGGGGAGAGCTGATATTGATTGGAGGCGTTATAAATAATTTCTGCTGCGGATTTAACTTGACCATCTTTGTCAGCAGTGGTATACCAACTTAAAATTCCGCCTTTACTACTGAGGAATTGGGAAATTGTTTTTAAAGACATGGATTTCCAATTTGTCATATCATCATCAGAAATGACATTGTTCATATTAAAGCCGGCATTTACAGAGAGGGGTAAAAGCAGAAA
>JBDRCS010000063.1:0-3725 GCA_043821615.1 Patescibacteria group bacterium
TAAGTTTCCAGCAAAGCGCGGTCAATAACGGAGTCTTCAGAAGGGGTCAGGCTGCCAAGCATGATTTTCATGAGCCCTTTCATGGTGATTACGGCTGACCTGATGATATCCGCGGTATTTTCACTTCCTCCCACAGGACGGGGCAGGTCAAAGGGATTAATTTTTGCAGCAGATGACAGGGAAACATTTATATAGGTTCCTCCCACGGCATCAGACAGATATTTATATTCCATTTCCGGGTCAATAATAATAACATCCGTGCCAAGCATCATGCTACGCAAAACCTCCAGCTTTACAGTGTATGATTTGCCGGCACCGGAAGTGGCAAAAACCATCTCATTGGCATTTTGAAGGGAAAACCTATCAAATAAAACCAGGGAATTATTATGGCGATTAATACCGTATAGAATACCATTGTCTGAAGTTAGATCGGTTGAGATAAAAGGGAATGAAGAGGCACAGGGGGAGGTATTCATATTAAAATAAACCTGGATTTCATCGTTGCCCAAAGGCATAGTGGAATTAAAGCCCTGCTCGGCCTGATAAAGGACCCTTTTGGCGACCACTAAACGAGCGCCAAATAAACCGTCTAATTTATCCAATAAATCTTCTAATTTATCCTTGTCTTCGGAATAAAGAGTGACATATAAGGCGTATTGAAAGAATTTTTCCGTGCCTTGAGTAAGCTCATCCCTTAGTTTTTCAATATCTTGGAGAGCGGTTTCCTTGATGGGATCGCGAGGAGCGCCTTTTTCCCTGTCTGAAGAAAGATCGGCTTCCAAGGCGCCTACTTTTTTCTTGAGTTGTTTTAAAATTACGTTTGATTTTACCGGGTAAAAATACATGGCCACATCCAGAGGCACATTTAAATTAATTACCGGGGAAAACCAACCTACGGAAATATAACGGGGATAAGTGGTGACAAACATAGTGGAAGCATAAATGCCTCCCAAATCTATCAAGCGGGGGTCAACCTTCAAGGCAGCCGGTGAAATGAGGTCTAAAACCGTGGTAATGCCCTCTCGATAAATTTTTTCAGCTTCAACCGTTGTTTTTTCCTTTTCCAGCCGGGCTTGCTTTTCCGGAGTCATGCCTCCCTTAAAGCCAAAACGAGAAGGCTTTTTTTTCTGAGAAGCCGGGGATGCCGGGGCTGTATATTTTTTATCTTTTAATTCTACCATATTTGTTTTTTTCTTTTTTGAAATTTTATTATTTTAAATCTTCTATTTGAAGCTGGTCTACGGGCGGCATTTGCACGGTTTTCTTGCGCTTGGGATTGTAGGCCTGATAATAAAGCTCTATGAGGGCCCTGGTATCCAAACGCTTTACTTTTAAACCAATGGAAGAAAGCCCGCCACTAACTAAATCCACCCTTCTATTTATTTCAGTCAGATATTTTTGGAACCTTCCCTTACTAAGTTTGATGGAGGAGCCCGGAAAAATAACCTCGTTTACCCTTTGAATATAGGTTTTTTGCTTTCCTTTTCCGGTAGCAGAATATGGAACAACCACAAAGAACCTCTTTTCCATTATATCAGATAAAGAGACAAGTTCGGAAACATATTGGCGATATTCCTGGGTTTGGATTTTTAAAAGTTCATTAGTTTGCGCCTTGGCCCTGTCCTTTAAATTTTCCAAATAGGCCGAAATATCCAGTTTTCGGGACTGAATCACAATTTCTACGGGGAAATTAATGGAATTTAAAAATTGAACATAGCCCTGAATAATGGCATTTTGCTCATCTTCTGATTTAAGGGCAAAATTTAAGGAAGAAACCAGTAAAACCGAGCGCAGGGAACCATCTTTCATTAAGACGACATCCTCCTTTATTTCTGAGAAAGGAAGATGAGTGACCGTGGACGGGGCAGTCGCTTTTTTCTTTGAAGCCATTTCTCTATTTTTTGCCATATATAGTTATTGGTTATTAGTTGGTGATGGGTGGTTTTTTATTTCCTGCCATTGCAGGATCCAGCTTTTGGCTGGATTTTTCCGCTTCGAAAGCGCCGCCGGTGTCTACCATTAAAGACAGTTCAGATAAACGGGAAGAGGTAACTTCTTCTTTGGGCCTGATTATGGTTTCATCGTCTTTCTTTTTCTTGTCTTTGGGAATACTTGGTTTTTTATAGGCTTCTCGTTTCCAAATTTTCAAATTCGGCCTTCTAAGGGTTTGGATCATGAGCAGAATAAATATATGGAACATCTGAGAATTAATCTTCACAAAGGCAAATGTCCCGCCGATGGCCAAGGTCAGCACGCCGGCAATGGCAAAGATGAAAAATGAAAATAATTCATACCAGACATAGATCAAGCCGCCGGTAACCAAAAGGATCAGGAATTGGCGAACAGATAAAGGGCCCAGTATTTTGTTTTCCGCATCAATAAATTGAGGAACGATAAATTGATTCATATATATATTTTATCAGAATCTAAGGTTTTTGTTTAAATCAGCAATAGCGTCGAATTCCTCTAAAGTAAGCATGCCCGGATCCTGAGCGCTCATTTTATTCAAATATTCTTCAATCCCCTTACCCTGATCCATGGCTTTTTGGCCAATCTCCAGATAAAGATTATTTAAAGGGGATTGCTTCCAAGCGCTGATGCCTTCGGCTTTTTTGGAAACCGATTCTTTTATTAATAAATTCACCTTATCCAAAATATTTTCAGCGGCGTCATCGGAATGGGCTCCTAAATTTCTGAATTCGTGGATATCCATGTGCCTGAGCTCATCAATCGGGCCCATTACCATCGGGGTCGGAGATTTAATATCAGTGAACATGGGCTTGTCTGAGGGAGCCATTCTTTTCATACGGGGCATAGGCGCCATTTTTGGAGCTCTTACCTTGGGAATGGGCTGAGGCCTTGGCGCGGGGGGCATCGGCTTAGGCTTTAGCTGAGGCGGGGCCGGTTTTGGGATTGGCCGGGGTTTTGGCATCGGAGCTGGTTTGGGTACTGGCTTTGGTGCCGGAGGACCGGGAGCGGCGGGTTTTGGAGGAGTGATCTTTTTAGGAATAGGGGTAGGAGCAGTGGAAGGAGCCGTGTTAATCTTGGTTTTTACCTCGGCAAAAGTGGGTTTTTTAATTTCCGGGGCTTTTGGCTTATTTATTTTGGGAAGCTCCTGATATTGGGGATCTTTGGCCGTATCAATAATGGAATTCACTATTTTATTGGCAAAGTCAATGTTAAAATCCAGACCACCGTTCTTTTCCGGCTTGGTAAAGGCAGCTAATAATTCCTGGTTTGTACGCACGCCTTTTAAGAAAGTAGAACAAAGATTTTCAAATCTGTTTTTAAGGCCATCATTTTTGAATTTAAGGTTTTGGCCGACAATGACCGCCTCAATTACCGCCCCGGGATTGGCAACTTTTTTGGCTTTCTTTATTTTAGGAGAGGAAGTAAGAATATGCGCCTGTTCTTTGACAAGATCATGAGACTGAATGTCTTCCAGCCTTTTCAATTTGGGGGTAGCCATTGGTTTGGCAGAAGGGGGCATTGGCTGACCAGAAGATTGCATGGCTATGCCGGCCGGGGGGGCGACCACTTTATCATCGGGTATTTTAACGCCCTCGATTTCCTCATAAGTTTTAATAAAATTTTTGAATTTTTTTACTTTTTTTGGATCATACCTTTCTAACTTTCCGTAAATTAAAGTGCCCTCTCCTTTGGCGTCTTCGAATCCGACTTCAGTTTCAATACCGGCTTCTTTATATGAAGAAATTTTAATTTGT
>JBDRCS010000064.1:0-26312 GCA_043821615.1 Patescibacteria group bacterium
GTTAAAAATAATCCTTCTTTGGCTCTTGTCATAGCCACATAAAATAGACGCCTCTCTTCCTGTAAATGAACATCGCCTTCCGGCAAGCTCTCCTTAATTAAATCCTCAGGAATCATTATCGCATCACTTCTCTTTATTGAAGGAAATCTTTTATCAACCAAATTAACTATAAAAACATACTTAAACTCCAAACCCTTGGCTCCATGAATAGTCATGATTTTTACTGTTTCCGGACCCTCATCAAAATCCGGTTTTAAATTGCCTTCATCCCCTGCCTCCAAAACCAAATTTATCTCTTCAATAAAATTCTGCACGCTTTTATTGTCAGCCCCTTTTTCAAACTTCTCTATATATTTATAAAACTGGTTTAAATAAAGCATTTTTTCCGTCGCTTGCTGATTATCAATTTTAGTAATTTCCTTTAAATAGCCTGATTTTTCAAGAAAATTAAGCAAAACTTTGCCAACCGAATTCTCCCTGGCCTGTCTGGTACTCTCTTCCACAACGCTAATAATATTTTCAATTTTTTTAATAGCTTCAGAATCCAATTTCATATTTGTCCGGGCATTGAGCATGGCCTCCCACAAAGAAAGTGTTCTTTTTTGAGCATCATTAATTAAATAAAGAATATCTTCATATTTCAACTTGAAAACAGAAAAATTCAACACTCTAAAAACCGCCTTTGATTCATGATAATTATCCAGCAATTTCAAAAACGAAAGCATATCTATAATGATCGGCTTTTTAAATAAGCCCTTAGAAGCCAAAAACTGATATGGTATTTCTGACCGTTCTAAATATGGAATAAATTGTTCTGCCTCAGAATTTGCTCTAATTAATATTGCGAAATCATTCCAAGAACAACCTTTCTTTAATTCTAATATTTTCTCGACCACTCCTCTGGCCTCATCTTCCTCTTTAGTGAAAGGCAAAAAATTAATATTGGATTTCTTAATTGCCTTGGCTGATAAATTTTTATTAATTTTTAATTTTGATTCCAGTCTTTCCGGATCGTTTATTTTAATAAAATCATGCGACAAATCGAGAATATTTTGTCCGGAACGATAATTCTCCACTAAAATTATTTCTTCACTATTTTTATAATCTTTTTTAAATTCCATTATGTTGGAAACCGAAGCCCCGCGAAATTTATAAATTGCCTGATCATCATCTCCCACCACTGTTAAATTATTTTCCGGCTCAGCCAGCATCTTAATCAATTCATACTGGGCATGATTGGTATCCTGGAACTCATCAACCAATAAATACTTGAACTGGTTCTGATATTTTTTTAATATTGCCGGCCTTTCTTTAAAAAGCTTAATAGTATAGCCGATCAAATCCCCAAAATCCAAAGCCGAATTCTTCAAAAGAATTTTTTCATACATGGCATAGGCCGAAGCCACTTCACCCACTCTTTGTACTTCGCCGCCTTCCTCCAATTCTTGTGAATCAGTATTTTGTTTTAAATCTTCTGCATATTTCAAATACTCCTCAGGTGTAATGTTCTCATCTTTCAGCCGGGAAAAATGTCTGACCAAAGCTTCTATAAATTTTGTAGGATTAGATTTGGGCTTATAATAATCTAGCTCAAATTTATCTATATTCTCTCTTATTAGGAGCCATTGTTCCGTTTCTGACAATAATTTAAAATTATTTGGCAAACCAATGTCCAAGGCATGCTCTTCCAAAATCTTCTGGCCAAAGCTGTGAAAAGTAGATATCCACAGGTCAAAATACCCCAAAGGAAGCAGGGCTTCTACCCTTTCTTCCATTTCTCCGGCTGCCTTATCAGTAAAAGTTAGGGCCAATATTTCATCAGCACTCACTTCCTTTTCCTGAAGTAACCAGGCAATTCGGCGTGTAATCACGGTGGTTTTACCTGTTCCGGCTCCCGCCACTATTAAAAGCGGCCCTCCTTCGTGAATGACCGCCTCCTTTTGTTCTTTATTTAGCCCTTCTAAAACGTTTTTCATGCTCCTATTTTACCATGATTATCTCTAATTTGACAAAAATACAAAATTATAGTGTTAAACCAATTCAAAATACCCCATTTTTATCCACAATTAGGGAAATTTTAAATTGACATAATATCTATATTAAATTAGAATGTCAGTGAATTTAATCCCTATTTTTATTGATTTTCATATTAATCAATATATATTTTATATGACCCAAAATAATGCAATCGATCAAATCAAGCAAAAAGAGACTGAATCCACTGAAAAAATTCAGAAAGCTAAGCTTGATATGGAGGAAAATTTAGTTAAATTTAAAAAAGAGCAGGAAGCCACAATTGAAAATGCAGAAAGCCAGCTTGGCAAAGAAAAAGAGCAAATTTTAATGAATGCCAAATCCCAAATTGAACAAATAAAAACAAATGGTCAAACAAAATTAAAGGAAGAAATGTCTAATCTAGACAATATTCCTGAAGATAAAATTAACAAAGCTGTGGAGGGCGTTGTAAATAGCATAACTGAATAACAAAAATGGCTGTCGATCCAGTAGCAAAAATAAACCTAATCTCCTTAAATAAGCACAAAGATCAAATCATTGACCTGCTACATAATGCTGGAGTAGTTCAAGTTTTGGCGCACGAAGATGCAACCGAATCCAATTCTGGAAATACAGAATACAACCTTGCTCAGGTCAAATTTGCCTTAAAATTCCTTAAAAAATACGAAGACAAAAAACCTTTATTGGATAAATTAAAAGGCGAGGCAGTTGAGCTGACCCAAAACAAATTCGAAGAAATTATTGAAAAATTTGATTATACCAAAATTGTAGGGGAAATAGCTGATTTGGAAGCTGATCTTAATAAAGATAAAAATAATATTACAAAATATCAGTCAGAAATTGAAGCCCTCCAGTTATGGAAAGGGCTTTCTTTTGTACCGGCAGAACTCGGCGAAACCGAATTCACTACATCTATGATAGGTGGTATTTCTAAGGAAGATTTTGAAACATTCCAAAAAAAATCTAAACAATACGAAAAATCACTGGAAATCGTAAAAATTGCTGAAGATGACAAAAAACAGTATCTAGTAATAATCATGGAAAATCCTGTTAAATCAAAAATTAAGGAAATCCTGGTCGGCTGGGAAGAAGCTGCTATCCCCTATCCTCAAAAAACTCCAGCTGAAGCTATAACATATTTAAATGATGAAATCGCTAAGGCAGAAAAAAATATTCTAGCTACGGAAAAAAAGATAAAAACTTATGCTGAACATTCAAATAATCTTAAAGTAATCTTTGATTATCTAACCTGGCAATTAGACAGCAATAACACCAAGAACGGCGTTGGAACCACTGAAGAAACTTTTGCTCTCATGGCCTGGATTGGCAAAGACCACATCAAGCCGATTGAAGAAAGAATCAATAAAATCACTAATCAATATGCCATTGAAGAACTCGAAATAAAAGAAGGTGAATCTATTCCAGTGCCCTTGGAGAATAATAAAACTGTTTATCCTTTTGAAATGGTAACCGGAATTTACGGCATGCCCCTTTCCAAAGAACCGGATCCTACGCCATATTTAATGGGGTTTTTCATTATTTTCTTTGGCATGTGCCTGACCGATGCCGGCTACGGCTTGGTACTGGCATTGGCATCTTTCCTGGCAATCAAACTTTTCAAAATTCCTCGCGAAAAATCTAAATTATTCAAGGTTCTAATCTGGGGCGGTGTTTCCACCTTTATTATCGGCGCCTTGTTCGGCGGCTGGTTCGGTATTGCTATTGATACCCAGCTTCCGGCCGACATTTCCGACTTTTTACAAAAAATTAGAATTATTGATCCAATTAAAGACCCCATTACTGTTCTTATTATTACCCTTCTTATGGGCGTAGTTCAAATCCTTACCGGTATAACGATTTCCATGTACTGGAAAATTAAAAACGGAAAAACTTTAGACGGCATCCTTGATGATGGCGTCTGGATTTATTTCATTTTAAGTATTATGTTCTGGGTAGCCACCTTAACCGGCGTCTTATCTGAATCACTCAGCCAAATTGCTGTCTACATGATATATGCTGGTGTTGCAGCTCTAATCCTTACTCAGGGTAGAAAAGAAAAGAATATTTTCTTGAAACTTGGAAAAGGTGTGGGCTCACTATACGGTGTAGTGGGGTACTTCTCTGATATACTCTCTTATTCTCGTCTTCTGGCTCTTGGCTTGGCTACCGGTATTATTGCCATGGTTATCAACATGATTGGCATGCTCGTTGTAGAAATGGTGCCATATGTAGGCTGGGTATTAGCGATTATCATTTTCATAGGCGGACATCTTTTCAATATGGTTATTAATGTACTTGGTGCCTTCATTCACTCCTCCCGTCTTCAATTTGTTGAATTCTTTTCCAAATTCATGGAAGGTGGCGGCTCTCGCTTCAAGCCTTTCAGGAAAGAGGCAAAGTTTATAAATATAATTAAATAAATAATTAAATTTAAAATTATGGGTATTGGATTAGCTCTAGCAGTAATTGGTGCCGCTCTTGCCGTAGGCATGGCTGGTACTGGTTCTGCTATCGGAATGGGACTCGCAGGACAAGCCGGAGCCGGTGTTGTTTCTGAAGATCCTGAAAAATTCGGTAAAGTTCTTCTTTTAGATGCTTTACCAGGTACACAGGGTATCTACGGATTCCTTGGTGCTGTATTAGTTCTTCAAAAAGTAGGTTTACTTGGCGGAGAAACTGTAGAAATTTCTACAGGAATAGGACTAGCATTATTTTTTGCTTGTCTTCCAATTGCCATTGCCGGTCTTTCTTCTGGTATTTATCAGGGAAAAGTATCTGCCGCTGGTATGGGTGTTTTAGCTAAAAAGCCTGAAGAAATGGGTAAAGCCATTATTTTATCAGCCATGGTAGAAACCTACGCTGTTATCGGTCTTTTAGCCACCATCCTTTTAGTAAACGGAATTAACGTAGAATAATTATGGCGCTTTCAAATATTCTAAGCGCAATCGACGAAAAGACCTCTAATGAAATCGCGACCATTAAGAAAGAAGAAGCTTCAAAGCAGGCTGCCTTAAAAGCAGAATACGATAAGAAACTTCATGCGAAGAAAGAAGAGATTTTGAAAAAAATAAAAGCCGCTACCGACAGAAAGGTCAGCCAGGCCGGTTTTCAAGTACAATCTCAAATTTCTGGTAAAGTTCTCGCAAAAAAAAGAGAAATTATCGACTCTGTTTTTGATAAAGTCCTAGAAAAACTTTCTTCCCTTTCTGATGATGATGCGAAAAAGCTTTTAGTTAAATTAATTAAAAATTTACCTGAAGTGGAATCAGGAGAAATTGTACCTGTCAAAGGCTCTGAATCAACAGTTAAAACTGCTGTTCAGGAAGCTGGTGTAAAATACGATGTCTCCTCTGAAACTACAGAAGGTAAAGGTGGTTTTATTTTCAAGTCTGAGGGCCTGGTTATTGATAATTCTTGGGATACTTTAGCTATGGGTCAAAAAGATACTTTTGAAAGTGAAATTGCTAACACAATTTTTTATGGCTAGTTATACTTTTGCAGCCGGCCAAGTCCGCTCTCTGGAAAACCGGCTCCTAAATAAAACTGATATCGAAAGAATGGTAGATGCCCCGGACATTGAGGCTGCTTTTAAAGTATTTAACGACACAGATTATGCCGACAATTTGCAGGATGTGAAGCCAATTGAATTTAAAAAAGCTTTAGACGATGATTTTCGCCAAGCCAGAGACACCTTGCTTGCGCTTATTGAAAATAAAGATCTAATAAAGATCCTCTTCCTAAGAAATGATATTAGGAATATCAAAGTCCTTTTCAAAACCAAAAATACCGACAAAGATCTGACTGATGAATTAAGGGAATTTGGCACGGATTTATCTGAAAATCTAAAAAAATATATTTTAGAAGATGATAAATCCCAAACCGTATCCAAGGAAGTGAAAGAAATTATTGATCAGGCAAAAATTGATCTGGCAAGTATAAAAGATCCTTTCCAAATTGATGCTTATTTTGACGAAGCTTACTTTCAAGCCGTTCAAGACGCCGTAGACAGACTGGGGAATAATTATATCAAAGGTCTTCATTCATTACAGCATAAAACTAATACCCTAAAATTTTTTGTGAGGGCAAAACTCCTAAAAAAACCGGCTTCTTTTGTAAAGGAATATTTGCCTTCAAAATATTTGGCTGTATATGATCGTGACCTGGACGAGGCTTTGCGCGCTGTCAGCTTTCATCCCCTGCACGATACGGCCATTGCTGAATTCATTAATGACAAACAACTTTGGAAACTTGAAAAAAATTTGGAAGAAGCGGAAATTAATTATTTACGGGACGCCAAAAGAATCGCTTATGGACCTGAAGTTGTAGTGGCATATTATTATGCCAAAAGAAATGCCATCCGCAATGTCAGATTAATCATGACCGGAAAACTTAATAAAATTGATCCGGCCAAAATTAAACAAAGAGTAAGAGAAATTTACTAAATATATGGATTATAAAATTGCCATAATTGGAAATCACGACGCTATTCTGGGTTTTAGAGCTCTTGGCTTAGAAACTCATGATATTGAATCAGAAGAACAAGGCTTGAAAGCTCTAAAAGGAATTAGAGACAAAGAAGATTATGGCATTGTATTTATTACTGAAGACTGGGCTCCGAAATTAAACAAGGAATTGGATAAGTTTAAAGGCCTGGCCCTGCCGGCAATTATTGCCATCCCCTCTCACATGGGCTCCACCGGCGAAGGATTAAAAAATATTTCCCGCATTGTAGAACAAGCTGTTGGCTCCGACATTTTATCGAACGAAAAATAATAATTTTAATTATATAAATAAACATAACAATAATAATATGGCTGAAGAGAAAAAAGGAAAAATTATCAAAGTAGCAGGTCTTCTGGTTATTGCCGAAGGCATGCAAGACGCCAAGATGTTTGACGTGGTTAAAGTATCTGAAGAAAAACTGATTGGTGAAATCATTGAATTAAAAGGAGACAAAGCCTCTATCCAGGTTTATGAAGAAACATCTGGTATTGGCCCGGGTGAACCTGTCTACCAAACCGGAAAACCTCTTTCCGTAGAACTTGGTCCTGGCTTGCTTACTAATTTCTACGACGGTATCCAACGTCCTCTTGAATCCCTGATGAAAAAATCCGGACCTTTTATTACCCGTGGTATTGAGGCCCAAGCTTTGGATAGAGAAAAAAAATGGGAATTCAAACCTGTGAAAAAAGCTGGTGATGAAGTAGAAGCTGGTGATATTATCGGTGAAGTAGAAGAAACCACACTTATTACCCATAAAGTTATGGTGCCTCCTGGCATATCCGGAAAAATTGAAGACATTAAAGAAGGTGAATTCACAATTGAAGAAACTGTTGCTAAAGTTGGCGGCAAAGATGTCGCGATGCTTCAAGTCTGGCCTATTCGCCAACCCCGGCCAATTCAAGAAAAACTTCCTCCTGTCGAGACTCTAGTTACCGGTCAAAGAATTATTGATACTTTCTTCCCTATTACTAAAGGTGGTACTGCTTGTGTTCCCGGCCCTTTTGGCTCCGGTAAAACAGTTGTTCAGCATGCCCTGTCAAAATGGTCTGATGCTGACATTATTATTTTCATCGGTTGCGGTGAACGCGGTAATGAAATGACAGATGTACTTACCGAGTTCCCGGAACTTATCGATCCGCATTCTGGCGAACCTCTAATGAAACGAACTGTTCTTATTGCTAATACCTCAAACATGCCGGTGGCTGCTCGTGAAGCTTCTATTTATACAGGTATTACTTTAGGTGAATACTTCCGAGACATGGGATATAAGGTAGCTCTTATGGCTGACTCTACTTCCCGCTGGGCTGAAGCTCTTCGTGAAATTTCCGGTCGTTTAGAGGAAATGCCTGGTGAAGAAGGCTATCCTGCTTATCTTGGTTCTAGAACAGCTGCTTTCTATGAAAGAGCTGGATTTACAAAAAACCTAGGTTCAGAAAACAGAACTGGTTCATTATCTGTTATTGGTGCTGTTTCCCCTCCTGGTGGCGATCTTTCCGAACCTGTAACCCAAAACACTTTACGTGTAGTAAAAGTATTCTGGGGTCTAGATGCTCAATTAGCATACAGACGTCATTATCCTGCGATTAACTGGCTAACTTCTTATTCTCTTTATGCTGAAGACACTGAAGAATTCATGAAAAAAGAAACTGAAGAAGATTATCCAGATCTTAGAGCAGAATCCATGAAAATCCTTCAGGAAGAAGCTGGCTTACAAGAAATTGTAAAACTTGTTGGTCTTGATGCTCTTTCTGCTGAAGAACAATGGTTATTAGAAATTGCTAAATCTTTAAGAGAAGATTTCTTACAACAAAATGCTTTTGATGATATTGATGCTTATTCTTCATTAAAAAAACAATACCTAATGCTAAAAGCTGTCTTAACTTTCTATCACGAAGGCCAAACTGCTTTATCTAAAAAAGTTTCTCTAAGTCAATTGCAAGGTCTTGAAGATCTCTGGGTTGAAATATCCCGCGCTAAATTAGTGGAAGAAAAAGATATATCCAAACTTGAAACTCTAGTAAATAAAATTCCTGAAGCTGTTCAGAAATTACAACCTGAAGAATAATATATAACTTAATACTTATAACTTAAAACTAAAAATATGCAGAAGACTTATCAAACAATTAAGGAAATCGCGGGTCCATTAGTGATCGTAGATAAAGTAAAGGACGTCAAATATGAAGAAATGGTGTCCCTTGAAGTTGCCGATGGCTCAAAAAGACGCGGCCGTGTTCTTGAAGTCACGGAAGAATATGCTGTGGTTCAGCTTTTCGAAGAAACACGTGGCGTAGACATAGACAACACCAAAGCCACCTTCCTTGGCAAAACCATGGAAATTGGAGTATCTGAAGATCTTTTAGGTAGAATTTTCGATGGTGCTGGTAAACCTAAAGATAAAGGTCCGGAAATTATTCCGGAAAAGAAACTTGATATTAATGGTTATCCTATTAACCCTTATGCTCGTGATTATCCGGATGATTTCTACCAAACTGGTATTTCTACTATTGATGGCTTAAACCCATTAGTTCGTGGTCAGAAACTTCCTATTTTTTCCGGTTCCGGCCTGCCTCATGCTAAAATTGCCGCCCAGATCGCCAGACAAGCCAAGGTTATTTCTGAAAAAGCCAAATCCGGTGATGAAAAATCAGCCGTTGTATTTGCTGCCATGGGTATTACTTTTGAAGAAGCTGAATACTTTATCAACGAATTCAGAGAAACCGGTGCCATTGAAAGAGCCTCTTTATTTATGAACTTAGCTAATGATCCTGTTGTAGAAAGAATTACTCTTCCTAGAATTGCTCTTACCGTAGCTGAATATCTAGCTTTTGAAAAAGGTTATCATGTATTAGTGATTATGACTGATATGACCAACTATTGTGAAGCTTTACGAGAAGTATCTGCTGCTCGTAAAGAAATCCCTGGTCGTCGTGGTTATCCTGGTTATCTATATACTGACCTCGCCACTCTCTATGAACGTGCTGGTAGAATTAAAGACAGGCCCGGATCAGTTACTCAGATTCCTATTCTATCCATGCCTGAAGATGATAAAACTCATCCGATTCCTGACCTTACCGGTTATATTACTGAAGGCCAGATCATGCTTTCTCGTGAGTTATACAAAAAAGGTATCTACCCTAATGTAGACGTACTTCCATCTCTTTCTCGTTTGAAAGATAAGGGTATTGGCGAAGGCAAGACTCGAGAAGATCACTCTTCCGTTCTTAACCAGTTATTTGCAGCTTATGCGACTGGTAAGGAAGCTAGAGAACTTGCTATCATTCTTGGTGAAGCCGCCTTGTCAGAAGCTGATAAAAAATTCATGGAATTTGCCAACCAATTTGAAGAGAGATTTGTTAAGCAAGGAATTAATGAAGACAGAACCATTATTGAGACTTTAGACCTTGGCTGGGAATTATTATCTATTCTGCCTGTATCCGAATTAAAGAGAGTTAAGCCGGAAGAAATTGAAAAATATCTTCCTAAAGCAAAAAAAGAGGAAAAGGAAGTAGAAAAAGAAGAAGCTAAAAATAAATAAAAATTTAATTTGCGTAAAGACGCGATTTATCGCGTCTCGAAATAAAAATGGCAATATTAAACATCAACCCCACAAGACAAGAACTAATCAAGCTTAAGCGGAAACAAGCTACTGCTGTTCGTGGCCACAAGTTGTTAAAAGAAAAACGTGATGGTTTAATGAAACAGTTTATGAGCATTATCCGTGAAGCTAAGGACCTTCGTGGCAACATGGAAGAAAAGCTGGCCACTGGTTTTGAATCCTTTGTTTTTGCGGCAGCTGATATGAGGCCAGAGGTCATGGAGGAGGCTTTGGCCGTACCTGCCAAGAAAACTTCGCTTCAATCAGAAACGAAAAATGTTATGAGCGTTGATGTACCTCAATTTGAATACAAAGAAGAAGGCGACTTCCTCTGTTATTCCCTTAAATCAACTTCAGCTGATCTGGATGAAGCTTTAGTCAACTTCAGCGAAGCCCTGCCAGAAATGGTAAAATTAGCCCAAATTGAGCACAGTGCTAAGCTTCTTGCTGAAGAAATTGAGAAAACCAGACGAAGAGTAAATGCCCTTGAATATGTCTTGATTCCAAACAACCAAGAAACTATAAAATATATTACTGCCAAGCTAAACGAACAAGAACGCGGCACCATTATAACTCTCATGAAAGTCAAAGATATGATGGAAAAACAAGCCGAAGAAGAACTTTCCCCAGTCAATGAATAAAATTGTACTCCAAAAATTTATAGCCCATTCCGGAATAAGCTCCCGCCGTCAGGCTGAGGAGCTTATTAAAACTGGAAAAATTACAGTCAATGGAGAAATTGCCAAACTTGGCGATCGAGTTGATGAGCAAGATAAAGTTGAATATGAAGGAAAACAAATAAAAACTACTCAAGAAAAAATTTACATCAAGCTAAATAAACCGGTTGGCTATACTTGTACCAACAGAGAATTTAAAGGTGAAAAAAACATTTTCACGCTCATTCCTATTAAAGAAAAATTATCTGTGGCTGGCCGGTTGGACAAAAATTCCAGCGGCCTGGTTATTGTCACTAATGACGGTGACCTGGTCCAGGAACTTTCCCACCCCAGCAATGAGCATGAAAAAAAATATGTTGTCAGAATCATGTTGCCGACTCAGGAAAAACAAAAAATCTCTCAAGATATCATCAATAAATTTAAAGCCGGCATTGATATCGGCGAAGGCGATGGCATCGTAAAAGCCAAGCGCATGAAATATCTGAACAACAATCAATTTGAAATTGTCTTGACAACCGGCAAAAAACGCCAAATTCGGCGCATGTTTAAAGCCCTGAACTATTATGTCCAGGACTTAAAGCGTATTCAAATTGGAAAATATAAATTAGGCCGTCTTCCTGAAGGCAAGTGGGAAGAATTTACTTCTTAATAACCACCTCTTGCTGTTGCCTTAATTTTACAATTAGATTGCTTTGCAATACTCCTCTCCAGGAAGTTAAGGGATACATTAGGCAATTTTGACCGATCACAGAACCCGGATTAATCACGCAATTACTGCCAATTTCGGTCTTATCTCCGATAATGGCCCCGAATTTATCCAGTCCGGTCTTGTATTCCCTTTCATGAGTCCTTACTCTTATTTCTGATTTGGGAATTTTTGCATTGGAAACAATCGCACCCGCTCCGAAATGAACCATGTAGCCGATCACGCTGTCTCCGATATAATTAAAATGCGGCAAATGCGCCCCGTTGAAAATCAAACAATTTTTTAGTTCCGTAGAATTGCCGATCACGCAATTATCGCCCACGATAACATTGCCCCGAAAATAAGCGCCGTTCCGTATGATGCAATTTTTTCCAATAATCGCCGGACCGTAAATCATGGCTCCGTGCTCCACAATTGTTCCTTCGCCAATTTGCACATCCCCTTCAATATCCGGCTCGCCTATTAATTCGCCTTTTATTTCCGGCTGTAATATTTCCTCTAGATAAGTTTTTATTTTGGGAATTACTTCCCAGGGATGTTCGATGCCCTCAAATAATTTATTATGCTGAGTAAATGATAAATCGAAAAATTTTGTGATGTCGTTCATATGTTTATTTAAGTAATTTTACTTGATCAATCCGGCTTGATAATTTATTATAGCTTTTCTCAATCCTATCAAATGAACCATGGGCATTTGTAAGATGCCGGCCCATCACGCCCAATTCTTCGCCGAATTTATCGCTGTCTCTGGCAATAGCCTGGAACATTTCCATCATTTTCTTTGTAGCCGATTCAATTCTCTGGCCCTGCATGCCCATTAAAATAACCTTTAAAAAATAATAAAAGCTATTTGGAGAAACTACCAATACCTTCTTCTCCCAGGCATGAGATTGCAGATCTATATCGTTTCTTATAATCTCATAATATATGGCTTCACTTGGCACATACATCACGGCAAAATCAACTGTCCCTTCTTCTGGAATTATATATTTCTTGCCAATGTCCTGGACATGCTTCTTGACATCGCGCACAAAATCCTTCTGGCCGATCCTGGTTTCTTCTCCTGTTTCCGCCTTCACCATTTTCTGAAAATTCTCCAGGGGAAATTTGGAATCAATGCCGATCATGCCCTGTTCCGTTTTTAAAATGGCATCCACCATTTGCCCCTCTTTAAACTTATATTGCATTTGCCAGTATTTTTGCGGAAAAAATTGTTCCAACATGTCTTGTAAAACCTGTTCGCCAATATTACCCCTTAATTTCGGTGATTTTAAAAAATTCTGCAAATCCTGCATATTCCTGCCCATCTCCTGAACCGAACCCAGTTCTTTTGACACTTGTCCTACCACCCGAGCTGCATTATCAAGCCTTTGGTTCAGGTCTTTTTGCATGGACTGAATATTCTGATTAAGCATCATCACGCTTTGGTCGTCTTTTTTATTTTCTCCCAGCTCCTTAAATTTTTTATTCATCAATACATACACCAGCCCGGTTGTCAGCAACACGGTCGCTATAATAGTGATAACAATATATAAAATATCCATATTTAGATCTTAAAAAATTCTTTAGCATTCTTAGTGGTTTGTTCTGCCACTTCCTCAAATGAAATACCTTTTATTCCTGCCACTTTTCTGGCAATGTGCTCTACATTTTTTGGTTCATTACGCTCTCCTCTAAATGGTTCCGGCGAAAGGTAAGGACAATCAGTTTCCAACATCATCTTATCCAAAGGAATATTCTTCACCACTTCCTGCACTTCTTCGGCTTTCTTATTGAAAGTGCAAATACCGGTAAAGCTTATCATTATCCCGGCTTCCAGATATTTTTTGGCTATTTCCCAATCTTCAGAAAAACAATGAATAACTGTCTTAATTTTGCCGTTATAATCATTCAGCATTTCCAATATCTCTCTATAGGCAATCCCTTCTTCCCTTTCATCCCGGCAATGGCAGGTTACCGGATAATTGTATTTTACTGCCAAATCAAGATGCTGCTGAAACACCTCTTTTTGTTTCCTCATTATTTCATCTTCCCGATCTTTAGGCAATCTAAAAAAATCCAAACCGGTTTCCCCTATTCCTACCACTTTTTCCTCTTTTAGCATTACCTCCAATTTATTAATATCAAATTCTTCAGGCCGGGTATCATCCAGATGATTCATTACGTGGGCAGGATGATATCCTGCCAAGGCATAGACTCCTTCTTTGTATTCGTTCGCAATATCTATGGCTTTTTGGGATGTTTCCAAATGAGAACCCACATTAATAACCCAAACATTATTTTTAAGGGCATCATCAAGCACCTTATTATAGTCTTCAGCAAAAGCCTTAAAATTTACATGAGCATGAGTATCAATCAACATGAAATTAAAAAATATTAAAAATAAAAGAGACAGAATTTATCATGATGCTGCCAATTCTTGATGAAAAGATATAATTAAGAATTGCTGAGCTTTGAGCCGGCTCCCATTGAGATAAATAATACAATCCAAGGCTTACTAATATTACCAATAAAACTAATCCGATCACGGCAAATACGATTTTCTTAACAAATTTAAAAACCATAATCAATACAATTATTGCGATAACGATTAATAATATATCAATAAAATTCATAATTAATAATTTATCCTTGGAAACAAGGGCTTAATTTTTGTAATTTCTTTTTTAGAAAAATGTTTCTGAATTTCTTTGGAAGTTTCAGGCAGAAACGGTTCCAGAGCCAGAGCCACGTCTTTTACCGTAATTACCAGCTTGGTTAAAACTTTTGCCAGCTTGTCCATATTTTTAATGGCTGCCAGTTCCCAGGGCTTTTCTTCTTCAACATACTGATTGGCAATGGAGATTAATTTCCAAATATATTCCAGAGCTTCATTAAATTTAAACTCTTCTGTTAATTTATGAATTTTCTCCAAATCATATTCATTCTCCACTTCCACCTCAGGCAATTCTCCCTCAAAAAATCTTTCCACCATATTAGCAACGCGTGAAACAAGGTTTCCCAGATCGTTCGCTAAATCACTATTATATCTGTTAATAAATTTCTTATCCGAGTAATCACCGTCCAAAGTGGGTGGAATCTCCCTTAATAAATAATATCTCACCGCGTCCACGCCATAGGTATTTACCAGCTCCACCGGATCCACAGTATTGCCCAATGATTTTGAAATTTTCTCTCCTTCAACTGTAATATAACCGTGAACAAAAATTGTTTTTGGCAGAGCCAGTCCAGCTGAAAGCAGCATTGCCGGCCAGTACACGGCATGAAATCTGGTAATGCCCTTGCCGATTACGTGCACATCTGCCGGCCAGTACTTCTTGAACAATTCCCCGTCCGTATCATAGTCCAAAGCATTAATATAATTGGAAAGTGCATCAAACCAAACATACATCACCTGATCTTTATCTCCCGGTATTGGGACCCCCCAATTATGCGCCCTTTCCTTGGAACGGGAAATGCTGAAATCTTCCAGGCCCTGCCTGATGAAACTTAGCACCTCATTTTTTCTGTGTTCCGGAACAATTTTTATTTCATCACTCTCTATTAATTTTTCCAGTCGATTCTGATAATCCGACAACCTAAAAAAATAATTTTCCTCCTCTATCACATCCGGCTTGGTTTTATGTTCCGGGCATTTTCCGTCAATTAAATCCTTTTCTGTATAAAATGATTCGCAGCCCACGCAATAAAAACCTTTGTATTTTTTTTTATAAATATCTTCTTTTTTGCAGGCCTTCCATAATTTCTGTGCCCCTTTAAAGTGCCTCTTTTCTGTTGTCCTTATAAAAGCATCATTTGATAAATTTAAAATTTCTTTAAGCTCTATAAATTTTTGAGCATTTTTATCACATAATTCCTGCGTGGAAATTCCTTCAGCTTCGGCCGCCTGCACGTTTTTCAGTGAATTTTCATCACTGCCGGTTAAAAAATAGGTGTCTTTGCCGATAATTCTTTGAAATCTGGCAATTACATCAGTTTGAACCAACTCCAGGGCAAAACCTATATGAGGGCTTGAATTGACATACGGAATGGCCGTTGTTACATAAAATTTATTATTCATCTTGTTAATTATTTACTTTTAGAAGCCGTTGCTGTGGCCGGCTTTTCCTCCTCTAATGTTAAATCTTCTTTTTCTTTTTCATTAAAGAAATCTTGTAAAAATATTCCCAAAATTGTCGCCGCGGGGATGGCTAATAAAAGCCCTACAAATCCGGCCAATTTTGCGCCTACCAGCATTGCCATAATAATAATCAATGGATTCAAACCAACCGCTTTATTCATAACTTTTGGCACTATGATATGATTTTCCAATTGCTGAATGACTACAAATAAAATTATAACAAGTAAGGCTTTAATTGGAGAATCCGAGAAAGCGAAAAATACAGCCGGGATAGCAGAAACAACCGGGCCAACAATGGGAATAAATTCGCCAAACCCGGCAATGATAGCTAATAATAAGGCATATTCCACGCCTAATATTTTCAATCCTATAAAGGCCAATAAACCTATAATAACCATTAATATAATCTGTCCCCACAGCCATGAAGCCAACTTTCTTTGAATTTTATGCATCTTCTGAATCAGATATGGTTGCATTCTTGTAGGCGCTACTAATTGCATAAATTTTTTAATATTATCTTCATGAACAGTCATATAAAAAGCAATTACAAAAACGGCAACCAAACCAACAATTGCGGTCAGTACATTGGCAGCTGCGGAGAATAATTGTGAACCGGCAGATCCCAAACTTTCACTGGCGCTATTTAATAAATTTTGTATTGTTTCTTCTGTCGAAAAAGCGGCACCATCCTGGCTTTGGGGAATTAACTCCTCTACCTGATCAAAATACGCCGGTAAAGATACTGAAATCTCCTTAATCTGATCAAAAATTGGAGGTGCCATCAATACCACTAAAACGGTCAAAATTGCAATTAAAACCATGTAAATTAATAAAATACTGATCCCTCTGGGAATTTTATATCGTTGCATCCTGTCTATTAAGGGATCAATGGCTGAAGCAAAAACCCAGGCTACAAAAATTATTCCTACAACTTCTAAAATTGAATACAAAAATAATAATACTAATATTACTCCGACAACCTTTAAAATTGTGTAAGTTGACATATTAACCTGGTAACACGCTTTTGGATCTGGCATATATTTATTTTAATTTAACTTTATATTGATAATATTTTTTTAAATTTCTTGTCATCCCTGTAAGGTCCGATAATGGAAAGGTTTAAATTTTTATTTTGAAATATTTTTTTAGCTACCCTTTTAATATCGTTTGATGTAACTGCCTTGTATTCCCTTAGTTTTTCTTCGGGAGATTTAAGCTCATGCATTAATAATTCCTGTTTTCCATACCAACCGGCCATGGCTGAAGAATCTTCAAGATCCAGAGCCACTCTGCCGGATAAATAATCCTGAGCTCGTTTGAGTTCTTTTTTATCTACTCCTCCTTCTTTGACTTTTTTTAATTCATCTAATATTGCGGTGATGGCTTCATATATTCGAGACTTGTCTAAACCTGCTTGAACCAATAAAGCACCAGTGTCTTCATAAGTAGCATTATCTGTTCTAATAAAATATGCTAAACCCAATCTCTCTCTTACATTAATAAATAAACGAGAACTCATGTTTCCACCCAGTATCACCGCCAACAGTACTTCAGCCGGATAATCCTTATCGCTGTAACCATGCCCGTGGAAACCCATGGCCAAATGGACTTGTTCTGTCTTTTTGTAATTTAATAATATTTTTTTATTCTGTTGCACATTTATAAATTTTTGAATTTCCTTAATTTTTCCTTGAGGCAATTTATCGTGAAAATATTCCCTAATCTTATTAGAAGTATTTTTTGGCAGCATACCTGATACTGCAATCACCATATTATTCATTTTGTAAAAATCTTCCTTGTAATCCACTAATTGTTGCCGGCTTACTTTTTTAATAACGCTTCTTGGCCCGATAGTTAGTCTGCCTAAAGGGTTGCTTGTCCCGAACATCATCTCTTCCAATTTCTCCGCGCAATAAATCATGGGCGTGTCTTCATACATGTTCATCTCTTCCATAATTACTCCTCTTTCTCTTTCAATTTCCTCTTTATCAAATTTAGAATTAAACAACATGTCAGACAGCATATCCAAGGCAAAATCCAGTTTATTCGCCTTGGCCTTTATATAAAAACCGGTGTGATCCTTGCCGGTAAACGCATTATATTCAGCTCCAATTTTATCAAGCTCTTGTGAAATAATCTGAGTGTTTGGCCTTTTTTCCGTGCCCTTAAATAATAAATGCTCAATAAAATGAGAAGAACCGTTCAATTTTGCCGGCTCATTCCGGCTTCCTACTTTTATTAATACCAAAACCGTTACCGCTTTTGTATCCTCCCGCGGAATTGTCAGCACTCTTAATTTATTTGGTAGTTTCTTTAATTTAGGTTTCATTTCTAACTTTTTTTGTATATTCTCCTTTTATATGTCTTAACTTAGTTCCTAATAATAATTTTGCTTTTGTTATTTCTCTCTTGTCTTTGTCTTCATATGGTCCATATTCCTTATAAACTTCACTCATTGCTAATCGTATTGCTTCACCCATTTCACCTGAATATCTTTGCTCAACTTCCTTTAAGATTGCCCCAATATTTTGATTTCTTCCTTCCGTGCCAAAATTTGAAAAATATTCCGTCATTATCATTCCCATTAAACTAGATAAATATTCAATTTTTTTCTCCGGATCTTCATCTGGAGGTAAATTAATATCAACGACTGCATCATCTGGCAATTCTTCAGGTTCTTGCCTAGGTCTTCCCACGTTAATTTTCACTTCATGCAAAGGTCCTTTTGTACTCATTAATATTCTGTTACACTTTTTAATAAAAAATTCAAATCTATCCTTAATTGCTTCACATCCTTTCCCTCCTCTTCATACTTCTTTTTTATTTCCTCCATGTCAGTAATAATATTTTCAGCTATTTCATTTGGCAATTCTCTTTTAATTCTAACTTTTATCTCATCAAAACTAATCTTTCCTTTTTTCGCTAAATCAGGCCTGATTAATAAATCTTCAAAATCAATCAAGGCTGTTTTTAATTCTTCAATTTGTCGCCTATCAACCAATATACTTAGAGGGCCTGGGTCGGCATCTTCCATCGGTTCCATGGGCAATCTTCTTCTCGCTAATAATTTAGCCAAGTCTTCATCGCTATTTCCTTTGTCGGTTCTTCTCATTGGTCCTATCTGATCTGGATTTGGCATTCCTCTTTTAGGCATATACTTATAAATTCTTAGTAAAATATTTTTTAAGATCAGCAATGTTTATCCGCTCCTGTTTCATTGAATCTCTTTCTCTCACAGTCACAGCATTATCTTCAAGAGAGTCAAAATCAATAGTTACGCAATAAGGCGTGCCTACTTCATCCTGCCTTCGATATCGCTTGCCAATACTCTGGGTTTCATCGTATTCGCACTGATATTCATACTTTAATTCATTAAAAATTTCATGCCCGATCTTTGACAATTCCGGTTTTTTTGACAGGGGTAAAATTGCAATTTTATTCGGCGCCAGCTCCTTATTAAATTTCATCACTACTCTTTTTTCTCCGCCCACTTCTTCTTCATGATATACGGAAAGTAATAAGGCTAAAATGGTACGGTCAAGCCCGAATGTCGGCTCTACCACATGAGGAACAAAACGCTTATTATTAGCCGGATCAAAATAATCTAACTTTTGTTTGGAAGCCTTGGCCTGGGCATTAAGGTCATGATCTGTCCTGTAAGCCAAACCATAAAGCTCCTTCATGCCAAAAGGAAAATCAAATTCAATATCAATGGTCTTTTTTGAGTAATGCGCTAATTTCTCCTTGGGATGCTCGTATTTCCTTAAAGCTTTTTCTGGCAGACCAATGTCCTTGCACCAGGCAAACATTTCCTTTTCCCAGGACTCAAAAACTTTTTCCCAGTCTTTTTCCTCTATAAAATATTCTATCTCCATTTGTTCAAACTCTCTTGTCCGGAAAGTAAAATTACCAGGCGTAATCTCATTTCTAAAAGCTTTGCCTATCTGCGCAATGCCAAAAGGAATCTTGGCATGCATGGAATCAAGCACATTTTTATATTCAGCAAATATGGCTCCGGCTGTTTCCGGCCTCAGATAAGTTATATTTTCTTCATTTTCCTGAGTTCCAAAATATGTTTTAAACATCCCATTAAAGCTCTTCACTTCTGTAAAATCCTGCTTACCACAATTTGGACATTTAATTTCTTTCTGAATGATCTCTGTCATCTTGTCTAAAGGTTCTCCCTCTACATCTTTATCTAGCTGATCTTGAATAAGCTCGTCTGCTCTAAACCTTTCTTTGCATTTTTTACAATCAACCATAGCATCGTTAAAACCTTTGGTATGCCCGGATGCCTCCCATAATTTGGGATGTAAAATTATTGGTCCGTCAATTCCATAAATATCTTCCCGGGAATGCACAAATCTCTGCCACCAGAGCTTTTTTACATTATTTTTAAGCTCTACACCATAAGGTCCGTAGCTGTAACTATTGGCAAAACCGCCATAGATCTCGCATGCTGGAAATATAAAACCTCTCCTTTTTGCAAGAGATACAATATTATCCATTTTACCCGCTGCATTTGCCTTCAAATGCCCGGGTGAATTGTCATTTTCTGCCATTTTTAAAAGATTTGGAATAATGATTCCTCAATTATTATGCTTAAATTATAACTATTTTTGTATAATTATGCAAATCTTTCTATTTCTTTGCCTTATCTTCCAGGGCCAACTGTCCGTATAAATGACCAATTATTGTCATTGCATAGAAAGCCGCCGGAAATAAGCCAATAAAGAAAAACAGCATGCCAAAATTAACAATCAATCCTGATGCCCAGCCCAATAATAAAACAACGATAATATTGCCAATATTCTTTTTAATAAAGCTCCAGATCTCTCCTAAATGATAAAGCTCTCTAGCAGTAGCGCCCTGGGCCCTTTTAATATACAAAATCGGCGCAATAAATGCCATGGCCAAACTATAAAGCATTAATACTAATTCCAATAGCAAAAACAATAAAATTGTAATCACGGCCATTTCACTATCTTCATAAACAGCCGCTAATATTCCCATCACTATCATAATAATCACAATCAAAATTATCGGCAGGGCATATCCCAGCGTGGCAAAGAAAAATTTCACGCCGTCAACCCACATTTTTCCTACTCCGGTCCAGTGCGGCAATGGGTCTTTTTTCTTGTCAATTACATTTTTAATAACCTGAAGATTGTACCCGACCAGAATCGGAATTGGAATAATAAACATGCTAAGGAAAACAAATAAAGTTCCCCCTAAAAATCTTCCGAACCATCCTTCGGGTTTAAATTGGAACGAAAATGCGTCTCCAAGATTTTTCATTTTTTATTTTTAATATTAAATTAATTATTATAATCCTGAGTTTATCGAAGGATTAAAATTTTTCCGGACTTTCAACATGCATTTCTCCGCCCTTGTCTAATATCACTATATCTCTTCGGCCGATTTTTTTGCCTAATAATAATTTAGCTAAAGCGCTGTCGACTGTATCCTGCACTACTCGCCGCAACGGCCTGGCTCCGAACTTTGGATCGTATCCCATCTGAGCCAGTTCTACCAATGCATCTTCTGTCACCCGAAGAGTAATTCCTTTTTGTAGCATCTTTTCTGCCAGTTTAATAATAACCATCTGGGCAATTTCCAAAATTTCTTCCTGGGTTAGCGGTTTAAAGAGGACCACGTTATCAAACCTGTTTAGCAATTCCGGTTTGAAAATTGAACCCAAAGCGCCGGACATCAATTCATTTTTTATTTGCTCCAGAGTAAAGCCCTGGCTTATTTTATCCTGTATCTCCTGAGTGCCGGCATTGCTAGTGGCCACCACGATCGTATTTGTAAAATCTATAGTTCTTCCCTGTCCGTCTGTCAGCCGACCATCTTCCATGACCTGTAAAAATAAATTTAAAACATCCGGGTGCGCTTTTTCAAACTCATCTAATAGTACAATCGAGAAAGACTTGGCCCGGACTGCCTCAGTTAACAGGCCCGGCATACCAGGCTGGCCGATCAATTTGCTCATAGAAGACCTTTCCATATATTCCGACATGTCTATTCGTATCATGTTTTCTTCGTTGCCAAAATAAACCTCGGCTATGGTTTTGGCTGTTTCTGTTTTTCCCACGCCAGTCGGGCCTAAAAATAAGAAGCTGGCAATCGGCCTTTTTTGATCTCGAAGCTCTTCCCTGGCTCTTCTGAGGGCATTGGCAATAGCGCTAACAGCTTCATCCTGCCCCACAACCCGCTTGTGCATCTCATCTTCAAGATGCAGTAATTTGTCCGCCTCGCTTTCCGTAACACTGGAGACCTGGACATTAGTTTTCTCAGATAAAACTTCAGCCACTTCCTGCTTGGTTACAATCGCACCGTCGCCTTTTTCTTCATGAGTTAGAATGGTGGATTCTTCCAATACATCCAGCGCTTTGGCCGGCAAATGCCTGTCCTTAATATACCGGTCAGTCAATTTTACGGCCGATTCAACTGCATCGTATGATATAAAAACTTTATTCTTGGCCTCATATGAAAACGCCTTGGCTTCGCAAACCTGGATCGCGTCATTTATTCCCAGCTCATCCACTTTCACCACCTGGAATCTCCTTAAAAAAGTTTCAACATTTTGAATGTATTGCTGGTATTCCAAGGTTGTGGTTGTTCCGATTACATGTAAATATCCCTGGGATAAAAAATTCATTAGTATGCCGCCTAAATCCGCGGCCGCGCCCGTACTGCCCGTACCCATTAATTTATGTATATCTTCAATTGCCAGAACCACGTTGCCGGCCACCATTATTTCATTGATAATCTTCATTAATTTGGCTTCCAGCGTTCCAATCCCCTCTGCTCCGGCAATTAATGCCCCTGGATCCAAAACCACCAATCTTTTATCCTGTAAATTCTTAGGCACGTCTTCAGCTGTCATTAATTCAGCCACACCCTGAATAATTGTTGATTTTCCTACGCCAGCCGGTCCCACCAGCATTACATTACCGGTTGATTCCTTTAATACCCGAAATGCTTCTTTTACTTCTTTTTCCCTGCCAATTAATGGAAAAAAGGCATTGCTCCTGGCCATCTGTGTAAAATCCTGGGAAATAGCATCTAATGTGGCTGTTGGCCGAGCAGTCATTGTTCTGTTCATGAAGGACTTTGGCTTACCACCGGCAGCCTTGCTCCAGGTTTTATATCTTTCCATTAGTATCTCCCGCAAAATCAACCAGGCTGATACATTTTTCACCTTATCTTCATCTACTTCCAAATCATAAAAAATATCCTGGGCATCCTGATCCACTTTTAATATCGCCAGCATCAACTCAATTGGTGACACTTTTGGCCTTTTGCCAATATAAGATTGCTCATAGGCAATTAACAGGCATTTTCTGGAATTATAATTAAAATCCAGCTCCTTAAAATTCCCCCTGTTTCTTCTTATTAAGGCATTGCCAATTTTCTTTTGCACTGCCTTAAAATCCACTCCCAGTCTTTTAAAGAACATGAATATTTCCTGTGTATTCAAGACTCCTGCCAAAAGATGCATTGAATCAACCTCTTGTTGCTTAATTGATTTAGCAATTTGCAAAGTTCCGTCCAAAGCCTGCAGGGTTGGAAAATCATAATATTCTGAAATATCTATTTTTTCTTTTTTCTCTAAAGCATGGAATTTTTCCCATTTCAATATCTTTCCTACATGGGAACCCTTATCTGTTTCCAGGCGTCTCTTTATAACTTTCCTTTTTTCCAAATCATGTTCGATGCGATAATAAATATAGCAGTCTGTCAGTAAAGACAACCAAAATATGGCCGTTTTCCAGGAGGCCGCATTAAAAACCGCTGTAGCGGATTGACCGCTGTTCACCAACTCTACCATTTGCCAGGCTAAAAATCCCAGGCCGGCCACACCAAAAATAATTAATAAAATGTTAAATAAGGAATTAATAAATTTGGTCAGCTTGTCCTGTTTTAAAGTCTCTAATGTAAACTTTTTTCCAAAATAAACAACTTGCTTGTCAATATATCCATACATGCTGTCAACACCATGGCAGGCTTGGCAGGGCACATGATGGCCGGCCGGACCCAAAGAAAAACCATAGCCATTGCAAGTCGGACAATGGAATATGTCCATTTTGATCTCTTCTTCGTCTTTTTTAATTTTTCTTTGCGATTCCTCCATTTTCAAATTAAGATACTAGTAAATAAATATTAAATTTTAATATTCCTGAAAATAATAAAACATTATATAACACAAACACTGGTAAAATAAGCCAGATAAAAAACAAAACAAATAAAATAATCGTCCAAATTATGGTTATTAAAAACAGTACAAAAAAATGTACTATTCTAACTAAAAAGCTAATCACCCGGCTCCAAAAATCAAAATAACCGTACATCGGTTTTAATAAATATTTAAACAATACCGAAATATTCAGGCCTTTAGCAAAATCTCTAATCTCCGCGATAATATAATTAAAAAATTTGGCAGTTCCTTTTGTGTACCACCAAATTGGAAAATACAGGGCATTCATTAGAATGTCCTTATATACCGTCTGCAATGCTGTCATTAATAATTGCATGCCGATATTATACCATAAATTTAATAATAATATAAATACTGACCTAGAAAGATTGCTGAAAATATCGCTCTATAAATAATTTCTATAATCTGCCAAAAAAAATCTGTTTTTTGCGACTCTTCCTTATACTTATGAATAATTATTCGACCAATGTCAGCTATTGTTAATAGCCCCATGAAAACCATCGCCCAAAATAATATCCAGGCCTCTGGGAATGCCACCAAGGCCGCATAAGTAAGAATAAATAAAACTACTCTATCTGTGAAAGCATCCAGCATTTTTCCCTTAAAGGAAGAAGTTTTCCTATAACGAGCTATCCCGCCGTCAATATTATCTAAAAATTTTCCAAATAACCATATTAAAAAACAAATCAGCAAAAAATGAGATGATTTAAAATAAATAAATATTCCCATTATCATTCCTAGGGGAATTTTTAAATAGCAAATCAAGTTAGCCGTTGCCCATTTCGGCATTGCCTTTACTATCGGTAAAAATAATTTATCTCTCTTAATTCTGAATTGATCTATAAAATGCATTAAAATCTATATAAATATAAAGCGCTTCTTTTTTCTGGTTTTTCTTTTTTAACCGGCTCCAATCCAATTAAGGGAAAAACATAAGAAATAACCTGAGTCCCCGGTTTCAGCTCTTTTCTAAATTTCTCCGCCAATTTTTCATTTAACTTGTCCGGCATGCCAAATAAAAAAACCACGTCTGCGTCACTTAAATCCGTGGTAAATAAATTTCCTAATACTATTTTGGTTTTTTTGTAGAAAAAAGATCTAATTCTGGCAATCGCGTAGACTGGCACTGCCATTTCCACGCCCACGCCTTTGCATTTATATTTTTTAACAAAACGAAACACGACCCGACCATCACCGCATCCTAAGTCATAAAAAGTCTGTTCTGGGGTTAGCTTAACCAAATCCATTGCCCGTTCAATATCTTTTTTCCAGGTTGGTACCCAGGGTGCAAAAGAAAGCCCTGCTAAGGCAACAGTAAATATCACTAAAAATAAAAAAATCAATAACACCAAATCCATAGTTAATTTTTAATTTTCCTTAATTTATCCATTAGTCCCAAATAAAAACGCAAATTATTTTCTGTTCCCAGTCTTTGCCCCAGAGGCTCTTCTGACATGTACAAATGCCTTAAATAAGCTTTGGAATATTCCATACCCGGCAGGCAGGAAAGGTCTTTTGCATATTTTTGATTAGTAATGCGCACTATGTCATAGTCAACTTTCTTTAAATCCTTGCTCAATTTTAAATTTGAAAATAAATAGCCGTGTCTGGCATTCCTGGTGGGAATCACGCAGTCAAACATGTCCACTCCTTTTTTTACGGCTTCTACAATTTGCTCTGGCTTGCCTACGCCCATTAAATATCTGGGCTTGTCTTCCGGTAAAATCGGGCATAAATAATCCAGCACTTTATACATTTGCTCCACTGGCTCTCCCACAGCCAAGCCGCCAATGGCATAGCCGTCAAATCCTATTTCCATCAATCCCTGAGCGGACTTTATTCTTAAATCCTTATAATCAGATCCCTGCACAATCCCAAACAATAACGGCCTTTTATTTTTTGGTAGAGCTTTGGTTTTCTTGATAAAATATTTTTTACACCTCTCTGCCCATCTAGTAGTCAATTCTAAGGACTGTTCTGCATACTTTTTTGTGCACGGATGAGGCGGACATTCGTCCAAAACCATAATAATATCTGAACCCAATTTCAATTGTATATCAATGGAATCTTCCGGCTTCATTAAATGTTTTTTACCGCCGTCATAAGTAGACTGGAATTCAACCCCCTCTTCCTTAATCTTTCTGATATTGGAAAGCGAAAAAACCTGATATCCGCCGGAATCAGTGAGAATCGGTCCGTCCCATTGCATGAACTTATGCAGATTGCCGGCTTTCCTGATAATATCTGCCCCCGGCCTTAAATTTAAATGATAAGTATTTGATAAAATTATTTGCGCCCCCAAGCCTCCAACTTCACGGCAAGTTAAATTTTTAACAGCCGCTTTTGTGGCAATTGGCATAAAAAACGGAGTTTTAATTACTCCCCTTCTAGTTTTAACCTTTAAGTCTCTAATCATAAATGGTATTATATATAAAGTATGTCATTTTGGAAAGAACGGGACAAATTTATAT
>JBDRCS010000065.1:0-4996 GCA_043821615.1 Patescibacteria group bacterium
AGCCAGAAGAAAAGGCGATCCAGCCGCGCTTTACGCCTCTTCAGCCAAAGCCAGAAAATTACTTAATTACAAACCAAAATATTCAGACCTGGAAAGCATAATCAAGACTACTTGGAACGTTTATAAATCCCATTGACAAAAACGTAAAAAAAGTATATTTTATCTTATAATTAAGTAAAAATTTTTTTAATAATTCTATGAAAATTACTGTAGTTGGAACTGGTTATGTCGGATTAGTATCAGGAGCTTGTTTCTCTGATATTGGGCATAATGTTACTTGCATTGATATTGATCAGGAAAAAATAGAAAAATTAGAAAAAGGAGTAATACCTATATTCGAACCGGGACTTGATGTGCTGGTAAAAAATAATGTTGAAGCAGGAAGGCTTACTTTTTCTACATCCTTAAAAGATAATTTAAAAGGCGCTGAGGCAGTCTTTATTGCGGTGGGAACGCCCTCAGCCAAAGACGGAAAAGCCGATCTTCAATATGTATATGCGGTTGCTGAAGAATTAGCAGAAAATTTATCTTCATATACTGTCGTGGTAAATAAATCCACTGTTCCGGTTGGAACCGGCCGCGAAGTGGAAAATATTATCAAGAAAAAATACAAAGGTGAATTTGACGTTGTTTCCTGTCCTGAGTTTCTCAGAGAGGGGTCAGCTCTTAAAGATTTCATGAAATCAGACCGGGTTGTAATTGGCGTTAGAACCGAAAAATCAAAAAAAGTCATGCTGGATATTTTTGCCCCGATAAAATGTGAAAAAGTTGTGACGACAGTTGAAAGTTCAGAGCTTATCAAATACACCTCTAATGCCTTTTTGGCCACCAAGATTTCTTTTATTAATGAAATTGCCCACATTTGCGAAAAGGCCGGAGCTGACATCAAGGAAGTTGCCCACGGAGTCGGGCTGGATAAAAGAATCGGCCCGAAATTTTTAAAAGCCGGCATCGGCTGGGGCGGCTCCTGCTTTCCCAAAGATGTAAAAGCTCTGGATCAGATTGCCGGTTCACATGGTTATGATTTTAAATTATTAAAATCCGTTATTGAAGTGAACCAGCATCAAAGACAGCATTTTGTCGACAAAGTAAAAAAACATTTCAAAGATTTAAAAGGCAGAAAATTCGGCGTTTTGGGCCTGGCCTTTAAAGGCAATACTGATGACATCAGGGAATCAGCTGCCATTGATATTATTCAAAGGCTGGTCAAGGAAGGGGCCGAAGTGGATGCTTTTGATTACGAAGCCACGGAAAATGCCAAAAAAATATTAGAAGACACAATCACATATTATGACGATCCCTACAAGGCCGTGGCTGACAATGATGCTGTCTTGCTTGTGACTGAATGGCCGCAATTTCTGGATCTGGACTGGCGCCAAATAAAGCAATCATTAAACAATCCCGTTCTCTTTGATGGCCGCAATCATCTTGATCCTGAAAAAATGAGAGAAATCGGCTTTACTTATTATTCAGTCGGTCAAAACCACGAAATATGAAATTAATAGTCAACATCCCTTGTTATAACGAGGAAGAAAATTCAGCCACAGTTATCAAGGAAATCCCCAGAGAGATTCCTGGTATTGATAAAGTGGAAGTATTAATAATGGATGACGGCTCCAAAGACAGAACCATCCAAGTTGCCCGGGAAGCCGGCGCTGACTATATTATTTCCCATAAAACAAATTTGGGCTTGGCCACGACTTTTCGCGATGCCCTAGAAGAGGCCATTTGCAGAGGCGCTGACATTATTGTGAATACGGACGGAGACAATCATTATGATCAGTCTAAAATTCCCGAGCTAATCAAGCCAATTCTTGAAAAAAGAGCGGATATTGTAATAGGTTCCCGAAAAAATTTGAATACTAAAAACAAGAATCTCAATAAGATCGGCTCTGCCATTATGACGAAATGGGCCGGCATTCCCAAATATGACGTCTCTACCGGTTATCGGGCTTATTCAAAAGAAGCAGCCATGAAAATCGGAGTATATTCCTTACATACCTATGTGCACACTACATTATTATCAGCTCAGGATTTAAAGCTGAGCATGATGGAAATCCCCATTGCTGACCGGCCGGTTGATCGTCCTTCAAGATTGATAAAAAATATCCCTGATCATATCTGGAAAGCAGGCTGGAACATTGTCACTAATATTGTTATTTTTCGTTCCTTAAGATTTTTCGGCATACTTGGGTTTCTGATGTTTTTACCGGGAATAATTGTAATCGGCAGATTTTTATATTTTTACGCAATTGGTGACGGTGACGGACACATCCAATCATTACTCTTAGCAGCTGTTTTAATGATAGTGGGATTCTTGAATATTGTTTTGGGATTACTTGGTTCATCCATTGGCTGGTCCAGAAAAGTATCTGAAGACATTTTATATCGGGTAAAGAAATTAGAAATTGCTCAAGAAGAACAAAATAATGAAAAAAAAGATGTCCAGCCATAGGCTGGATCCAGCTATGGCTGGAAGAGTTTTATTTATCACCAGAAAATATCCGCCCCAAGTTGGAGGCATGGAGCAATTCTCCCATGGCCTGATTAGTTCTATTGATTGCGACAAACAAACAATTATTCTAAATAAATCCCAGAAAAATCTTATCTGGTGGTATCCATTGGCCTTAATCAGGGCTATTTTTAAATTGCGGAAAGTTGATATGGTTCATGTGGGTGATGGTGTGCTGGCGAGAATGGCAAGATGTCTGAAGTTCTTCACCAAAAAACCGGTTGTGATAACAGTACACGGTTTGGATGTGGTCTGGTCCAAGGGCTGGTATCAGAAGCTTTTCGTAAGCAAGCTAAAAAAGTTGGATAAGGTTTTTTGTGTTAGTGAGCACACTAAAGCAGAATGCAAAAAAAGGGGAGTGCCGGAAAATAAATTGGTTGTTATTCCTAATGGAATTTCCCCTGACAGGTTTAATAGCGATGATAAATTTGATTTTGGCGATAAAAAAGTTTTATTAACTGTTGGCCGTCTAGTTCCCAGAAAAGGAGTGTTTTGGTTTATTAAAGAAGTTGTTCCCAAGCTCGGGCTGGATTATTTATATTTAATTGCCGGAACAGGCGAGCAGGAAAAAGAAATAAGTAAATATATTAAGGAACACGCCATGTCTGATCAGGTGAGAATGATGGGCCGGGTTAGTGATGTAAATTTAGGCAAGTTGTTAAATTCTGCTGATGTTTTTGTGATGCCCAATATTAAAGTGGAAGGGGACAGGGAAGGCTTTGGCATTGTTGCCCTGGAAGCCGGCTCTCAAGGCCTGCCGGTTATTGGCGCTAACATCGAAGGCATTAAAGACGCCATTCAAGACGGTAAAAACGGCTATTTGGTGGAATCCGGCAATTCTGAGGCATTCATTAAGAAAATATCTTCCCTCTTTAATAGGGAAGACCAGGAAAAAATAAAAGAAAATATAAAATATTATACCAGAGAGCATTATTCCTGGTCTGTAATTTCCAAAGAATATTTAGAAGAATTCAAGAAAATTATGGATAATAAATAATTTATCTATGTGCCCTCGGCGGAAGCCTCGGGCTATTTGAAGACAAATAGGGTGAGCCTTCTGGCGAGCCATGCCAGTTTAATTAATTATCCACACCCACATTGACGAAGCACTCTTATTGCACTACAATAGGAGTGTTAATAATTAAGGCAAAAATATGGCCCAAATAAACATTCCTGACGATCTAAAGGAAAAATTAGATCAATTGGCGGGTGATTCCGATGAGTTTTCATCTGTTGATGATTATGTAACTTTTGTATTAAAGCAAGTTGCAGAAAAGGCTTCCAAAAAAGATGAGCAAGCCAAACAAGATCAAGTCTATTCCAAGGAAGACGAGGACAAGATCAAACAACGCTTACAAAATTTAGGTTACTTAGATTAATATGATAGACCCACATGGAAACATCCTGGTTAACCGCGTCTTAAAACCAGAAGATGCCCAAAAAGCCGAAGCCAAGGCTCAGGACCTAGTTCAAATCAAATTAGATGAAGAACTAGTTAAAGACGTAAAAAATATTGCCCGCGGAGTTTATTCTCCTTTGGAAGGCTTTATGAATCAGGCTGATTTTGAATCAGTTGTAGAAAACATGACTTTAATGGATGGCACTGTCTGGCCGATCCCTTTTGTTTTGGATGTTGACGCTGATACAAAAGAAAATTTATCTATCGGCGATCAGATCAGTCTGACAGATGAAGAAGGTAATTATATCGCCATTATGAATGTTCGTGATATTTACGAATATGATAAAAATAATTTTTCACAAAAAGTTTTCAAAACCACGGATAAAGAGCATCCCGGCGTGGCCATGGTGGAAGCCATGAAGCCCTTTTTGGTCGGCGGCGGCATCGAATTAATCGATAATTCCAAAGAGCCGTTTGAAAGCTTTAATTTAGACCCCGATGAAACCCGGCTGCTTTTCAAGGAACGGGGCTGGAACACTGTTTGCGGTTTTCAAACCAGAAACGCTCCACATAAGGCGCACGAATACTTACAGCGCTGCGGCCTGGAAATAACAGACGGCTTATTTATTAATCCTGTAATCGGCAAGAAGAAAGCCGGTGATTTTAATGATCAGGTTATTCTGGATTCCTATCAGCACCTGATTGAAAATTTCTTTCCCAAAGACAGAGTTGTCATGAGCATTTTACCTCTGGCTATGAGATATGCCGGCCCCAGGGAAGCCGTTCTCCACGCCATTATTCGCAAGAACTTTGGCTGTACCCACTTTATTGTCGGCCGCGACCATGCCGGCGTAGGCGATTATTACGGTACTTTTGAAGCCCAGGAGATTTTTGATGAAATCGGCGATATTGGCATGACTATCTTAAAATATGAACATTCATTTTACTGTAAAAAGTGCGGTGAAATGGGCACAGCCAAGACTTTTCCACATGACAAGGAGGACCAAGTCGGCCAATCTTGTAAAATAATAAGATAGATGGTGGAAAAAGGCGAACTCGTACCCGAAGATATTATGCGTCCCTAA
>JBDRCS010000066.1:0-7422 GCA_043821615.1 Patescibacteria group bacterium
CTCTGCCCAAGAGGCAAATTCTTCAGGTGTAATATTATTTCCCATTAATTCTACTTCATCACCAACTTTCACATCAGAAAGGGGACTTACATCAATCATGGTTAAGTTCATGCAAACTCTTCCAATTACTTTGCATCTTTCACCCTTAATATAAACCTCACCTTTATTTGATAATAATCTGTCATAGCCCTCATTATATCCTACGGGCAAAACAGCCATTTTCGTTTTGGCATTAGTTTGATGAGTACAACCATAACCAACATAATTTCCCTTATCCAATTCTTTAATCTGGATAATTTTTGTTTTCCAGGTTAAAGCCGGTTTTAATTCTAAGCTTTCTACCTTTATTTTTTTTGTAGGCCATAAACCATACAAACCCAATCCCAATCTGACCCCGTCAAACAATGTATCAGGCGAGCTAATAGAAGCAGCACTGCAAGCAGCATGAAAAGTCTTTACTTTAATACCTAATTTGTTTAATTCTTGGCTAACATTAGCTAATTTTTCAGTCTGTTCACGGGTAAATTGGTTATCTTCTTCACTGTTTGCGTAATGAGTAAACACACCTTCAATCTCAAGGGAGGGGAGAGCCGCTACTTTTTTAGCGAATTCAACAAAGTCTTTACTCAACACGCCTAACCGGCTGGTGCCCGTATCCACCTTGAGGTGAATTTTTATTTTTTTGTTTAGACTTGATAAAAATTTTGCCTGCTCCAGATCATAAACAGAATATTCTATTTTATTATTTATTAATTTTTTATTTTTTTCCCAATAACTCAAAATAAAAATAGGCGATTCTATCCTGTTCTCAATCAACTGGATCGCCTCCGAATCATTAACCGTACAAATCTTATTAGCCAAGCCAGACTCATCCATAAGTTTTGCAACCCCAATCATGCCATGGCCATAGGCATTACTCTTAACCACTGGCATTAAAACACGGTCTTCTCCGATTAATTTTCGAAAAGACCGTAAATTATGTAAAATATTTTCTTTATTTATTTCTACCCACGTAAACCCCATTGAATTAAGTTATTAAGTAATTTAGGAAATTCTATGCCTCCTGCCTTGGCCGCTTCCGGCAAAAGGGAAGTATCAGTCATGCCTGGTATGGTATTTACTTCAATAAAATAATGATTACCCTTTTGATCCACCATAAAATCAATGCGGGACATGCCTTCACAACCCATTATTCTATACACCTCCAGTGCCGTTGTTTGCAATTTTCCTCTTAAAATATCATCAATCTCAGCCGGGCAAGTATGCGTAGATCCGCCTGGAGCATATTTTGATTTATAATCATAAAACTTCCCCTTATTGGCTTTGATATGAGTCACTGGTAAAGCCGTGGCTTTATCATTCGGACCTATCACTCCCACTGTGTATTCATCTCCTTTAATAAAATCCTCTACTAAGACCTCATCATCATATTCAAAAGCCTTATCAATGGCTGCTTTTAATTCATCTTTTTTTTCAGGAATTGAAACTCCCACGGAAGACCCGGCTGATTTTGGCTTAACAACGCAGGGGAGGGTAAATCTTTCCAAATCAACATCTTTCATGTCAGGCGTAAGCACCCTGTATCCAGGGGTGACTATATCAAAGGATTCCACTAATTTTTTGGTTCTAATCTTATCCATGGCCAGGGCCGAAGCCAAAACTCCGCAGCCAACATAGGGAATATGCAATAATTCCAATAATCCCTGCATGGTCCCGTCTTCACCATATTTCCCGTGTAATATCGGAAAAACCACGTCAATTCTTTTTTCCTTAATGTCATTAATCAATTTCTGCAAATCATTTTTAGGGTCATATTTCAAAACTTCATATTTATCACTGGGGATATGTTCGGCCACTTTAGCTCCGGAATCCAAAGACACCTCTCTTTCAGAGGATTCTCCGCCCAGTAATACTGCAATTTTTAATTTTTCCATATAAATATATTACTTTATTTTTAGATAAATTTCAAGTATAATGTACCCATGAATCGATTAAGCCGTATGGTCAGAGTAGGAAAGCGACGCCGGTTAAATGCCCTAAAAGAGGATGAGAATCCCAGTCGCGGCTCTGATAATGTTGTTTTTAAAAAGAAAATTCAAAAGCCAAAATCCCTTTGGGATGTTATTTTTGATTGGATAAAATATAAAGACGGCTGGGTTTGGCTGATAATTATAATTGTTTTGGTGGGAGGAGGAAGCTATGTCTTATTTGGGACCGGCTTTTCAAATATTTCAGAAGTAAAAATTGAAGGCACAAACCATATTTCACAGGAAGAGTTAGATTCATTAATTAATGATTATCGCAATTCTAAAAAATTATTAATTTTTCCAAAAAATAATTATTTCTTTTTTGATGTAGCAGACGCCCAAGCCGCTGTCACTGAAAATATTAATAATAAATTTGTTTTGGAATCCATTACAATAAAAAAGAAATTCCCCAATAAATTATCCGTTCAAATTACAGAGCGAATTCCCGGACTCATCTGGCAATCTCAGGAAAAAAAATATTTGTTGGATATAAATGGCATTACCTCGGAAGAGCAATCAGAAATAGCTGAAGAGGATAAATATCCCCATATAATCGATAAGAACGATAAACCGGTCGAACCCGGCAAGCAGGTAATTTCTAAAGAATTAATAGATTTTATTCTCTTACTGAACCAAACTTTTAATAATAAAACCGGGCTGGAACTGAACTCCTTTATTATTCCTCAAATCCAGTGCCAGGAAAAAATTTACGTGGCTGAAAAAATCCTTCAAAAGGAAATAGAGCAGGAAGATGATGAAGACACGAAAAACAAGAAAAAAAAGATATTAGAACAATATAATGCCGGTGAAATCACGGTGGAAGAAAGCCTGGCCATGCTGGATGATGTAAAAAATAATAATAAAAATAAAAACAAAGAGGGCGAGTCTCCCGACGAGCCCAAAGACGAGAGCGGGGATGGAGCTGATGAATATATTCAATGGTCAGAGCAATATGAGCCGACTGAATGCGATTTAGTGAAAATCAATTCTGAAGTTTACATTTTAACTAAAGACGGTTTTGAAGTATACTTTGATTCCAAATTAGATCTTGATTCTCAATTGGATAATTTAAAAACTATTCTTATGGACAGTATAGAAGACAAATCCGGCATTTCTTATATAGACCTCAGATTTCCCGACAGAATTTATTATCAATAATTTTTAACTAACAACTTAACAGTTAACATATGTACAATAAAACATTAATGGATCATTTCCAAAATCCAAGGAACCTCGGCTCAATTAAAAATCCGGACGGCACCGGTGAAGTCGGCAATCCGATTTGCGGGGATATAATGAAAATTTATATTAAAGTTGATACGAATGATCAGGGGGAAGAATATCTCAAAGACATTAAATTTGAGACACTTGGGTGTGGAGCCGCTATCGGCACCTCAAGCATGGTTACGGAGCTAGCTAAGGGTAAGACCCTCAAGGAAGCCTTAAAAATTAACAACCAGGCAGTGGCAAAGGGTCTGGGAGGTTTGCCGCCGGTTAAAATGCATTGTAGTAATTTAGCGGCTGACGCCATGCATGAAGCCATAAAAAATTATCAGAACAAGAAGAGGGGAAAAGATATTAATTCAAAAAGAATTATGCCGACTTGCTGCCAAGGCTGTCAGAAGGGCCATTCCTAGGCCTGTTTTGATTCTATGGTGTCGCATAAGATATATTGTACGACACTACATATCAATCTTCCCTTTAGACAATATATACCTATATAAAATTAAATTAATTTATTTTTATTTTTTAATTCCCTAGTCTACCCTCTTAAAGAGAAAGTGGAATAAAAAAATAGAATTAATTTTCATTATTCTATTTTATATTTGATAATTATTTTTATTCTTTAAAATCAGCAGAGGAGTCTCCCCTATCTAAGCAGGGCACTAAGGCAAGTATTGCATCGGATCAACTGGTATACCATTATATCTTACGCCAAAATGAAGATGAGGACCGGTAGTAAAGCTGCCTGCACCCGGGGTGCCGGGCATAGCTCCGCTCAAACCAATCACCTGCCCCTTTTTTACATATTCTTCAGGCTCTACATATACAGCTGAAGTATGACCATACAAAGTGGCATAGCCGTCTGCATGAACTAAAAGGATATAGGCATAGCTAGAAGTTCCGTCAAACCTGGCTACAGCCACATAGCCGGAGTCAGCCGCTTTTAATTGAGACCCTTGGGCGCAGGCAATGTCAATGGCATCATGTTCAAACCATCTTCGAAAAGGGTATGTCGGATCATGAAAAGTGGCAGTCACAGGGCCGCCCACAGGCCAGATAGGATCAAATTCATCCATATCTACGTAAGGCGAAGGCTCAATCGGATCACTTCCCTCTTCCGGATCTGTAATCTTCTTTTTTAATTTATTTTCCAAATAAGTAATTTCCGATTCCACATCAGAATGTTCGCTTCGCATCTTTTTCACCAATTCCTGAAATTTATCCTCATCCTGTTCAATTTCCTTTAGTAGATTGGAATTATAATCTTCCTCGCTTTGCAGGGTATAGCGCTGCGACACCAAATCAGCCTTTTTCACTTTCTTGTCTTCTTTCTTTTTTTCCAGCTCTGATTTGGCTTTGTTTAATTCTTTTTTCTCTTGTTGTATATCATCTAATAATCCCTGAAATTCTTTTTGTATCTCTTCCTCATAAGACATCTGAGATGAAAATTCAGTTAAGGTATCGTTTGTCAGTAATATTTCTAAAAAGGTTTTTTGCTCATTTTTATAGATTTTATTTAAAAATCCTGAGATCTGCACCTTTTTTGTATCAATCCCTTCTTCACTCTGTAATATCTTTAATCTTGTTTCCCCTATTTCATATTCCAATTTTTCTAATTCAGTTCTTACTTTTTCAATTTTAGTTTTATTTTTATCAATATCCTCCTCAATTATATCAATCTGACTTTCCAAGGTAAGCGCTTCTTCCTGCTTCTCTTTAATTGAATTTTCATATTGCCTGATTTTATCCTGAAGCTCAGCCAGGGTTTCATTTTTATCTTCCAGATTAGTATTCATTTCATCAACATTGTTTTCTTTTTCTTCCGTTTCCGGCGTCACATCTTTTTCAGCAAAAGCCAAAATTGGCACTAAAAAAGCGCCGGTTATTAAAACAACAGCGCATAATAGGCTAATTAATGTAAATTTTATTTTTATTTTATATTCGTTCATTGATTCCTAATTTATCCACGCCCAATTATAGCATAGATGATGCATTTTGTAAACGGATAAGAGTTTTTTCCTTTCCCAGCACATCAGCTATTTCAAAGGGGCTTGGTGATGCCTTTTCGCCGGATAAAGCCGCTCGCATCGGCCAGAGCACATCTCCATTACCTAATCCCTGCTCTTTATTCCAATTAATAATAATTTCTTCTAGCTGTCCCCTATCCCATTGCATTTCATCAACCTCTTTTAATTTATTTATTAATTTTTCCAAATTATTTTTGGTTTCTTCTGGCGTGGATTTTTTCCAGACAAGCAAGCTTGCTTCATAATCTAACTTATCGTTTTCCACAAAGAAAAATTTTACCATTTCACCAACTTCATCCAGCCTCTTTACTCGTTCCTGTTCTAAAGCCATTATGTTTTTCACATATTCTTCATCCGCCATCAGATCCGATTTGATTCCATTCTCCAAATACGGCATTGCCAATTTTACAAATTCATCCAATTCTAAATTTCTGATATATAAACCATTTAAATAATCCAGCTTGTCAGTATCAAAAATAGGATTAGCTTTATTTACATTCTTTAAGTCAAACTCTTTTTCTAAATCTTTAAGTGAAAAAATTTCTCTGGTATCCTTAGGGTTCCATCCCAGAAAGGCGATAAAATTAGTCACGGCTTCTGGTAAATATCCCTGATCCCGATAATTCAGTAAAGAAGTTGCGCCCTCTCGTTTTGAAAGCTTTCCTCCACCCTTTTTTATAAACAAACTCAAATGAGCAAATTTAGGCATTTCATATCCCAGGGCTTCATATAATAAAATATGCTTGGGCGTGGATGGCAGCCATTCTTCTCCTCTGATTACATAATTTACGCCCATGTCATTATCATCTACCACCACTGCCAAATGATAGGTTGGAAAACCGTCGGACTTAACCAATACCTGATCGTCAATATCTTTATTTTCGATTTTAATATTTCCTCTCACCTCGTCATGGAACTCAACTCTCCCATCTTGGGGAACATTTAATCTGATAACATGCTTTTCTTTGTTTTTTAATCTTTCTTCAACTTCCTCTTTGGCTAAAGAACAGCAAGTCTTGTCATATTTTGGGGCTTGCTTATTTTTAATTTGCTCTTCCCGCATTTCTTTCAACCGATCCTGTGAGCAAAAACAATAATATGCTTTGCCATCGTCTACTAATCTTTTGGCAGCTTCATTGTATTTTTCCAGCCTTTCAGATTGATGATATGGACCGTCATCCCATTCTAAACCAAGCCATTCCAGTCCTTTAATAATGCTATCTTCTGCATCTTCAACATATCTGGCTCTGTCTGTGTCTTCAATCCTTAAAATAAATTTCCCTCCGTTCTTTTTTGCCCATAAATAAGAAAATAAGGCGGTTCTGGCCCCGCCAATATGCAAATACCCAGTTGGACTTGGTGCAAATCTTGTAATTATTTGTTTGCTCATTTTTTGTTAATTTTAATCATTTTATCAATCTATTTAATGTTTGGCAAGCAAAAAATTTAAAAAAATGTTATAATAAATTCATTAAAAATAAAAAATCAACCATGCAAAATTCAAATTTAAAATGGGTAATGGTTATTAGAGGAATTCTTTTTTCTGCTTTTGGCCTCATTGCCCTGTTTTACCCAGGACTAACCTTATTGGGCTTAGTCTATTTTTTAGGTATCGTCGCAATTTTTAACGGATTTCTGGCTTTTTTTCAATTTTTCCTTAATAAAAATGGCACTCATCTGGCAACCGGAATCATTGAAATAATTATTGGTATTTTAGTAATGCTGTATCCGGATATTTCCGCTGAAATATTCACCTGGTTGTTAACTCTTTGGTTGTTAATTGCCGGCCTATCCCTTTTTGTTTCCGGAGTTACCCTGCCAAAAAACTTTGGTTCGCAAATCTATTCAATTATTGGCGGAATTTTGATGACTGTTCTGGCTTTTTTTCTGATTGCCCAGCCAATCTGGATGAAAACTTTTGACATTTTATTACTAATTGGAATCCTGTCTTTACTATCGGGAATCGTGGTGATTATCTTAGGAATTTCCATACATCAAAAATTAAAAAATTAAAATATTACAATGGAAAAAACATCAACCATGCGCATTTTAATGGCATTGCGAGGAATATTATTTCTTGCCTTTGGTTTAATTGCCTTATTTTATCCGGGTATTACAGTTCTTGGCTTAGTCTGGTATTTTGG
>JBDRCS010000067.1:0-4607 GCA_043821615.1 Patescibacteria group bacterium
ATTAGCAAGAAAGTTTCCTTTGCCAGTCATCCACCGACCCAGAAAAATGGGCCTGGGCAGCGCCTACAATGAGGCTTTTTCCCTGGCTTTGAGGCAGGGCAGTGAGCTTTTCTTTGAAATGGACGCTGATTTTTCTCATCACCCCAAATATATTCCGGATTTTCTTCGAGAAATAGAAAATGGTTACGATTTAGTGGTTGGTTCCCGCCGCGTACCCGGAGGCAAGATTGAAAACTGGGGCCCTTGGCGCCGGCTGGAAAGCGGCGGAGCAATGTGGTTTTCCCGGGTAATGCTGGGGCTTAAGACCCGTGATGTGACTTCTGGCTTTAAGTGTTATACTAAAAAGGCAATTCAAGCCATGGATTTACCCGCTATTAAGAGTAATGGTTATGCATTTCAGGAGGAAACAATATATAGATGCGAAAAAGCGGGCCTAAAAGTAAAAGAGATCCCGATAATTTTTACTGATCGCCAGCAAGGCAAGTCAAAGCTTTCCAAGAAAGAAGTATTTAATTTTTTTACTACAATTTTACGGCTGAAGTTCAGAAAATGAAACAAAAATCAGTTTTATACTTGCTCGGCTTTGCCATGGCGGTTTTTTTTGCCTCGCTGGCTCTAATCCCTTTTTATTTTAAGGAGAGGTTCCTGCCCCCGCTTGATAATTTTTCAGTTGCGCTATTCTCCCTAGCCTCCGCCGGCCTTATTGTTTGCTATTTATTCGGCTATAAAAAAATAAGAGGCCTGGCCGCCAGTCCTTCCTTGATAAAGGCGATAATTGCTTTTTCCATGATATTTTCCATTATCCTGGTTTTAATTCCGCCAGTCGGATCAGGCGATATATTTAATTACATTTTGCGGTCAAGAATTTTAACAGAATACGGAGAAAATCCCTATCTTACCACTACCAGTACAATTCCCCAGGATTTGTTTTACCACTATTCACCGGAAGAATGGCATGAAATCCCAATGCAGTATGGTCCGGTTTTTGCCTTTGTTTCCATTGGCTCAAGCTTTCTGGCCCAGGATAGATTTATGGGTAACCAGCTCCTCTTAAAAATATTTTCAGTATTAGTTCATATTGGTAATATCTTATTAATAATTGGGATTTTAAGTATCATCAGGCCGGCATCTAAAGCAGTGGGGGTGTTTTTGTATGCCTGGAATCCCCTTGTTCTATTTGAGGTGGCTAATAACGCTCACAATGATATTTTAATGGCCTTTTTTGTTTTGCTAAGCATCTTTTTATATCTTAAGAAGAAATATCTGTGGGTTTTGCCAGTTCTTGTCTGCTCAATACTTACTAAATATGTAACCCTGCTTTTATTGCCGCTGTTTTTGTATTTCGTTATTAAAAAAGTTCCTAGGGAAAAGCTGGCCTGGTTGATTTTAAAAACCGGGTTTATTTGCCTGCTTGGGACCGTTGTATTTTATTGGCCTTTTTGGGAGGGATGGAAGATATTTAATTCACTTGCTGTCCAGACCAAGCTAATTTCTTTCTTTAACTTCTCGCTTATTCCTATGCTGATTTTTGGTCTAACCCAGCTCGCGTCTCTGGTAATGCCGATAGATATTTTTGAAGCGATTTCTTTGGTGCGGCTTGTTGCCTTTTATTCTTTTTTGATTGGGTATGTGTGTTTAATGTATAAAATTATTAAGAATCCCGCGAAAGAGATAGTATATTCTACGTTTATTATCATTATTTCTTATGTGGCGATAGGTGTAGTTTCTCTGCAGTCCTGGTATTTTTTGTGGTTTTTTCCTTTAGCGGCATTGATTGACAAAAAATGGGTTAGAGCGACTTTATTTCTTCTTACGGCAGTAGGGCTATTATCTTATTCGCCATTCTTTATAAGTCTTTTATTGCTGCTGATGTTTTTGTTTGTTGTAACCTGGTGGATTATAAAAAGATTTACTCAATCACTTAAGTCTGTATGATGAAAAAATTACTAGGAGATTTTGTAGCTAATAGAGAGAAAAGGTTTGTCTGGCTGTGCATCGCAATAGTCATGATAATTACCGGCCTGCCTTATTTATATGGTTTTTTAATTGCTCCGGCCAACACAGTTTATACCGGAATACACTCTCTGACCCCGGGCGATATCAATGTCTATTATTCGTACATTGAGCAGGTAAAACAGGGCCATATTATCTTTCAGGATCTGTTTACGTCAGAAAATCAGCCCCGGAATCTATTTAAGCCGTTTTGGCTGGGCGTGGGGGCGGTGGCCTCCTTATTCCACCTGCCCAGCGCGCTGGCGGTTCAGCTGGTGCGCCTGGCCTTGATCCCGATTTTTATTTTTACGCTTTATTATTTTCTGTCTTACGTAATAGAGGACATCAAGACGCGCTGGCTGTCTCTAATGGTTTTGCTCTTCTCTTCAGGCCTGGGTGGAGTACTAGCCCCATTTTTGGAGCCCTTAAAATACATCTCTGAAAACGGAGCCTACTATCATTGGCCAATGGATCTTTGGGTTCCGGAGTCAAATACCTTTTTAACCTTGTATCACCTTCCGCACTTTATTTTATCCACGACATTAATTGTGGCTTCTTTTTTCTTTATTCTCCGCGCTTTTCAGGAAAAAAGGCTGATTTATTCATTGCTGGCGGGTTTATGCTCCCTGGCTCTGTTCTTGTTCCATCCATTCCATGTGGTTACGGTTTGGCTGGTTCCTTTGGCAGCCGGAGCGATATTAATGGCGGCCAGAAGAGAATTATCCCTTAGCTGGTTAAAATCATATGTTATTTTTGTCTTAGTTTCTGCACCAGGGCTTTTGTATCAGGTATATTTACATTTTTCAGATTCTTTTGCCCAACAGCGGGCCGGCCAGAATATTCTTTTGACTCCTGCTCCGTGGCTATTCTTGGTTAGTTATGGATTTTTGCTGGTTTTTGCCTTGTTTGGAATAGCGTCAATAGCCAGGCGGCTGAAGCCAGGCCTGATTTTTGTGGTTGTTTGGGCCCTTGTCCAGGTAGCTCTTATTTATTCGCCGATCTTTTTTCAGCGGCGTTTATCGCAGGGCCTGCACGTTCCGCTGGCTGTTTTGGCCGCTTTGGGCCTTATTTTTCTCTGGCAGATTGTATCCAATCGTTTGAATAAAATCGTTGCCCCTTCTGTTTTTTTGGAGCGATTTATTCTGGCGATAGTCTTTTTGGCTTTCCTGTCCGGGTCAACCATCTATGTTCTGGCCAATGATATATTCCTGTATTCCAATCGCAGTTTTCCGGTGTTCTATCTAAGCGATCAAAAGGCGGCTGCTTTTGAATGGATAAAAGAAAATACAGCCGAGAATAGTGTCTTCCTGTCCGGAGAGCCCAGCGGTAACTTTATTCCCGGCTGGACCGGCCGCCGCGTATATGTTGGCCATGGAATAGAAACAGTCAATCGTCAGGAGAAGATAAATATGATGACAAAATTTTTTGGCAATGAGGATTGGGACAGAAATGGTTTTCTTAAGCAGGAACAAATTGACTATATATATTATTCCGACTGGGAGGAAGAAGGGGCTGACTTTATGCCAAAAGACAAGCCCTATTTAGAGCTTGTCTTTGAAAATGAAGACGTGGAGATTTACCAAGTCAGGGATTGAAGGGGAATACTGGCTTTTTCGCCAATTTCTTCCCAGATAAGATTGTTAAGTTCAACCGAACACTGGCCGTCCAGGCCCAAGTAAGGAGTTTTTTCCGCGGATGGTTTTACCAGAGTTATCATCAGGTTTTGACTGTCTTGAAGAGCTTCTTCCGGAAAGAGCAGCCAGTAATTGCTGGTTACCCATTCATTCCTTTTCCATTCACTGGTGGGATAAAGCCCGTAAGCCAAAGGGAAAATCTTCTTATATTCCCCGGCTTCTAACTGGAGCTGATAATTTTCTTCAACTTTTTTAGTTGCCGACATAACAATGGAAATAGGAACGGTTTTCCACCCTTCTTCTGTCTGGGGATGAGCATCTTGATTCTGCGAAAGAGGGTTCCATCCTGCCATGGTGATTTGATCGGTAATTTTTTTATTAATCACATTTTTTATATCCGGTTTTGATTGGGAAGAAAAATAGAGCGGAACATCAGAGTTTTCATTTCTTTTCAGCAAGGCAAAGCGGTCAGTGATCTGGGAAACTGTAAAACCCCGGTCATTGATCAAAGAACGGATGCGTTCCCCTCCCGATACCTTGGCGTTTCCGTAAAGTTCCGATTCTGGGAACTGGACTTGATAGACAATAAAGTCCTGAAAATCAATCAGAAGAGTGTCGATTTCCGGAAGTTCGTAAGTTTCTTTAGAGTATTGCTTCTGACCCAAGAAAGCATAGTGGAGGGAATAGACATATGGGCGGGAAGAAAGAGGAGCCAGAAACTCGTAGGAGGCGGCTACTTTTGCCTGAGAAGAAACTTGTGATACATAGTGCTGTTTAAGATTGGTTAAATCGTCTGAAGATGAAGAAAAAACCATGGAGGCCAGGGCTGGCAGCGGGCCAAAAGTAACTGCGGCGTAGATTGTTACGGCTACCAGAGTTGTAAATATAAAAGGACGGTTGCTTTGGATAAGCATTTTTGCTTTTTTCTGAAAAGAAAAAGATTTTATTTCTTTTTTATCCAGAGCAAAGCTTAAAGAACAG
>JBDRCS010000068.1:0-6623 GCA_043821615.1 Patescibacteria group bacterium
AGCAATGGATAAATTGGTCTCCTTTTCAACCATTAATTCCAGTAATCTCTTGGCTGTGGAATTATTGGTTAATTCTATGCGATCTTCGTATTTCATACTTGATTATCTTTAATAAATTGGTTAACTTTGTCATACATCTCCAAATTAATTTTATCATTCTCTTTTAATACATCTAAAAGCTCGTGCATTTTTATCACCGAAAATAAATTCAAACCTTTGGCCTCAACATTGCCTTGTCCGCCTTGTTCACGATCTAATAATACAACCACGTCTTTTACCATTAGACCTTCAATTTTTAAAGGCTCTATTGTCTCAAAAACAGACGATCCTGATGTAACTAGATCTTCTACAACCAAACACTTGTCTCCTAGCTTAAATGATCCTTCAATAGCCTTTTTGGTTCCATATTCTTTCACTTCTTTGCGTCTCATCACCATTGGCTTATTGTTCTCTACAGACATCACTGTAGCAATTGGTAGAGCTGTATAAGGCACGCCGCACATCACATCAAATTTTACATCTTTTACTAAGGCCCACATTTCATCGGCCACTGCCTTTAAAACCTCTGGAAAAGACACTATCATTCTAAGATCAATATAAATTGGTGATTGAATTCCTGATTTCAGCGTAAACTCTCCAAATTTAATTGCATCAATCTCGTGCAATTTTAAAATCAATTCTTGTTTGTTCATATTAATTATTCTTTATTTTTTAATTTAAATGAAGTTTTTCTTTCCGCGGCTGTGATTGAGCTAGCATGATACCAATAAATAGTATCGCAAGACGGACATTTACACATTAACGCGTATCCATATCCCTGTTTATTTGCATAAGGAGCTTTTTTTACCCCTATCACAATCCTTTCTCTAGACGACATTATTATTTCTGATTTTGGGCAAACCTCTTTTATGCAAGATCCAGTATCTGAATGATTTCGTATTGTCGGTTCACCAATTCCCCATAAAAAATCAGGGTTAATTTCCACTTTTTTGGAAATATCTCTTGACTCTATCATAATATTAAAAATTTACTTTTTTACCTGATTTATCGCGATGATATTTAGCAAACTCTCCCAATTTTTTAGAAAGCGTTGCTGAAATTACTGGACCTTCCTGACACATCCTTATTCCCAAGGGATCCATCACGCATTGACCGCAAACGCCAAAGCCACACTTCATATAGCGCTCCATAGAAAGCTCGCAGGCAATTTTATGCTTAAAACAAACATCTGCCACTGCTTTCATCATCATTTCTGGTCCGCAGGAGTAAACAAATTCCGGCTTCAACTCTTTAATTTCCGTTTCCAGTCTGTCTGTTGGCTTTTCACTGCCTGTGCAAAATTGAGAATCCTTAAACCTTTTACTAAACAATAAATTATCTTTACTTCTGGCTCCGTTAATAATGACTACTTCATTCTTCGCCTTCTTTAATTCATCCACCAAAAAACCCAAAGGCGCCATTCCGCAACCGCCACCAACTGTTACCACCTTCTTATTTTTCAAAATAGTAAAGTTCGTTCCATAAGGTCCAGACATTCCCACTTTATCACCTGGCTTCAACTTAAACATGGCTTTAGTAAACTTGCCCCTCAACAATACAGACACGTCAAATTCACTGCTGGTTTGTCTGGATACGCCAAAAGGTTTCTGGTCCACGCCCGGAATCCAAATCATCACAAACTGCCCCGGCTTAGAATCAATCTTTCCCTCAAATGTAAAAGTCTTAACCGTGGGGTTATCGTTTACTACTTTTTTTAATTTAAATATCTTAAATTCGTTCATAAAATTAATGCGCTGCCCCTATCATTGATTTAACAGTCTTATATTTATTCTTCTTCATAAAATCATTCATCTCTTTGTTGATCTTCTGAAAAGCATCAATCTTTCTATAGTAAACCGCAGAGCCCACTCCTATTAAAGTTGCTCCGGCCATATGCATTTCCACGGCATCTTCCCCGGTAGTAACCCCGCCTGTCCCGATAATCGGAATCTTCACATTTTCATATAAATCCCAGACGCATTTTAAAGCCACCGGCTTTACGCCCGGACCGGAAACGCCGCCCTGGACATTAGATAATATTGGCTTGGCTAGTTCTGCGTTTATGGCCATACCGGAAATGGTGTTTATGGCACACAAAGCATCTGCTCCGGCTTGTTCGCAAGCTTTGCCGACTTTAGCAATATTCGACGCATCTGGTGATAATTTTATTATTATCGGAACTTTACCCGCATTTTTTTTCACTTCTTTGGTTATCGTGCTAGAGGCTTTTTCAGAATAAGAATAAGGTTCATCAAACTCTTTCTTTACATTGGGACAGGAAATATTCACTTCCAGCATATCAATTTCAGATTGGCAAATTTGCTTTGTTATCCTGCCAAAATCCTTTACAGAGCCGGCAAACACGCTGCCAATCAAAGGTTCTTTATTTGTCTTCTTATAAGTCTCTATTTCTTTTAGCACTTCTTCCACCCCAGGATTAGAAAGCCCGACCGCATTAATAAAATAATTGTCAAAACCGGTCATGGTTGGATTAGGATGACCTTCTCTTTGTTTTAGAGAGCAAGATTTAATAGTCACTCCTCCTGCACCATGTTTTATAACATTACTCCACGAGCTAGCAGTTACACCAAGAATACCCGAGGCTAATACCAAAGGGCTTTTAAATTTTTTACCTAAAAATGTAACATCTAAACTCATTATATTATTTTTATTTATTTTTATATAACCAAACTAGAATGGCTTTTTGAGCATGCAATCTATTTTCTGCCTGATCAATAATCACAGCATTCTTATGGTCCATCGCGCTCCTGGAAATCTCATATCCAATATGGCAAGGCATACAATGCATAATCTTTGCATTCGGAGCATATTTGTCTACCATTTCACCGGTTAGCTGATATGGTTTAAACATTTCAATTCTGGTATCATACTCCTCTTTAAAACCAGGCTTTACTTTACCGTCTTCAAAAAATTCCATATCCATCCAGGTGTCAGTGTGGACAAAATCAACGTCTTTCAATCCTTCTTCAATATTGTCAGTTTTTGAAATCAATCCGGTATCTTCTGCCATTTTATTTAATTCTTCGTCAATACTTGGTTCATTTACCTTGGGTGTTAATAAAACAGTTTCTATGCCCAATTTAGCACACATTAATTTTAAGGTATTAGAAACGTTATTTTCAATTCCCAACCAGGCAACTTTTTTAATATTTTCCAGGCCGCCGGCATTTTCTACCATGGTTAATAGATCGCTTAGGGCCTGGCAAGGATGATACTTTTCAGAACAAGCATCAATTACTGGCACCCTGTCAAACGAAGCTGCCTTTTCAACGTCTTCCGCTTTCATTGCTCTAAACATCAGCATATCGCAAAATCTCATTACCGCCTGAATCTCATCCCCAAAATCCGTTAAGGCAAATTGAGAAGTCTTTTGGTCCAAAAAAATAGCATGTCCGCCTAATTGGGTCATGCCCTCTTCAAAAGAAAGCCTGGTTCGGGTCGAGCTTTTTTGAAATAGCATTATTAAAGTTTTTTGTTTTAACGCCTCGGCATATTTATCTTGATCAGCCTTAATTTCAATAGCTAGATCTAAGATTTCTTTTAGCTCCTCCGCTGAATAATCTTTTAATGAAATAAAATGTCTCATTTTTATTTGATGTTAATTAATTATAAAAAGTCTGGCTATCATTAAGATCCGGATTTAATCTTTTTACATTCACCACTTTTTCATCAAGAATCGTGTATTCTGGCCAGCCTTTCAAAGTTAGACCTTCATAAGACGACCAGCCACATTTTGTATCCAGACCTTCCTTGACAATTTTATTTTCCTGATTCATGTCCACCACTACTCCGCAACCGTCAATATCTCTTAATTCAAAAATCTCTCTGGGATTATGGTGCATTAATTCAATTAATCTTTTCAGCGATAATTTTCTTTTGTTTACTGCATCCAGCATTAACGGTAGTATTTGCCCGACTCCGGGCAAACCAGCCGGAGTATTTTTATAATCCAGGCTTTTTTCCAGAGGCGTATGTGGGGCATGATCAGATGCAATCGTATCCACGGTCCCGTCCTTAATTGCCTCCCATAAAATTTTATTATCCTTTTTCGTTCTTAAAGGTGGATTAACTTTCACAAAATTTCCCCAGTCGCTGTAACTTTCTTCATTTAAAAACAAATGGTGAGGGGCCACCTCTATGTAAATCGGCAACCCCTGGTTCTTAGCATTTTTCAGCAATCTTATTTCTCCTTCCGTAGAAATATGGCAAAAAAGAGTAGGTTTTTTATATTTTCTCACAAAATTTAAAATTTCTTTTACGGCTGATTCAGCTGCCTTAGCATCTCTAATCAAAGAATGCTTAATGGGTTCGTTCAATTCGGCATATTTCTTCCTGTTTGCTTGAATTATATTTTCATCTTCAGCATGAACAGAAATTAATTTTGGCCATTTTTTATAAATCTTCTCCAGCTGATCTTTTTTATTCACCAATAAATTTCCTGTAGAACTGCCGAAATATAATTTTAAACCAACCACCTTATCAACGCATCTTAAATCAGGTTCGCGTCCGCCATAAACACCCAAATAAAAATACGAACGAAATCCCTTTACTTTTTGCTTCTTAACTTTTTCTATTTTTTGGTCCAGCACTCCCAAATCCAAAATCGGCGGATTATTATTAGGCATGTCAATCACGCCGCAGATGCCACCGTTTAAGGCAGCTTGCGAACCCCATTGCCAGTCTTCTTTGTGCTCATCGCCGGGCACTCGAAAATGCACATGAGTGTCAATCATGGCTGGCAATAAAACATGCCCCGTGTCCGCTACTTTTTTTGTAACATTTTCCCACGTGGCTGTTTCCAGCCAGCTCTCTAATTGTTCCTTAGTTAATGTACTCATTCAACTCTTCAGGTTTAAATAATTTTTCACAATAGACGCATTTTAAACGCATATCCTTTTTTTCCGATTCAGGTACAAATTTGGCATTTTGCGGATCCATATTAGTAATGCATTTTGGATTCGGGCAAAGGGCCATATCGGCAAATTCTTCCGGCAATTCCACTGTAAACTTCTTGGCAATTTCATGATCCCTAATAATATTAATAGTGGCATCCGGCGCCAATAAAGCCACCTGATTCACTTCTTCAGGCGTTATTTCTTTGCCTTCGATTTTGATAATGTCCTTGTAACCTCTTTTTTTTGATTTAAAATTTGACCCTAAGGTAACAAATTTTCCGCTTTCAACAAGTTTCAGCAATTTTAAAAGCTGAAGTCCCCTTCCTTGAGGAATATGATCGATTACAGTCCCGTCCTTAATAGCGTATACTTTGTAAGGTCTCAAATCTTTTTTATTTGGCATATATTTATAATTATTTAATTTTTCCTAAAACAAGGGAAAGCAAAGCCTGCCTGGCATAAAGCCCGTTTTGAGCTTGTTGAAAATAATAAGCATGTTTTGTGTTATCAACCTTTGGATCAATTTCATCTACACGAGGTAATGGATGCATTATTTTTAAATTCGGCTTTACTCCTTCAAGCATGTCTTCTTTTAAGACATACACATTTTTAATTCTTTCATATTCCAAAGGATCACCAAATCTTTCCTTTTGAATTCTGGTCATGTATAGAATGTCCATTTTATTTATTACGCTTTCAATTTTATCCCTCTTATAAAATTTTACATTGTTCTTTTTCAGATAAGCCAAAATATGATCCGGCATTTGCAAAGCTTCTGGTGCCACCAGATAAAGCGTCGGTTTATAATACGCCAATGCCTGTGCCAGAGAATGAGTAGTTCTTCCGTACTTAAGATCTCCCACCAGAGCAATGTTTAGGCCGTTTAGTTTACCCTGAGATTCCTTAATAGTGAATAAATCGAGCAAAGTTTGCGTAGGATGCTGATTAGAACCGTCGCCTCCGTTTAAAACCGGCTTATCCGTTGCTTCGGAAGCCAATCTGGCTGAACCTTCGGCCGGATGGCGCATCGCAATTACATCCGCATACAAACCGATATTTTTAATCGAATCATGGAGGCTTTCTCCTTTGCTGGTTGATGAAACCCCGGCCTCAGCAAAACCAATTACCTGCATACCAAGCCTTTCAGCCGCTGTTTCAAATGACAATCTTGTCCGGGTAGAAGGCTCAAAAAACAGGCTTGCCATTACATAATCCTTTAATAAATTTGGATTTGGTTTTTTCTTTAATTTCATGGCCACCTCCAAAACGTGATCAATCTCCTGTTTTGTAAGATCAGGGATTGAAATAATGTCTTTTCCTTTGAAATCCATATTATTTTAATTAATGTTAATACTTATATTTTACCACTTTTTTAGTATTCCTCCCAGCTTTTTACGGATAAATCCTTAATATCAAGATTGCACAGGGAATTAATAAATATCTTCGCTATTTGCACGTCATTTATAAGAGATATTTCATGATCAGTGGCATATCTCCTCAATAAATAACCATCTGATATTTCCTGCCGATTATATTTGGTAGGAATATTTATAATCAGATCGATCTTTCCATTTTCCAAAAATTCTTTTACATTTGGTTTTTTACCTGATTGGACTTTGAATAATTTTTGATTATTTATATTATTTGATTTCAAGAAGTCCGCTGTAT
>JBDRCS010000069.1:0-6316 GCA_043821615.1 Patescibacteria group bacterium
AAGCCGAGAAATAACAATAAGGTTTTTTTAGGGGAAAGGCCGATATCTAATAAGCGATGGTGAAGATGTTTGCGGTCGGCCTGAGTAAATGACTTTTTCTCAAAAAACAGCCTTCTGATAATTGTCCAAACCACATCTATCATGGGGATGCCCATGATTAGGAGAGCGGTGGCGATTTTTCCGCCGGAAATTATTGAAAGGACGCCCAGCATAAAACCGCAATACAATGAGCCGCCTTCGCCCAGAAAAATTTTAGCAGGATTGAAATTAAAAAGGAAAAAACCAAGGCAGGCGCCGGCCAATATCAATGCCAAGGCCGCGGTCTCGGGCTGGTACACATCTTTGGTCATGGAAAGAAAGAAGATAATGAAAGCGCCGATGGTAGTGAGACCGGTTACCAGGCCGTCCACGCCGTCTAAAATTTTAGTGGTATACATCATGGCCATGAGCCATAACAAAGAAAATAAATCAGCCAGTATCACGATTTGATATGGCAGGTTGCCAATACTAAAAAGCGTAAATTTTATATTATCCAGCCTGAATTCGCCTCCTAAGGGATTGGTGACATAATCAATGCCAATACCACTGGCTACTACCACTATTGAAGCTAGTATCGGAAAAATAAGTTGGTAGGCAGGTTTAATGTCGTATTTGTCATCGATAAAACCGCCAATCATGATTATTAATCCGCCAAAAAATATTCCCCAAAGATGTTTATTAAGCAAATAGCCTTCGGTTATATTCTGGGCAATAATAAGGAGGACAATGTTAAAGGCGATAAAAATAGCCAAACCCCCCAAAAGAGGGATCGGCTTCTTGTGAATTTTTCTATCTGGTGCTTTTTCAGGACGATCGAGAATATCTTGTTTGATAGCAATTTTTTTTACTAACGGCGTAACAAGCACGGAAAGCAGGAAAGAACCGAAAAAAGCAATAATTAAGGTTGCATTCATGATTCTAATTTATCGAGATAGGTTTGAAGGATTATTTGAGCAGCCACAATATCCTGTTTCCCTTTCCTGCCTTTATCTTCCATTAAAAGAGTGTCTGCCATTTGGGAAGTGAGGCGTTCATCGATGGTTTGGATGGGGCTTTCAATGTTTGACCTCAGCTTTTCCACAAAGAGCTTCACCTCTTCGGTCACTTCTGTTTCTTCGCCTTCCATATTTACAGGCAAGCCAATAACAACCCGGTCTATCTTTTCCAGATTAACCAGGGCTTTAATTTTTTCAATTAATTTATTCTGAGACAAGCCTTCTAAAAGCCCTTTGGCAACCGCTACTTTGGTTTCATCATCGCCAACTGCCAATCCCACTCTAGCTTTGCCATAATCTAATCCTAAATACTTCATATATTTATTTTGTTAATACTTCTGATCCTTTTTTTGTAATTGCGATGGTGTGCTCGAAATGGGCAGATAGACTTTTATCCTGAGTGGTTACACGCCAGCCGTCGTCATGGAAAACCACCTGAGACTCACCGATATTTACCATAGGTTCAAATGCCAGGACCATGCCCGTTTTTAAAACTTCACCTGTGCCGGCCTCGCCATAATTCGGTATGCGCGGATCTTCATGAACAGCATGGCCAACGCCGTGGCCCACTAATGATTTTACTACAGAATACCCCTTTGGTTCAACATAATTTTGAATAGCCGCGGAAATATCACCAATGGTAGCTTTTGGCCTGGCTGCGGCAATCGCTACGTCCAGGGCATTTTTTGTGACTTTAATAAGGTCTTCAGCCTCTTGGGAAACCTTTCCGATGGGGATGGTGCGGGCAGAATCCGTAAACAGGCCTTTAAATTTTACCCCGCAATCCAGGCTGAGAATTTGCCCTTCCTCTAATATCCTGTCTGAAGGAATACAATGAACAACCTCTTCGTCAAGGGAAGCGCAAAGAGCCGCCGGATAATCCTTATAACCCAAAAAAGAAGGCTCGGCATTACTGGCTCTTATCAATTCTCTTGATTTTTTTTCGAGGTCCATTAGCGAAACGCCCGGCTCTGCCATTTTTGATATCTCGTCCAAAACAAAAGCGAGGATCTTACCGCCCTCGCGCAATTGCTCGATTTCTTCATCTGTTTTTATGGTAATCATCTATAAATTTAAGGCTTTTTTTACATCCTGCCAGACATCTTCTATGGATTGCTCTCCATTAATTTCATGCAAGACTCCTTTTTCCTTATAAATGCCTAGCAAAGGGGCTGTCTCTTGGTGGTAAATATTCAGCCTCTTTTTAATAACCTCTGGTTTGTCATCGTCGCGATGGAATAATTCCTTGCCACAATCATTACAAACGCCTTCCTGCTTGGGAGGATTATGATCCAGGTGATAAGTGGCGCCGCATTCGCAAACTCTTCTTCGTGATAATCTTCTTACTGCTTCTTCGTCGGAAATATTAATCAAAATAGCGGAAGTAACTTCATGTTCCTTATTCAAAGCTTCGGCTTGGCTATTATTTCTGGGAAATCCGTCCAAGAGAAAACCGTTTTTACAGTCATCCTCTTTTAGGCGATTAAAGATAAGAGCAATGGTGATTTCATCCGGAACAAGCTGGCCGGCATTGGTATACTCTACCACTTTCTGGCCGAGCTCGGTTTTTTCAGCAATATTTTTTCGAAAAATATTTCCAGGAACAATGGCCGGAATATTTAAGGCTTCGGTAATTTTGTCGGATTGAGTTCCCTTACCTGATCCCTGCGGACCAAAAAGTAATATTTTGTTCATGAAAAAATTATTAATTTATAAATTTTCGTATTCACGAACAGTTACCTGAGAATCTATTTGTTTTACCGTTTCAATGGCAACGGACACAACAATTAGAAGCGAAGTGCCGCCAATGGCCAGTGAGGCAAAACCGCCGCCAGCCACGCCTTTTAAGATAAGAGGCAATATCGCTATAGTACCCAGAAAGAGAGCACCGGTTAATAATATTCTATTTGAGATTTTAGCCAAGTATCCGGCTGTGGGCTTGCCCGGCCTAATGCCCGGGATAAAGCCGCCGTGTTTTTGCAGGTTCTCGGCAATTTGATCCGGGTGAAAAATAACAGCCGTGTAAAAATATGTAAATGCTACAACAAGAGTAAAATAGATGCCGGCATAAAATATCTGATTATTAAACAAATCAACAATGTAGGTTGCCACCCGGGAAATAAATTCATTGTCCATGCTGGCAAAATATTGGGCTACAACCGGAGGAAAAATCACCAAAGATATGGCAAAGATGATGGGAATAACGCCGGCCTGATTGATGCGTAATGGTAAATGCGAAGTAGTGCCGCCGTAAACCCGGTTACCCCTGATTTGGCGCGCATAAGACACGGGAATGTTCCGCTGCGCTTCAGTAATATAAACAATGCCAATAATAGTGATAATAGCAATGATAATGAAAGCAATTACTATGGGCAATTTGGACATGTCAAAAGTTGCCGCTCCCTGCTGAAGGGAGGTGGGTATGCGAGCTACGATACCGGCAAAGATAAGCAGAGAAACGCCGTTGCCGATCTTCTTTTCTGATATTAATTCACCCAGCCACATTAAAAACATGCAGCCGCCGGTAATGAGAGCGATGGAGGTAATCCATTCAATGGTGCTCATGTCGCCTACAATGCCCTGGCCGGTTTTCTGCAGAAGTTTAATAGTGGCGTATGATTGCATGATCGCCAAAGGAAGAGTCACTAGCCGGGTATATTGATTGATTTTTTTATGGCCGTCCGGTTCCTTGTTCAGCGCTTCCAGCTGAGGTACAACCATGGTCAGAAGCTGAAAAATAATGCTGGCCGTGATATAGGGGCCCAAGCCAAGCATAACAATGGAAAAGTTTTCCATGGCGCCGCCGGAAAAAATATTAAGCATGCCTAATATTTCATTGGATGAGAAAAAATTCCTTAAATTTTCCACGTTTACCCCGGGAATAGGTATGTGGGCGGCAAAACGAAATACAACCAGTAATCCAAGTATGTAAAAGATTTTATTTCTAAGTTCCTTTATCTTCCAAATTTTAGTAAGTTTTTCTAAAACCTGCATTTATTTATAGTTTTTTTATTTTTCCGCCAGCTTTTATTATAGCCTCTTCTGCTGATTTAGAAAATGCCGAAGCGGTTATTTCGAGTTTTTTCTTGATTTCTCCCTGACCCAGAATTTTATAACCTTTCAACTCAACTTTTTCGCCGTCTTTATATTTTTTCTCCAAATCAGCCAAATTAATGACATCTAATTTGGCATGAGGACTGTTAAAACCTCGTAATTTTGGCACGGAACGAAAAGTCTCTTTCAAGCCTTTTAGTTTAAGACCGCCTTTACCGCCAGATCTTGATCTTTGCCCTTTTTGACCACGACCGGAATAGGTGCCAGTACCGGAGGAATTGCCTCGACCGACTCTTTTCTTGGCTTTTCTTTTAGGGGCTTTAATATTAGAAAGATTCAACATATTTTTTATTTACTTGCTTTAATCTTTTTTATCTCTTCTTCGGTTCTCAAACTCTTTAAAGCGCTGATAACAGCCGTAACATTATTTACTTTATTTTTAGAACCTCTCATTTTTGACACAATATTTTTAATGCCGGCCGCTTCAACAACAGCTCGAACAGCTCCGCCCGCAATAACTCCCCTGCCCTGACGAGCCGGCTTTAACATAACTTCAGCTCCGCAAAATTTTGAATCTATACTGTGAGGAATGGTGTCATTGACTATTTGAACGGTAAATAAATTTTTTCTGGCTTTATCAACAGCTTTATTAACGGCAATAGCCACATCAGCGCCTTTGGCAATGCCCATGCCTACCTGCCCTTTTTTATCTCCAATAACAACGCAGGCTCGGAATCGCATTCTTTTACCACCGGCCATTACACGGGTAACACGAGCAAGATCAATTACTTGCTGGTCAAAATCATCCTTGGGCTTATCCTTTTTGAATCTGCCTCTGCCTCTACCTTTTCCTTTTGATTTAAAATCATTCGTACCTGGCATATATATTATTTATTTTAATTAAAATTTTAATCCGCTTTCACGGGCAGCTTCTGCTAAGGCCTTGATCTGACCATGATACTTGCGGCTGCCTCTGTCAAAAATAACAGTTTCAATTCCTTTGGCTTTGGCTTTTTCCCCGATAAGTTTGCCAACTTTGGCCGCAATCTCGGTTTTTTTGCCTTTTTCTTTTATTTCCAGATCCGTAGCAGCGACAATGGTTTTCTTATTTTCATCATCAATTAATTGGACGGAGATGTGCTTCAAGGATTTAAAAACAGAAAGGCGGGGCTTTTTCTCGGTGCCATTAATTTTAGCCCTGGTTCTTTTGGCTCTTCTTTCGTTTCTTATCTTGGTTTCTATTTGAATATTTTTCATATATTTATTAGGAGCCTCCATCTCCTGCTCCGGCAACTTGCTTGCCTACTTTTCTAATTATTTGTTCATCAATATATTTAATGCCTTTGCCTTTGTAGGGCTCTGGCTTTCTGATGCTTCTGATTTCAGCTGCGATTTGGCCAAGAATTTGCTTTTCCGGGCTTTCCAAAACCAACACGTTCTTTTCAACCTTGCCTTTTATTTCTTTGGGAAGCTCAATTTCTATGGGGTGAGAATAACCGGCTTTAACTGTTAGTTTTTGACCGGAAAGTTCAAAGCCATAGCCCACGCCGTTGATTTCCAATTCCTTTTTAAAGGGCTCGTTTGCACCGTTGACGCAATTTGTGATTAAGGCTCCATAGGTTCCCCATAAGGATTGCTGCTCTTTAAGTTCCGGCTTAGCAACACTTACATTGATTTCTTTGTCTTTTATATCAACTTTTACTGCGGGATTAATTTCCAATTTCAATTCTCCGGCCGGACCTTTGGCAGTTAAAACATTATCAGCTAAGCTGACATTTACTTTTTCTGGAATTGTGATTAGTTTTTTTCCGATTCTGGACATATGTTTGGTTTAGAGTTTGTAGTTTATAGTTAGTAGATTTCGCAAAGGGTTTCGCCGCCAAGTTTCTTTTGCCTAGCTTCCTTATTAGTCATTAGGCCCTTTGAAGTCGAAATGACCGCCACCCCAAGATTATCAAGCACATACGGGAGTTTCTTGTGATTTAAGTAAACGCGTCGGCCTGGCTTGGAAATTCTTTTTATTTCTCTTATTACGCCAATATTATTAACATATTTCAAAGTAACTTTAATAACCGGTTTGCCGGCATCATCTATTTTTTCAGCCATTTCAATATAACCTTCCTTTACAAAAATATTAGCAAGGTTGTGCTTTAATTTGGAATAAGGAATAACTACATCAGGTTTTTTTGAAAGCTGAGCATTTCTTATTCTTGATAGCATGTCTGCGA
>JBDRCS010000070.1:0-26522 GCA_043821615.1 Patescibacteria group bacterium
GGCGACACCGTGGTTGGCGTTCTTACTTTTTTCCTATTAAGAAAAGGCGAGGAAGTATCTTCTCCGGACATGGAAATGATGAGCGCCATCTCCCGCGAAATCGGCATCGCTTTGGAGCGTTCGCAGTTCTACGAACGCTTAAAGGCCATCAACGGCAAGCTGCAGGTCGCCAACGAGCACCTCAAGGAGCTGGACAGAGCCAAGTCCGAATTCATGTCCATTGCCTCCCATCAGCTGCGTACCCCTTTGTCCGGCATTATGGGCTATCTTTCCATGATCTTGGACGGCGATTACGGCAAGCTCAAGAAAGAGCAGAAGGAAATTATTGATGATGTCTTTGAGGCCACCCAACGCTTAATCAGATTGGTTAATGTTTTTTTGAATGTTACCCGCATTGAAGCCGGCCGTTTTATCCTCAATTTTGCCAAGATAGATATGAAGCAATTAATTGAAGATGAAATTAATGAGTTGCAGCCGACGGCTGATAAAAAGAATATCAAACTGGCTTATAAAAAACCAAAAGAAAAAATTCCGGAAATGGTGGTTGATCCAGATAAGATTAAAGATGTGGTTTTGAATTTAGTAGACAATGCTATTAAATATACCAAGGAAGGCAGTATCACGGTTGGCCTTAAAATGGACGGCAAAAAAACCATTCATGTCACGATCAAGGATACCGGCGTCGGTATTGAGCCGGAAGACGCCAAAAATCTCTTTGATAAATTTGTCCGCGGTTCTGGTATTGCCCGAGTTCAGCCCGATGGCTCCGGCCTTGGCCTCTTCATTGCCCGTAAGATCACCGAAGCCCACAACGGCAAAATCTGGGTAGAAAGCAAGGGCGTTGGCAAAGGCTCCGTTTTCCACTTCACCCTGCCCATTGAAGACAAGAAGCTGGAACCAAAAAAAATCACGCTTAAAAAAGTAAAATCTTAAATAATTAACGATTTAACCCTTGTACCTCCCCCTCTCTCACGAAGTGGAGAGGGGGAACAGAGGGGGTGAGGATTATGAAAACTCTAAAAGACCTAAACCTAAAAAACAAACGCGTCCTCATGCGCGCCGACTTCAACGTCCCTCTCAATGACAAGGGGGAAATAGAGGACGATAATCGCATTCAGGCAGCCATGCCTACCATCAAATACATACTAGAGCAAGGCGGCTCTATTATTTTAATGTCCCATCTTGGGCGTCCTAAGCCGGAGGCCCTGAGTGATTCTGAGCGAACCCTGAGTAGCCCGAAGGGCGTATCGAAGGGTAAGTCGAAGAATCGTATCGAAGGGCCGAACTCAAAATTCTCCTTAAAACCGGTCGCAGCCAGATTGTCAGAACTGCTGGGCAAGCCGGTTGAACTTGTCACCGAGTATATAGACAAAGAAGTACCTCTGGAAGAAGGCCAGGTTGTTTTATTAGAAAACATCCGTTTTCACAAAGAAGAAAAAGAGAACGATCCTGAATTTTCTAAAAAATTAGCCGCCTTAGGCGATGTTTATGTAAACGACGCTTTTGGCACAGCTCACTGGGCTCATGCCTCTACAGAGGGCGTAGCTCATCTCTTGCCTCATGCCGCTGGGCTATTACTGGAAAAAGAAATCACCACGCTTACCGATGTAGTGGAAAAACCAGAGAAACCAGTGGTGGCTATTATTGGCGGCGCCAAAATTTCCACTAAGATCCAGCTCATTAAAACCATGCTGGATAATGTCGATGCAGTATTGCTTGGCGGGGCTTTGGCCAACACGGTAATGCTGGCTCAAAATCATAAATTAGGTAAATCCATGGTTGAAGAAGAGCTGGCCCCCACTGTAAAAGACTTGCTCTCCAATAAATTGCGCGTTCCGGTTGATGTAATTTGCGCCAAAGAGGTGAAAGAGAGCACGCCTACTACTACCAAGGCAGTCGGCGAAATAGAGGACGATGACATGGTGCTGGACATCGGCCCGGATACGGTCAGCCTTTATGCCGATGCCATCTCCCGCGCCAAAACCATTATCTGGAACGGCCCCATGGGCGTATTTGAAATCCCGGATTTTGCCAAAGGAACGCACGATGTGGCTAAAGCTGTTGCTAATTCCGATGCCTATTCCGTAATCGGCGGCGGTGAAACCGCCCAGGCCCTCAAAGACATGGACATGATGGATAAAGTCTCCTTTGTCTCCACTGGCGGCGGCGCCATGCTGGAATTCCTCGAAGGTAAAGAATTACCTGCTATTAAAGCTCTTCAATAACTAATCAAATATTTAATAAATTTTAATTAATAAATAAACATCTTCTATGTACCTCCCCATCTCCACGGAGTGGAGAGGGGGAACAGAGGGGGTGAGGAAAAAATATGCCAAAAATCAAATCTCTACATGCCAGGCAGGTATTAGATTCCCGCGGATTCCCAACAGTTGCCTGCAAGGCCACTTTATCAGACGGCACTGAAGCCGAAGCCATGGTGCCATCCGGCGCCTCCACAGGTGTCCACGAAGCCCTGGAGCTTAGAGATGGCGATAAAAAGAAATACCACGGTAAAAGTGTGCTCAAAGCTGTAAACAATGTTAACAAGAAAATTTTACCTAAGTTAAAAGGTAAAGACGCCACCAAACAAAAACAAGTCGATCAATTAATGCTGGACCTGGACGGCACAGACAATAAAACAAAGCTGGGTGCCAATGCCATTTTGTCTGTCTCATTGGCCGTAGCTCAGGCCGCTGCCAAATCAAAGAACATGCCTCTTTACAAATACATCCGGCAAACTTACAACTTAAAACTTAAAACTTATAACTTACCTCATCCAACCATGAACGTCATCAACGGGGGAGAGCATGCCGACAACAACCTGGATGTCCAGGAATTTATGATTGTCCCGCAGGCAAAAAAGTTTTCCGAAAGAATTCGCCAGGGCAGTGAAGTCTTTCATTCATTAAAAAAGATTCTGCAAACAAAGAAGCTTAATACAGCTGTTGGAGACGAAGGCGGTTTTGCTCCAAATCTTAAGACCAATGAAGAGGCTTTAAAGCTTTTGGGAGAGGCTACTAAAAAAGCTGGTTATAATTTTGGCAAAGACATTAAAGTCGCCCTAGATGCCGCTGCCAGTGAATTTTTTGAAACTGAAACCCGCTATCGCTTTGACGGCAAGCTGGTCTTGCCTTACGATCTGATCGCAATTTATAAGAAGTGGATCCAGAAATATCCGATTATGTCAATTGAAGACGGCTTGTCAGAAGACGACTGGGACAATTGGAGGATACTAACAGATCAGCTCGGCAAAAAATGCCTGCTTGTGGGCGACGATCTTTTTGTCACCAACCCCGGCCGTTTGAAAATCGGGCTGGATATGAAAGTTGGTAATGCTATTCTTATCAAGTTGAACCAAATCGGCTCTCTTACGGAAACCATCGAAACTATTCGTCTCGCTCAAAAGAATAAATACGCCATCATTGTTTCCCACCGTTCCGGCGAAACCGAAGACACCACTATTGCTGACCTGGCCGTGGCTGTCAACGCCGAATTCATCAAAACCGGCTCCCTTTCCCGTTCTGAACGCATCGCCAAATACAACCGCCTCCTCGCCATTGCCGAAGAGTTAGGTAAATAGCAGATAACCCGGTAGCACCGTATGCCGGGTTATCAATCCATATCGTTAGTCCCGGGCCTCGGCGCTCGGGGCGTTTTTTTATCACATTACATAACCGCGGATACGGTGCTCCGCGGTTATTTTATTTTGGCACGAATCTCAATTTATGTTATAATATTTTCATGTTCGATTTAATTTTCAAACCCAAATCAATTGCCGTCGTCGGAGCGAGCCGCGACAAAGGCAAATTAGGCCACGATATCCTAGAAAACATCACTCGCTTTGGCTATAAGGGCAAAGTTTATCCCATAAACCCAAAAGCCAAGACTATTTTGGGCCATAAAGCCTACAAATCCGTGAAAGATGTAAAAGGCAAGCTAGATCTGGCCGTGATTGTGGTTCCTGCCCAGATTGTAAACAAGGTTCTCATAGAATGTGGCAAGAAAAAAATTAAAAATACCATTATTATTTCCGCTGGTTTTAAGGAAACCGGAAAAGAAGGCGCTAAAAGGGAGAATCAAATTAAAAAAACCGCCCAGATATACAAAATCAATGTTGTTGGTCCAAATTGCCTGGGCATTCTCAATCCTCATGAAAAACTCAACTCTTCTTTTGCCTCAGGCATGCCAAAGGCTGGCACAGTTGGCTTCATTTCTCAGTCCGGAGCCATGGCCGTGGCCATGCTTGATTGGGCCTACACTTCAAAAATCGGTTTTTCTAAAATTATTTCTATTGGTAATAAGGCTGATGTCTCCGAAATAGACCTCATGAATTATATGGCCAAAGATCCTGAAACCAAGGTTATCATGATGTACTTAGAAAGCATTCCCGACGGCCTGGAATTTATGCAGGCGGCTGCTAAGATTACAACTAAAAAACCTATTATTGTTCTTAAATCCGGCCGCTCCGAGCAGGGCCAGCACGCGGTTAGCTCGCATACCGGTTCCTTGGCCGGGTCAGATGCCGCCGTAGATGCTGCTTTCCGGCAGTGCGGGGTTATTCGCGCCCAAACAGTGGAAGATCTTTTTGATTTTGCCAAGGGTTTTTCCATGGCACCGTTGCCCAAAGGTCCGGGCGTGGCCATTGTCACTAATGCCGGCGGTCCTGGCATTATGGCGACTGATGCTTTGGCCGGCACCAACCTAAGAATGGCCTTTCTAAAGCTGGGCACTAAAAATAAAATGAAGAAATCCTTGCCAGAAGCTGCTTCCGTATATAATCCCGTAGATATTATTGGCGACGCGGAAAAAGACCGTTACGAGGTTGCCCTCAAGGGCGTGATCTCAGATTCCAACGTCCACTCAATTCTCACCATTCTTACACCGCAAACCATGACCCAGGAAGATGAAACCGCCCTGTTGATCGGTAATCTTTCCCGCCGCACCACCAAGCCCTTACTGACTTGTTTTATGGGCGGCGAAGATGTGAATTCCGGCCGGCTGATTCTGCGCCGCAAGAAAATTCCCAATTTTGAATATCCCGGGCGGGCCATGAACACGCTTGATAAAATGTATTTAGCCAATCAAATTAAATCAAATAAAGGCCTGGCCAAGTACAAGTCTAAAAATAAAAAAATAAAATATGATACCAGTAAATTTCAGCTAAAAACCATGGCCGCGGAGAATTTATTGGCGCAATATAAGATTCCCGTTTTAAAATCAAAATTATTTGGTAAACCAAGGGATCTAAGCCAAATTAATGATTTTCCAATAGCTATGAAAATTGCCTCGCGGGATATCGTTCACAAGCTTGCTTCAGGTGCTTTGCTAATTAATATCCAAAATGAACATCAAGCTAAAGCTGGTTATAAGCAAATCGTAAAAAATGTAAAAAAACAAAATCGTAAAGCTGAAATTGACGGCGTCTTAGTCCAGCCCATGGCAGAAAAGGGGACAGAGATAATCATTGGTATGAAGCGGGATCCGAATTTCGGCCCGGTTATTTTGTTTGGCCTGGGCGGTTCTTTTGTAGAAGTCTTAAAAGACATTTCTTTGCGCATTGCCCCGTTTAATAAAACCGATGCTACAAACATGATCAAAGAAATTAAAGCTTTCAATCTTCTCAAAGACGCCGATACAAAATTAATCGCTGATACTTTGGTTAAATTATCTCACTTAGCCATGGATTACCCCCAAATTACAGAAATCGATATGAATCCCATGATAGTTCAAAAAAAAGGAGGACAAGTAGTCGATGTAAGAATGTTAATTAAATAAATGGTTAGCACAGGGCCTCTGTGCCCTGTGCGAAAAAAATAATAAAAGATGAAAAAACAAGGACCAATTATATTAGCTATCCTGGATGGTTGGGGAATAGATGAACCCTCTGCCAGCAATGCCATTGCTTTGGCAAAAACTCCAAACATGGACAAGTTCATGAAGGAGTTTCCGCATACCACTCTCAAGGCTTCCGGAGTTAGTGTGGGCCTTCCTCCTGGTCAAGACGGCAATTCAGAAGCCGGGCACATGAATATCGGTGCCGGCCGCATTGTCGAGCAGGATGCCGTAACCATCAGCCGTCATATTGAAGACGGCACTTTTGAAAAAAATCCCGGTTTAATAACTGCTATTAATCACGCCAAGAAAAATAAGTCCAAGCTGCACCTTATGGGCCTGCTCACTAACGGCATGAGCGCTCATGCGTTTCCTGATCATCTCTATGCTCTGCTAAAATTACTCAGGAAAAAAAAGTGTTGCGATATTTATCTGCACCTGTTTACCGACGGCCGGGATTCTTCACCGCACGGGGCGATTCGGTTCTTAGACAAGCTTACCAGTTCTTTTCAAAATGGAGAAAAAATTGCCACCATTCAGGGGCGCTACTATGCCATGGAGCGCAATAAAAGATGGCATATCACGGAAAAAGCCTACAACCTCCTCACCCTGGGTGAATGCGAGCATCAGTCAGACAATGCCCGCGATGCAATCTTGGAAGCATATAACCGGGGCCAGACCGATGAATTTATCGAACCGACTTTAATAGATAAAAAGGGTATCATTGAAAATAATGACAGCGTTATTTATTTTAATCTTCGTTCTGATCGTGCCCGCCAGCTAACCAAGGCTTTCGTACAAAAGGATTTCAATAAGAAAAATAGATACGCCTTTAAAAGAAAGAAAGTTTTGAAAAATGTTGATTTCGTGGCCATGACGGATTTTGGCCCTGATCTGGATAGCATAGTTACGGCTTTTCCTTCGGCCAATATAGAGCACACCTTGCCCATGGAGCTGAAAAACATGCGCCAGCTGTATATTGCCGAAAGTGAAAAATATGCTCATGTCACTTATTTTTTCAATGGCGGCTATGCTGATCCGTTAAATAAGGAGGCTAGGGTTAAGTTGCCTTCCCCGGATGTAAACACCTATGATAAAAAGCCGGAAATGTCCGCTCCTCAGCTTACGTATTTTATTGAGACAGCTTTAAAAGTAGATAAATTTGATTTTTATTGCGTTAATTTTGCCAACCCAGACATGGTTGCCCACACCGGCAATCTCAAAGCAACCATCCGGGCCTGCGAATGCGTAGATGCCCAGCTGGGCCGGCTTTACAAAGCCGTTTCTAAAAAAGACGGCATCTTAATAATCACGGCTGACCATGGCAATGCTGAAGGGCTGAAAAACTTAAAGACAGAGGAAATGGATACCAATCACTCAAATAATTTTGTACCGCTCATAATAACCAAAAAAGGAATAAAAATATGTAAAATTGGCAAACTGAGCGATGTTGCCCCTACGATTCTTGAATTATTTAATATTCAAAAGCCTAAAGCCATGAAAGGCAGATCTCTTTTATGCTAGAACAAAATTTTCCAATAATTTTAGTGATTGTCGACGGTTTTGGCATGGCTCCGCCCTCGCGCGGTAATGCCATTACTTTGGCAAACACGCCGAATTTCGACAACCTGGTTCGCAATTATCCGGCCACTACCCTTCAGGCCTCCGGCGAAGTGGTTGGTTTGCCCTGGGCGGAAATGGGCAATAGCGAAGTCGGCCATCTGAACATGGGCGGCGGTAAAATTATTTATCAAAATCTTCCTTATATAAACAGGTCCATATCAGACGGATCTTTCTTTACTAATGAGCAGTTTATTGCGGCGGCTGACCACGTCAAAAAAAATAATTCTAATCTTCATATTATGGGGCTCACCAGCGAAGGCGGGGTGCATAGCTCTCAAAACCATTTATACGCCCTGCTTGAATTCTGTAAAAATCAGGGTTTAAAGGAAGTCTATATCCATTGTTTTCTTGATGGCCGCGATACCCCTCACAACAGTGCTATTAATTATATTGCCCAGCTTGAAGACCGCATCAAAGCCATGGGCCTGGGAAAGATTGCCACTCTTTCAGGACGCTTCTACGCCATGGATAGCGACAACCGGTGGGATCGTATTGAAAAATCTTATTTAGCCATGGCCGAAGGCAAAGCGGATTTCACTGCCTTAGATCCTCTCACAGCCATTGAAGATTCATATAAAAGGCAGGTCTTTGACGAAGAGTTTATTCCCACGGTTATTATGGAGAATGATAAGCCTGTGGCCACGGTTCAGGCCAATGATGCCCTTATATTTTTTAATTTTAGAGCGGATCGGGCCCGGGAAATGACCAAGGCCTTTGCTTTGCCCGGTTTTAATAAATTTGATAGGCCGAAATATCTGGAAAACCTTTCTTTTGTCAGCTTCACGGAATATGAAAAAAATCTGCCTGTTAAAATTGCCTTTGACCCCGGAAAAATTAACATCCCTCTGGCCAAGGCGGTTTCCGATGCCGGTCTCAAGCAATTGCATATTGCCGAAACGGAAAAATACGCCCATGTCACTTTTTTCTTTAACGGGGGGCAGGAGGACGAATATCCGGGTGAGGAAAGAATAATTATTCCTTCGCCCCAGGTGGCATCCTATGATCAAAAACCGGAAATGAGCGCCCAGGAGCTGACTGATCAGCTGATTGCTGAATTAAAGAAAAATATTTTTCATTTTGCGGTTGTGAATTTCGCCAATGCCGATATGGTGGGCCACACTGGCAACATAGAAGCCGCTAAAAAAGCTGTGGAAACTATTGATAAAATGTTGGGCCAGCTCACAGAATACATTCTCCAGACATCCGGCACCATGATAATTACTTCAGACCATGGCAATTGTGAAGAAATGTACAATCTGCAAACCGGTGAAATCATGAAAGAGCACACCACCAACCCGGTGCCATTTATTTTGGTGGGCCAACGCTGGGCTCAGCAAAAAGCAATGTGGCCCCAGGTGCCAAGCAATGATCTTTCCCGCATTCAGCCCTCAGGCGTCTTATCTGATATTGCCCCCACGCTTTTGCACCTCATGGGCCTGCCCGTTCCTACAGAAATGACCTCCAGAACTTTAATTAATTAACAAATTAGATATGAAAAAAAATATGTCCAGCCACAGCGGGATCCAGCCTCTGGCTGGAAAAAAATACGACATAGTCACAATCGGATCTGCTGTAAGAGACATTGTCTTTTACACGGATGAAGGCGAGTTAGTAAAAAATCCCAAAAATGACCCGACCAAATTAGAATTGCTTGGTTTCGAACATGGCGCCAAATTAAAATCAGAAGAAGTATATTTTATGTTTGGCGGGGGAGCAGCCAACACGGCCATTAATTTCAGCGGACTCGGCCTCAAAACCGGCATCATCGTAAGAACAGGCGACGACATGGACAGTAAAGACATTATCAAGCATCTTGGATCCAAAAAAGTGGACACTTCACTAATTCAGAAAGATAAAAAAAATCGAAGCGGACTTTCTTATTTAATTGTGGATAAAAACACAAATGAACATGTGGTTTTTGTATATTACGGCTCTAATTTGGAATTCCAAGTTACCCCGGCTGAATTAAAAAAGTTTAATACGGATTGGTTTTACGTGTCTTCCATCGCTTCCGAATCCTGGCCGCAAATAATGAAAGCTCTGTGTCAGAAAAAATGCAAGATTGCCTGGAATCCGGGCAGTACCCAAATAAAGACTGGCTTTAAAAAAATGGCCAACTTTTTGCCAAATATTGAAGTCATGATATTAAATAAGGACGAAGCCACGGAATTGGTGCTTTCTAAAAATCCCAAGTCTAAAAAATTGAAAACTCAAGAAATGCTGGAAGAGATTTTCACCTGGGGTCCGGGCCTGGTCCTGATTTCCGACGGCCGGAGCGGCGCCTGGGTTTATGATGGCGTTAAAACCTATTTTGGCAAGCCTACTCACGGCCAGCCCAAAGACACCACCGGTGCCGGCGATTGCTTTGGCTCCACTTTCACGGCCGGATTAATTAAGACGAATTATAATATTCCCAAATCCATCAAACTTGCCATTGCCAATGCCTCTTCTTTGGTAATGAAGCCGGGCGCTCAAGAGGGATTATTAACATGGCAGCAGTTAATAAAACGATTATGAAAAAAATTATGTCCAGCCAAAGGCTGGATCCGGCAATGGCCGGAAAAAAAATTATATTTATTTTATTATTACCCTTACTATTTTTAGGTGCGTCTTGTTTTTCACAAGATGTAAACGAAAATATTAATCAGGCAGAAATATCTGATCCGGAATTATTTTTCGCAACAATAAATCCGGCTAAAGAAAATATTCTGGTCGATCTTTATCTCTACAATCTAAAAACCGACTCCATGACCAGCACGAAAACGATTGAACTAGAGGATTGGCCGGTCAGTGGAACCTTTTCCAGCATTGGTGCCAACCAAGGCCTGCAATACAACGAATCAACCGGGGATATTTATATTCTTACGAATGGCTACGATGAATTTGACGGCTCCTGCATGAATGCCGATGGCTCCTGCTATGCCCGCATTTATAAGACAAACCTGGATTCAGGGGGCAATCAGACGGAAAAAATTATAGAATTTGAAACAGCTCCGCAAAACTGGATCCTCAATCCACAGGACAACTCCCTTATTTTTAGCTGGACAGATTTTGAGGTAGGCGAGCAGATAATTAAAAGATGGGATCTAGAAACGAATGAGCAGACAGAGCTATATAAATACGAATTTAGCGGCGGCCACGGCCCGACAGAGCTGGTGCTGTCCCCGGACGGAAGATTTGTTTCTCAGGTTCAGCTGGGAGATAACAGCTTAAACCTGTTAAATTTAGACATTAAAACAAAAATTTCCGAAGTCAGGGAAATAGATGAAGGCAATGATCTTTATTACGGTTATAGCCTTTCACCGGACGGTAAAAAGCTGGCCTATTATTCCGGAGACAAAAACAATTTAATGATTTATAATCTGGTTAATAATAAAAAAGAAGAAATTCCATATACAGGAGAAGTGGGTAACTATAATTTGTTCTGGAACGGCGCCGGCGACAAGCTGATGTATATTCTGGACAACGCCATTATGTATTATGATTTTGCTTCTCAAACTGAAAATACAATGCAGACCATTAATGATTTTGGTTATGTATTTTTATGGTCGCCCAGTGACAAATACATAGTTTATCAAAAAGATTCCAATAAGATATTAATTTATGATATGGAAGCCGGCCAAAATTTGACGCCAACGCCATTTCCGTTTGACGTGGAAATGCATCCGTCGGAAATAACAGACATGCAATGGACAAATCAATAAAAGACGAACAATACATCAGAAAGGCCATTGCCTTGGCTAGAAAAGGGGAAGGCGCCACCAGTCCCAATCCTTTAGTTGGCGTTGTGATTGTAAAAAACCACAAGATCATTGGCCGCGGATATCATAAAAAGTTTGGTTCTGCCCACGCAGAAATTAATGCCATTAATGACGCCATAAAAAAAGGGAACAATCTAACAGGATCAACCCTTTATGCCACTTTAGAGCCGTGTTGTCATTGGGGCAATACCCCGCCCTGCGTTGACGAGATTATAAAGAGGAAGATAAAGAGAGTGGTCATCGCACACAAGGATCCGAATCCGCTCATAAACGGCAAGGGCACCAACAAATTAAAAAGACACGGCCTTAGAGTCGATACCGGAATTTTAGAAGAAGAAGCAAAAAAGCTTAATTATCCTTTTATAAAATACATGCGCACTAAAATGCCTTTTGTAATTTTAAAAATGGGCATTTCCCTGGACGGAAAAATCACTCATCCCACAAAAAGATATATTACTAATAAAAAATCATTAGAATATGTTCATAAAATCAGAAATTCCGTGGACGCAATTTTAGTAGGGCACAATACTTATAAAAAAGACAAGCCAAAACTAACCACGCGCATCAGAGGTGGTAAAAATGCCCGCCCTGTTATTCTGCCAAAAAATCGGACCGATTTAAAAAAGCTATTAAAGAAACTGGGACAAGAGCAAATCACCAGCCTTTTAGTTGAAGGCGGGCAGGAAACAGCCACTTCATTTTTAAACCATGGTCTGGTTGATAAAGTCTATGTTTTTATTGCCCCCGAGCTTTTTGGCTCAGATCAGCTTGCCATGTTCGGCCAGCTTGATAAGATAGTAAAACTAAAGAATATCCATGTTGAAAAACTGGATGAAAATATAATGATTTCAGGATATGTTAAACAAAATAGATGAAGCCATAAAGGATTTAAAAAGGGGAAAGTTTGTAATTGTGGTAGACGACGAGGATCGCGAAAATGAAGGCGATCTTATTTTAGCTGCTGAAAAAGTCACTCCGCAGGCGATAAATTTTATGATAAAAGAGGGCAGGGGCTTAGTCTGTGTGCCCATGGAAGAATCTCGCCTCATGAAGCTGGGTCTTTACCCAATGGCTCAGCTAAATGAAGACGTACACGAAACTGGCTTCACTGTTTCTGTAGATGTGAAAAAAGGAACCACCACCGGCATTTCTGCTGATGATCGTGCCAAAACAATAAAAGCCTTAATTTCTGAAAAGACTAAGCCTGATGAATTAGCTAAACCAGGCCACATCTTTCCCTTATCAGCTAAACCAGGCGGAGTGCTTCAAAGGGCTGGCCACACAGAAGCATCTGTTGATTTAGCCAAATATGCCGGCCTTTATCCTGCTGGAGTTATTGTTGAAATTATAAATGAAGATGGCACTATGTCCCGCCTTTCAGAGTTAAGAGAGTTCGCCAAAAAACACAAGTTAAAAATTATCTCTATTAAGGATTTAATTAAATGTCGCAGAAAACAAACGTGTGATACTAAAGATAGTGAAGAAAAAATTTGCGAGAAATTAATAAAAACGCCGCTCAAGGCAAAACTGCCGACCAAATATGGAGATTTTGATTTATATTTATATGAATCAAAAATTGATAATTATCAGCATCTGGCTTTAGTAATGGGCAAGATTAAAAATAAAAATCAGGTTTTAGTGCGTGTTCATTCCGAGTGCCTAACCGGAGATCTGTTTCATTCCTTAAGGTGCGACTGCGGCAGCCAGCTGGAACAGGCTTTAAAGAAAATTGCTGCCAATAAATCAGGAGTTTTATTATATATGCGCCAGGAGGGCAGGGGAATCGGCTTAAAAAATAAATTACACGCTTATAATTTGCAGGACGAAGGCCTGGACACGGTAGAGGCCAACCGCCAGCTCGGTTTTGCCGATGATCTGCGCGACTATGGCGTCGGCGCCCAGATTTTGGCAGATCTTGGCATTAAATCCATCAATCTTCTCACTAATAATCCCCGCAAAGTCGTGGGTCTGGAGGGCCATGGCCTGGAAATATCTAAAACTACCCCTCTTAAAATCAAACCAAATAAGCACAACTCTAAATATCTTAGCGCTAAAAAGAAAAAACTGGGTCATAATTTGTAATTTTTTTCATCAAAATAAATATGAAGGCGGAATATCGATATTCCGCCTTCATAAAATCCCTCAACAAAATAAATCAATATTTTATTAGGGGATGGGACGAAACGCCTTCTGCAGAAGGTCATTCTCCCACTCCTCATTGCTATAGCATAAAACTTGCCGTCTTTTGGCAAAGTTGGAACCAAAAGAACAGGCATTATAAAAGACCCCCTCAAGGGTCCCGAACATTATAACAGATATGGAATATTTTTAAACCTGATTTTAATGTGTATAACTTTGCATAGTTGCATGCATTGACTATCAAGCCAATTTTGCTATTATTCCTTCAGCTCGCCAGTGCCACGGAGAGTTCAGTCAGAAAAAGAGGCGTCTATGAAAACAGATCCGAGGATCTCTGCACCCCCTCAACCATCTGCAACCCCTGGATCCAATCATCCGAACCAGGAAGCTGCCGATGCGTACGACGCACAAGACCCGTCACGTCGGTTTACTCCGGATGGTACCTCTCGTCATCGACCACCGCCTCAACCTCGGGATTTCCTCGAGTTGTATGAGGATATGTTTAAAGAGTACGAAGACGACTAGAATTCTCCTGGCACTGGCGGCTTCGTACTAAAACAACATCTTCCCATAATAAAAACCCCTCTTTAAATAAATTGACAGAAAGTCAGAATTTGTTAGACTATAGTTAATTCGGCGCCCTTATATCAATGGGGCGTTTTTTTATTACATAAATGGATTTTAGATTTAAAAGGATTAAGGATTATTAGAAAATAAAGGATTTTTTAATTTTAATATATGAAACATTCACAATTAACTTATCAAATTAGGGGAGAGGTTTTTAAGATTTATAATAAATTGGGTCCGGCCTGGAAAGAAAATACCTATGAGGAATTTCTGGCTTGCAATTTAAAAAAAGCAAATTTAAATGTTGAAAGACAAAAGCAAATGACACTTTATTACAAAGGCAAGAAAGTGGGCCTATTTCGGCCGGACATTATAGTTGAAAATAAAATCATTTTGGAATTAAAAGCTGTTCCGGAAATAATTCCCTTGCATAAAGCGCAAACCATTAATTATTTAAAAGCCTCAAATTTGGATTTGGCTTTGTTAATTAATTTTGGCGGTAGCTCAGCCATAGTTAATGCTTTTCCAAATTATTTTAATGACTTTAGGAATATTGAAAATAAAAAAATTAAGACCTATAATAATTCTGAAATTCAATTAAATAATAAAGATAACTTAATATATCCTGAATTAAGTGAAAAAATTTTAGCCATTGCCTATGAAATCCACAGATGTTTTGGACCGGGATTTTTTCACCGTATATATCGCCGTTCCTTCTGGGAAGAAATGCGGCGCCAGGGAATAGATTTTAAATTTGAAAAACAAGCCAGGATAATTCTTGAGAATAAAATTGTTGAAGAAATGGATATTTATGTTTTTAATATAGAAAATAAAATACTGTTATCAACAGTTGCATCGAATAGAATAGATGATCAATTAAAATTAAAAATTAAATTCCTCCTAAAATATTTCAATTTACCACTCGGACTAATAATTAATTTCAGCAACTTAAATTTAGATTATTATTTCATAAAACCAAAAATCCCTAATCCTTAATCTTCTAAAATCCTTTTTAATATTATCCCCATATGCTAAAATAAACACAAGATGCCAGCGCTAGGCAAGGAGGGGACGCACATGAACCTTATTTATCGTATTGCAACAAACCGAAAGGTATTCTATCCTCATCACGGTGCTGAATGGCTGCACCAGTTCTACCGTGATCTGGGCCTTAATCTGGATATAAAAGAGGTAGACGAATGCCTCGATCTCTGGGGGGCCACTGATGATGTTGTGTGGCTGATCAGTCCGATCGTGGAACGAGTCGAATGCCTGGAGGACATGCCCTGGTTAAGCCTCGTCTCTCAGGCCGTGCTCAACCTCGCTGAGAGGATCGGCCTGAAGCGCCGCCAGTACGGCGAGCGAGAAGCCGACCACGACGCGGCCAAGCTCTACCGAGCTCTCGAGCTCGCAGTCCGGAAAAAGCTCTATGACGAAGAGGACGAAAATTAGGAGGCACCCATCCTAGCGCTGGCACCTCTTTATCAATAAATTGGTTAGCCCCAGGCCTCTGTGCCTGGGGCGAGCCAAATAAAATATTGCAATGTATGGATCGTGTTACCACGGGCACGGAGGCCCGCAGCTAACACTCCGTCAACAAAAACATGAAACCAATCCCTAACCAAATCTTCAAAAAACTATACCAACCCCCGGCTAAATCCCACAAGTGGGATAACGGCACTCTCATGATTATTGGCGGTTCAAAAAAGTATCACGGCGCTCCCTGGTTTTCCATTATGGCGGCCAGCCATTTCATTGATCTGGTCTTTTTTAATTCTGTACCGGAAAATAGTAAATTAATTTCTGAGGTCAAATCAAAGACAGCTCAGTTTTCATTTATTAGCGACAAAGAGTTAAATAAATATATTAGAGAAGTTGATGCCGTCCTTATGGGGCCTGGTCTAAATATTAATCAGGCAGTTAAAAAGAAGGTGAACAATATTTTAAAGAATTTTCCCAATAAAAAATTTGTCTTAGACGCAGATGCTTTGAATGTTTTGGATAAAAAAAATATTAAAAACAAGAAAATTATTCTCACTCCGCACCGCAAAGAATTTCAAAGATTATTCAATTTAGACGCGAATCAGGCAAATGTTCATAAAATGTGTAAAAAGTACGGGATAATCATTGTTTTAAAGGGGTTAAAAGATATTGTCTGTGATAAAAAAACATGTTATTATAATAGTGTTGGCAATCAAGGCCAAACTAAAGGAGGTACCGGCGATGTTTTAGCCGGTATTATTGCGGCCTTTTCCTGTAAAAGCGACCAGTTGTTATCGGCTCAGGCAGGCACACTCCTCATCGGCCTGGCAGCCAATGATCTTAAAAAAACCCACGGCTTCAATTTCAATGCCACGGAATTAGCCAATCAATTGCCTCTAAGTTTAAAAAAGCATTCTTCATGAGCAAAAAACCAAAACCAATTTTATTTACCGGAAATGCAAACCGGCCCCTTGCCAATAAGGTTGCTAAGCTTTTAGGCATCAAATTAGGCCGGTCCATAGTTAAAAAGTTTTCCGACGGAGAAACCTATGTTCAAATAAAGGAAGACATAAAGAATAAAAAAGTATTCGTCATGCAATCCAGTTCGCTGAATAGCAATGACAATCTCATGGAGCTTTTAATAATGATCCACGCCCTTAAAGCAATGGAGCCTAAAAAAATAGTAGCTATCATTCCTTTTTTCCCGTATCGCCGCATGGAAAAGACCGTTGCCGAAGGGGAATCGCTCACCTTTGAATTAGTGGCTGATTTGTTAAAAACCGCCGGGGTCGACAAGGTAATCGTTCTTGATCTGCACAAGCACCGGGCCAAAAGGTTTTTCAATTTTCAACGCAAGGAATTATTGGCCTTTCCTGTGATTGTTTCCCGCTTGCTTAGAAAAAGGTTGGATAATTTTGTAATCGTCGCTCCGGACAAGGGTTCCATGCCGGAAAGCAAGAAATATGCCCGGGAATTGGAAGTACCGATCGTCAAAGCTTATAAAACCAGAAAAGAGCACGACAAGGCCATCATTAAAAAAATGGTGGGCGATGTGAAAGGCAAGGATGTTATTATCATCGACGATGAAATCAATACGGCCGGCACTTTGTGCGGCGTGGTGGCAGAGCTGAAAAAAAGAAAAGCCAGAAATATCTATTTTGCCTGCACTCATGCTGTTTTATCCGGCCCGGCCATTGACCGCCTCAGAAACACCAGAATCAGAGAAATTATCGTAACCGACACCATCTATCTTCCTCCCAAGAAAAGGCTCCCGAAAATTAAAGTTTTATCAGTAGCACCATTAATTGCTGAAGCAATCAGAAATGACCGCTAAAATAAAACCTCATCAATCTTTTATCCTACCTTTGAAAGCGGTAGGTTTTATTTTTAAAAATAGATCTGTGTGGCACTATGCCATCGTTCCCATGATTATCAATGTTGTCACTTTTTTAGTTCTCGGAATTTGGTCCGGTATTTTTTTATTCAATAAATTGGAAGGCTGGTTTATTACCGGCGACGCCTGGTATATTGCCGCCTTGGTAATATTTCTTAAAATTATTGCTGTAATAGTATTAACAGTAGCAATCATATTTTTAATTACCATGATGGCCAATATTTTTTCCGCGCCTTTCAATGAAATGCTGTCCCGCAAAACCGAGGAATTAATTTTAGGTCCTCAGGCAAAAGAAAAAATCACCGTCAAATTATTGGCAGGGGATATCAAAAGGACCATTATAGAAGAAACCATAAAATTCTTTTTATTCGGTCTTGCCCAAGTAATTATATTTTTACTAAATTTTATACCCCAGCCAATCGGCTTATTTCTTTATATTATTGCGGCGTCTGTCCTGAATTTTTATTTATTTTGTTTTCAATATATGGATTATTCCATGGCTCGTCGCCATATTTCCTTCAAAAAACGCTGGCAAATAATATTTTCTCAAAAATTATCGTCTTTTACTTTTGGAGGAGCAGTTGGTATAGGAATGTTTATTCCTTTGGTAAATATGGTCTATATTCCTGTTTGTGTGGTCGCTGGAACAATGTTATACTTGAAACATGAATCTCCCCAGTAAAGAGGAGTGTCTTCGCCTCTACGAACAATATCATACTCCGGAAAATGTCCAAGACCATTGTCGCCAGGTAAACAATGTGGCCGTGCTTTTGGCTAACAAATTAAAGGCTGCCGGCATAGACATTGATGTTGATCTGGTAGACAGGGCCAGTTTATTACACGATCTTATAAGAATACCTGAGCAGGTGGAAGACAGGGCTTTAAAAAATAAACACCATGCCGAAGTAAACTATGAGATATTAAGAGAAAAATATCCTGAAATGGCAGAGGTCATTTTAGCGCACCGCATGGATTATTTGCTGTCTCCGGAAAAACTGGACACCTGGGAGAAAAAAGTGGTAAATTATGCAGACAAAAGAATAAATAACGACGAAGTAGTTACCATTGAAGACCGGCTCTATTTAGGCAATAAAAGATGGAAAATTAAGGAAGTAGACGATAAATCAGATGAAATATTAGCTAGCTTAAGAAATTTGGAAAAAGAGATATTTTCAAAGATAGATATTGATCCTCAGCAAATCATGGAAAAAAAATACCCGGTTAAACACGTTAAAAGTGTTGGTGCGATCATCTTAAATCCCCAGGGAAAGGTGTTAATAATGTTTCAAAAAAGAAATCGTTATTGGGAGTTTCCCAAAGGCAAAGTGGAGCCTGGTGAAGAAAAGGAAGAGATTTCAACCTTAAGAAGAGAAATTGAGGAAGAGGCCGGAATTACGGATTTGGAAGTTGATGAGAATTTTGTGGAAAAATTCAGATACCAGTTTATTTTACACGGTAATTTAATAAAAAAAATGAATGTTTTTTATCTGGGGCGCGTAAATAATAGCGAAGTCAAACTGTCTGAAGAGCACACCAAATATTTGTGGGTCAGCCTGGATGAGGGCATAAAGTATTCCCGCCATAAAAATCAAAAAGTATTAATAAGAAAACTTAAGCATTATCTTCAAAAAAATGGCTTATAATTTGGAAATAGGTAAAAGGGATCAAAAATTTAAAGTAGTGGCTATGTGTGTGGTTGAAATAGATAAAAAAATTGTTCTGGTGCAGGATGCCCGGGAAAAATATTACGGCCGCTGGGGCCTGCCCGGGGGAACACTGAGGATAAATGAGACCGTGGAAGAAGCCGCTTTAAGGGGATTAAAAGAAGACACCGGCATTGAAGGCGATGTAGACAGTCTGGTTGGAATTCAGCATGAATTTATGGCAGAAGAAGGCCATGGATTTATCTATAAAATATTAACAGTCCGTCATTTCAGCGGCGAGCTCCGGCCCCAGCATAAGAATATTTTAGAGGTAAAATTGTTTGATATGCACGATATTTTTAAAATGCCGGATGAATCCTGCCGCCACAGCGAATTAAAAAAAGTAATTAAGGACTATCGCCGGGGAAAAAGGTATCCTCAGGATATAATTCAATATATATATGCAAAATAAATGGCAACCAGCCAAAGTTGTTCCCTCAGATTTTATAAATAAATTTCCCGAAGTCAATCCGATTATTGCCCAGCTTTTATATAATCGCGGCCTGGATACGGATGAAAAAATCCAACAATTTTTAAACCCGGATTTTATTGCAGGTCAGCATGATCCTTTTTTATTTAGAGACATGGAAAAGGCCGTTCAGCGCTTATTGCAGGCAGTGGAAAAAAAGGAAAAAATATTAGTTCACGGAGACTATGATGCAGACGGAGTTTGTTCCTCAGCCATCATAATGAACACCTTGAAGGAGCTTGGAGCTGTTAATACAGACACATACATTCCGCATCGGCAAACCGAGGGTTATGGCATTAACATGGAGGCATCAAAGAAATTCGCAGACAATAAGGTTGATCTTATTATTACTGTAGATTGTGGCATCTCCAATGCGGAAGAAATTGAATACCTGGCCTCTCAGGGCATAGATGTTATTGTGACTGACCATCATTATCAGCCCCTTACATTGCCGGAAAAAGCGTTCGCCATTATTGATCCGGCTCTTAAAGATGAACAATATCCGGAAAAGGAGATTTCCGGCACGGCCGTGGCTTTTAAATTTGCCCAGGCAATCATTCGGAAAAAGGATCTGGGAGAAGCTTTTGAAAAGTGGTTGCTGGACCTGGTGGCCATTTCCATTGTCACTGATTGCATTCCCATTAAATCGGAAACCCGCACTCTTTTAAAATACGGATTAATAGTTTTAAACAAGACGCAAAGATTGGGAATCCGGGCTCTTATTGACGCCGTCAGAAGAGAGCCAGGTGAAAAGATTACCACCCAATTTATTGCCTTTCGCATCGGCCCCCGCATTAATGCGGCCGGACGATTAAATCACGCCAATGTCGCCTACAATTTATTAATGACCGAAGATCCGGAAGAGGCTCGTGAAAAAGTGGAAGAACTAAATCAAACCAATGTTGACCGCCAAAAAATTTGTGAAAAAATAAGAAAAGAAGTTGCCGCCCAAATTGACCTTCAGCGTGACAATCAAAGCCTCTATGGATTCGGGGCAGAATGGCCCCTGGGAGTGGTGGGCATAGTGGCCGGAAAAATTGCCGATGAAGAAAACAAGCCTACAATTATTTTTACGGAAAACGAGGGCGAGCTAACCGGATCAGGCCGCTCCATTGAGCAATTCAATCTTATTAAGGCTCTGCAGGAATGTGAGGAATTATTTTCCCGCTTTGGCGGACATTCTCAGGCAGCCGGCTTCACTTTGGCAAAAGGTGTAAGCGTTGACCAGTTTAAAGAATGTTTTGAAAAGAAGGTGGCAGCCAAATTAAAAGATGAAGATCTGAGGAAAACAGTTCCTATAGAAGCGGAAATCAAATTGGAGGATATAAACTGGGAATTATACGAACAGCTTGAAAAGTTTGAGCCTTATGGCGAAGCTAATTGGCGCCCTAATTTTTTATCCAAAAATGTTAAAGTATATGAAATGCAAACTGTGGGCAAGCAAAATAATCACTTAAAACTTGTTTTAGAAAGCGAAACAGGAAAAAGAATGAAATTCATTGCCTTTGGCTTCGGCCATCTGGAAGAAAAGCTTTCCATGGATACCAGGCTGGATGTGGTTTTTGACCTGGATGTTAACGAATGGAACGGTAACCGGGAATTGCAGTGCAAATTAATTGATGTAAATATTTTGGATGAGTAAAAAACAAACTTATTTTTTATACTTATTTGTTTTTATTTGCGGTGCCGCAGTCATGTGCCTGGAAATGGCTGCTTCACGCCTGATGGCGCCCTTTTTTGGCAGCTCAATTTTTGTTTGGGGAAATATTATCGGCATTGTTTTAATTGCCCTGACGGCGGGTTATTATTTAGGTGGGAGAGTGGCGGACAAACATCCAAATAAAAATCATCTTTATTACTATGTTCTGGTTGCTGGAGTTTATATTGCTTTTATTCCATTTTTCTTTCAATTAATGTATTCAGATTTAAACTTAAATCTTATTTTTGGAAATAGTTATATTTTAGCTGTAATCATAGGTTCATTCATAACTGCTCTCTTGTTCTTTGCTCCGCCAATTTTTTTGCTGGGCTTTGTGTCTCCCTATGCCATTAGACTAGCGACTAAAAAAATTGAAGATGCCGGCAAGATCGCTGGTTCGCTATATGCCTTTTCTACTTTTGGAAGTATCATTGGAACATTTGGCGCTAGCTTATTGTTAGTTCCCTTTTTGGGAAGTAGAGAAACAATTTATATCTCTTCATTTTTTCTAATATTAATTTCCGCCATTGGTTTAAGAAAATTATTTTTCTACATATTCATTGCCGTTCCGGTTATTCTTTTTTTTTGGCAGGGAGATAAGCCCCTAAAAGAAAATGAAAAGATTATTTATGAAGATGAAAGTGATTATAACTATATTCAAGTCATTAATGAAGAAAATCAAATTCGTTTAGTAACAGAAGGTGGATTTGGAAGCCAGTCCATATATAGTAAAGATAGAATCCTCACAGACAGATATTACGATTATTTTAATCTTCTTCCTGTTCTTAAAAATATTGAATCAGGCAATGCTTTAATAATTGGTCTTGCCAGTGGCATCGTTAGCAGACAATACAATGAATTTTATCCTGATTTTGAACTAACTGGATATGAAATTGATCCGGCCATTATTAAGGTTTCTCGCGAATACATGCATCTTGGAGAGCAAGATGTAGATATAGTAGAGGGGGATGGCCGAATATTATTACAAAAAGAAGAAAAAAAATATGATCTAGTTGTTATAGATGCTTATGTCAGCGAAATGCATATTCCTTGGCACCTAGCTACTCAAGAATTCTTCCAAGAAGTAAGAAGCCACACTGCAAAGGATGGGTTAATGGCTATGAACATAATTGATTCTAGTGATGATAAAAGTTTATTAAATGGCTTTTTATCGACTGTTAAAAGTATTTATCCTTATGTTTATTCTATTCCAGTGGAAAAATCAGGAAATAATATTATTATTTGTTCCAATTCATCACTGGATTTTCAAAAGTTATCTATAATTAATGATGAAAGATTGCAGAAATTGTTCGAGTATTCATCTAAAAATATAAAAGAATTTACGGAAATTAATAATGATAAAATATTTACTGACAATAAGGCCCCGTTGGATATATTAACAGGAGAGATGTTAATTAAAAAATTATAATATAATTTATGAACAAGGCAATTATTTTTACAGACGGAGGCGCCCGGGGAAATCCCGGCCCGGCTGGTATCGGTGTCGTCATAAAAGATAAGGGTGGTAAAATAATAGGGGAGTACAATGAATACATCGGTGAAACCACGAATAATCAGGCCGAATACAAAGCTGTGCTTTTAGCTTTAGACAAGGCCGAAGAAATGGGTTTTGAAGATTTGGAATTTTATTTAGACAGTAAATTAGTAGTAGAACAATTAAACCAGAATTATAAAGTTAAAGAACCGGAATTAGCAAAATTATTTGTAAAAATTTGGAACAAACTTCAAAACTTCAAAAAATACAGCTTTGCCCATGTTCGGCGTGAAAAGAACATTGAAGCCGATGCACAGGTTAATTTAGCTTTGGATAATAATATATAGTTTAAAAATTATGGAAAATCAAGCCCGAGATCAAAATAATACCGAAGAAGAACTAATTATAAAAAAAGGTGATTTAGCCGTTATTATTACTTATACCGGAGAACAAGTAGCTTATAATACTCTTGATGAATTTGATGAAGAGGCGGAATGGGGCCCGGAAGTTAACAGGATTAGGATTGAGACAAAAGAAGGAAAATCAATCGATCTTAATAAATTTTTGCCTGAAGATACATATTTTGTTGGCCCAGTAGACACGGGAGAGTGCTTCTATGATAGGACTTTTATCACCTTTGACCCTTTAGATAAAAATGGCGCTCTGCTTGGTTTATTGCACGAAATCGGTCATGCCGTAGTATTAGATCGAGGAACTGAAGGAGTTAGGGAGGATGAAGTGAAAAACGAACGCCATGCCTGGGGCTGGGCTTTGGGGATGTTGCATGAGTTAAAAAGACAAGGCATAGATCTGGAACCTGAAATGGATCGTGTAGAAGTTAAGGATTTTATTAAGGAAAGTTTGGTCTCGCATGAAATTATTGATGCGGAACACGAAGGAAAAATTTCAGCTGATACGGTCGAGCCCTATCCTTTGCGCTATTGGCAAACAGTTTCTCAAGAATATATGGAGCAGTTTGTTGATAAAATATATAAAGATACATCAAGGCCGCCGGAAGTGTCTAGCGAAGCCTTAAGGAGAACTTTCCAATTTAAAAGATAATTTTTAAAGTTTTCAATAGAAATTATTAATTAATGCTTGAAAGAAAAAAGGCCTCTATTTTGAGGGTTTTTTTATAGATTAAATTACCTTGACAAATTGACCTGTTTGGGTTAGTATAAACCCGCCTAAGTAAGCTAGATGATTGCCCTCCTACGAAGCCTTGGCGGAGTAGAGGGGAGGAAAGTCCGAACACCCCCTAATTTAAAAAGGGGAAAATGACAGTCGGTAACACCGACCGGGATATAAAAGGTGACCAGAAATTCTATAGATTTCTGAACATCCATTAAACCCAGGGAAAGTGCCACAGAGACTATACTAGTTCCGCATTGCGGGATGAAAGGTGAAAAGTTCCCGTTAAAACGGGATCGACTACTGGTGACAGTAGATTCGTGGTAAACCCTGTCTGGTGCAAGAGCAAGAATTTCTACATTTGTAGGAAAGGTAGCTCGCATGAGCTTGGTGGCAACATCAGGCCAAGATAGATAATCATCCTTTGACAGAATTCGGCTTACAGGCTTGCTTAGGCCTGCCCGCCGGAGTCCCCGTTAGGGGACGAGGGCGGGTGCCCCCCTGGGGCTTTTTTAAAAAATACTTCTTATGAAGAAAAAAGCTGAACTATTTTTTGGCGTTATTTTAGTACCAATCGATTTCTTAATGCTGGTAATAGCAGGCTTTGCTGCTTATTTTTTGCGTTTTGGAGAAGCTGTCTCAGGCTATGTACCGGTCATTTATGAAATGCCATGGACAGACTTTGCTCTAATAATTTTTGGTTCATCCATTGCTATGCAAATTATTTTTGCCATAGCCGGGCTCTATAATCTAAAAGGAACCCGTAGAATAGTAGACGAATTTAGAAAAATATTCTTCGCCTGTTCTACTGGTGTAATGATCATTATCATTCTCACTTTCTTTGATAGGGAGTTATTTTCATCCCGGTTCATCATTCTTATGGCCTGGGTTTTTTCTATTGCCTTTGTTAGTTTGGCCCGTTTGGCCGTACTCTATATTCAAAGAAAATTATTTGAAAAAGGCATTGGTCTGCAAAAAGTGGTTTTAGTTGGCGAAGGAAATATTAGCCGTGCCCTGGAAAGAGAGATAAAAATAAACAAGGGATTAGGCATGCAAATAGTGGAAAGATGCGATTCTTTCACCGGCGATATCAGGGACAAGCTCGCAAAAATCCTCAGAGTCAAACGTTTTGATGAAATTATTCAGGCCAACCCAAGCATGCCCAAGGAAGAGGCTTCTCGCTTAATAGAATTTTGCAATGAACATAATATTGTCTATCGCTATGCTGCTGGCTTATTTGAGGCCCAGTCTGCAAATATTGAAACGCGAACCTTAGCCGGCATTCCTTTGATTGAGGTAAAGCGTACATCTTTGGAAGGCTGGGGCAGAATTTTAAAAAGAATTATCGATATTATCGTTTCCATATTCCTGATTATTTTATTTTCTCCGATAATGCTTATTGCGGCCATTGCCATTAGGCTGGAATCCAAAGGCCCGATTATTTACAAAAATGAAAGAGTGGGTAATGAAAAAAAGATTTTTGATACTTATAAATTTCGATCCATGAAAGCCGAGTATTCCATTGGCAAGCAATTTGCCAATCAAAATGACAATCTTGAATTTGAAAAGAAATTAATTGAAAAACAAAGCATTAGAAAAGGTCCGATTTATAAAATCAAGGACGATCCCCGGGTAACCAAAGTTGGGAAATTTATCCGTAAATATTCCATTGATGAAATGCCCCAATTTTTTAATGTGCTCAAAGGCGACATGAGCATTGTCGGCCCCCGCCCTCATCAGCCGCGCGAAGTGGAAAATTATAAAAGAAACCACCTCCAGGTTTTGTCAGTCAAACCGGGCATTACAGGCATGGCGCAGATTTCCGGACGCTCTGACCTTTCCTTTGAAGACGAAATCAAGCTGGATACATACTATATTGAAAAATGGTCATTGTGGCTGGATTTTTACATAATGATAAAGACTCCGTTTGCCATGATTAAAGGGAGGGAAGCACTATAATTATGAAAATTGCATTAATACATGATCATCTTGTCCAGGATGGAGGAGGGGAAAAGGTGTTAGCAGCCTTTCATGAAATTTGGCCGGACGCGCCAACTTATGTTTTGGTTCATAATAAAAAGAACTCAAACAAAGTTTTTCATGACAAGGATATCCGCACTTCTTTTATCCAGAGGCTGCCTTTTGGCGTGAGTAAATATAAATATTATTTTCCTCTCATGCCTTCGGCCGTAGAAAATTACGACCTTATGGATTATGATGTCGTCCTTTCTTCAAATTCAGCTTTTGCCAAAGGCGTCATTACTCAGCCAAAAACTTTACATATATGCTATTGCCATACGCCTACCAGATTTTTGTGGTCAGACACCCATTCCTATCTCAGAGAGCTTGGTGCTTCCAGCATAATCAAGAAAGTTTTGCCTTGGTATCTCAGTAATGTTCGCGTTTGGGACAGGCTGGCCGCTGAAAGAGTAGATCAGTATATTGCCAATTCACGCATTGTTCAGGACCGCATTCAAAAATATTACAACAGTAAAAGTGACATTATTCATCCGCCTGTAGAAGCGCGCAAGTTTTTTATTAGTCAGCCCAAAGATTATTTTTTAGCCGGCGGAAGGCTTGTTCCCTATAAAAGGTACGATCTTATTATAGACGCTTTCAATAGGCTGGGCCGACCCTTGAAAATTTACGGTGACGGACCGGAAATGGAGGCATTAAAAAAGAGAGCTAGGCCTAATATTGAATTCCTAGGCCGTGTTTCCGATGAAG
>JBDRCS010000071.1:0-5100 GCA_043821615.1 Patescibacteria group bacterium
AATAGAAAACAGGTCTGATGAAAAATAAGAAAAATGCCATTATTAAATGGTTACTTCTCGCCTTTGCCGCTTTCTAAGAACATATTCTAATCCAACCAAATAATATAGAATCGCTAAATAGGGAACACAAAGGGCTAAATAGAATGTATTTGGTAATTCAAGTGTTTTAACAATGCTTGAGGCAATGGCCGCCATCGCTCCAAATATCAGTACCATTCCTAAAATGAACCACCTGCGAACGTAGCTATAGGGAGTTTTTTGGATATTAAATTTATCGCCCTTTTTATTTAAGAGGGACTATTTCATCGTACCGTAACCACGGAAAAAAAGGTTGATGAAAAGCACGAAATCCCCAACCTGTCTCCATTACAAGGATAAACATAATAATATACAACACAAAAATAATTATAAACAACAATAAAATAGTCCTAAGTATATTTTTCATTAAGCTATTGCAAAAAATACTACTGTTAAAATTATAATTCTGAAAGATGCAGACATTTTTACTCTTTCACTCTTTTTGTCTTTTTCTATAAAGATTTTTTCAAGAAAAAAACTAACAAAAATTACGGAAATTATTAATAAAGTAGTCACACTGCAATATAATAACACAAATTGTTTAATTGACGTAATCTTTCCATTGATTTATTATATCAAACCGGGTTTGTCTGGATAGTGTCCTGAACAATCCATCAAAAATCAGATATAATGAAATTATAAAAGCTGGTGTATATTTATGCTTAATCAAAGATCAAAATATCTTCAAATAGCCTTTAACCGTTCTCTTGATGAAGTAAAAAATATGATTGCCATGCTTCCTGCTTCTGAAAAAATAATTATCGAGGCAGGAACCCCTCTGGTTAAAAAATATGGAACGATGGGCATAGCCGCGCTAAAAAATTGGTGGAGTGAGAAAATGCAAAAACCGGGATATATCGTTGCCGATTTAAAGTGCATGGATCGGGGCTCAAGAGAAGTTGAAGCAGTAGCTGCTGCCGGCGCCTCTGCCGCCACCTGTTTAGGATTAGCGCCGATAGAAACCATCAATGAATTTATTAGAGAATGCGATAAAACTAATATTGATTCGATGATTGACATGATGAATATTGAATTTCCATTTGAAATTTTACAAAAATTAAAAAAACTTCCCACCATAGTTGTTTTACATCGCGGAGTAGATGAAAACGAAAGAAACAGAGAAAAACAAATCCCGCATGACCAAATTCATCGGATAAAAGGAACTTATGGAAAGGTCTTAATCTCCGTTGCCGGAGGGGAAACGCCGCGCGATGTTATCAGAACTTTTTTTAACGATGCGGATATTGCCGTAATCTGGCGCTCCTTTTATGAAGCACCGGAAAATACCGCCAATTTAGCCCGGGAATTTTTAAAATTGGTTAAATAATGGTTCAATAAATTCACCACAAGTATGATTTTAGAAAAACGAAAAAAATATCTTCATATAGCTCTCAATAGTACCCTTGAAGAAGCAAGAGAGATTATTTCACAACTTCCGGTTTCCGATAGAATTTTAATTGAAGCGGGAACGCCTTTAATAAAAATATACGGGACAGAAGCTATTTCGCAAATAAAAGAAATGGCTCCCGCCGGAACCTACATAGTTGCTGACAATAAATGCGCGGATTTAGCGGCACGCGAAGTGGAAATGATGGCTGCTGCCGGCGCCAATGCATCCACTTGTCTTGGGGTTGCGCCCATTGAAACAATTGATAGTTTTATAGAGGAATGCCAAAAATTCAACCTTGATTCAATGGTTGATATGATGAATGTGGAAAGTGCTCTCGCGGTTTTGAAAAAATTAAAAAAACTCCCTGGTGTAGTAATGTTGCATCGGGGCGTTGATGAAAGTGAATTTTCAAAAGAAAAACAAATCCCTTTTTATCAAATAAAACAGATTAAGGGAAACTACGATGTTTTAGTCGCTGTGGCCGGCGGGGATACTATCCGAGAGGTACAGAGAGCAATTTTTAACGATGCCGATATTGTAGTCGTTTGGAAAAATTTTTATCGGCCAAGCGTTGAGACAGTTCGATTAGCGGAAAATTTTTTAAAGGAGATTAAGTGACTCCTTTCAGTTAAATTCGTAGACGGAGCCAGCCACAACGTCGGATTTATCAATATTGTTAAGCAGTAGTCCTGCAGACATTCCCGGGGTTAGTACTTCGAAAGTTTTTCTAAAAAGCTCTATACCCAATATCTGAGCACGCTTACCGTTAATAACGGTTGTCATTCCTTTTCTAGCAACACCCTCTATGAGTTTTCCTGTAACAATTGTTCCTTTGCCAACTATGGAAAAAACATCTTCCGCCTGGAACGTGGTTCGATTTGTCATTTTACTTCGGTTTAACTACCTGGGATATTGCCCTAATTCCTTCCAGCACTTCCACCGGCAAAGCGAAGATGACTGTTTTTGAGGGGTCCGGGTTGATTTTCTCTATCGTTTGCAAAGTTCTCATTGAGATGCCGCCGTGAGCAGAGCTAAGAACTTTAGCCGCTTGAGCCAAACGCTCGGAGGCCTGGAACTCTCCCTGAGCTCTGATAATAATAGCCCGCCGCTCTCTCTCTGATTCTGCCTGTTTTGCCATAACGCGCTTCATATCAGCCGGAAGTTCTATATCTTGAATTTTTATATCCGTTACCAAAATCCCCCATGATTGAGTCGCAGCACTGACGTTTTTTTGAATTTCTTCCGCTATTTTTTCTCTTTCCGAAAGCAATGGATCCAACTCGATCCCTCCGATAACATCACGCAGGGCCGCTTGGGCATATTGAGAAACAGCAAGAGTATAATCTTTAATATTCAAAATTGCATTCTCTGCTGATTGAACCTGAAAATACACCACCGCATTGATACCAATAGGGACATTGTCTTTGGTAATCACTTCTTGTTGGGGAATATCGGTAGTCGTGATACGCATATCAATTTTTATCATTTTTTGAAAACCGTTCAAAAGCCAGGTTAATCCCGGCTGTCTTGTACCAGTGTATTTTCCCAGCGTCAAGACAACGCCGCGCTCATACTGATCAATGATTCTTAAACCTCCGACAAAAAAGATTAATGCCAGCAACGCTATAATCCAGAAGAAAAGAGATACACCGGAAATAATGTTAACTCGAGCCAAGAAAGAGCCTATAAACCCTAAAAAGATAAGAATGCCCACTAATGAACCAATTGGATTAGACGATCTATTTTCCATAATTTCAGTTTAGCATAGCACAAACCCTATTGACAATAAAGCAACAATTTACTAACATTAAATGTAAATGAATAACAATCAAACAACGCCCCCCATTTCTCCTACCCCTAACCCTGCCAGCCCATCTCCTCAGTCTCCACCGGTAGTTTCCTCTGACAACTCAATAAAACTAAGTAAAATTTATACCTCACCCCTGCTTTTGTCATTTACATTTTTTATTGTAGAAATTGTTTTGGCTTTTATACCACCATTTAGCCGTTCCAGTGGATTTTCCATATTTTTGGCATTGATAGTTAGCTATTTCTATACCAAAAAAACCAATCTTCTGTTAAACAAGGATTTCAGTCTAAAAACATCAGCTTTTTATTTCGCCTTCAGTTCAATAATGGGGGTAGCCGTGATATTGATGTACCTCCCTTCCAGACTCCAAAGCATTGATCAAACCGGGCAAACCGTAATCAGCTATGCCAGCCTTATTGTGCAAATTTTGTCTGACCTTGGTATTTCAGCCATTGTATTCTTTGCCCTGACCAAAGGTGGAAAATTTTATCTTAAGTCTTTAAACAAAATCTCAGCTAAATAAATATGGATACTCCTGCCAATCCTAATATCCCTCCGGTTTCTGCACCACCACCGGTACCATCGGTACCGCCAGTAAACCCGGCCGTTAATCCGGCGCCGCCAAATCCGACCTATGTCCAGCCGCCTCAATCGCCAACCACGCCGGTTTTTGCCACTTTTTGGCAAAGATTTTGGGCAGTCGTCTTTGATGGAATGATCACCGGCGCTACGGTAGGAATTATATCTATTCCCTTTACAATTGGCTCTGTTTTTCTTGGCCAAACATCCCAGGGAACACCCAGCGCTGGTTTTTTTGCCCTTTCCGCGCTTAGTCAACTAATTACTATTACCATATACCTTGCTTACTATATCTATTTTATCGGCAAAAAAGGCGCCACCCCGGGAAAAATGATCATGAAAATTCGCGTCATCAAAATGGATTCCAGCGAACCAATTGGCTATATGGGGGCCTTTTTAAGAGAGTTTGTCGGAAAACTACTCTCTTCTTTCTTCATGTTGGGCTATTTAACCATGCCCGGTAATCCGAATAAACAAACCTGGCACGATAAAATTGCCGGGACAATAGTCATTCATGCTTGATTACGGGATAATAATCAAAAGATCCGTTGAAGTGGTTAAAAAAAACAGATGGCTTCTGGTTTACGGAGCCCTTATTGCCGGTGGCTTTGCCTCCGGAGGCGGCGCCGGCGGTAGCGGCAGCAGTAGAAGCAACAATAACCCCAAACCGGACTTGAACCATGAAGATATTTTAGGCACATCAGCTAACATCTTCCGCGATTGGCTTGCCTCTGTATCTCCCTTAACCTGGACTCTACTTGCCGGCGGAATATTACTGATAGTCATTATCGGAATTGCGGCGGCTTTGATAATGAAAAACTGGGCTAAGGCCTCCCTTATCTCGGGCGCTCAACTAGCCTTAAACGATCAGCCAACCGATCTTTCCAATACCTCTCCCCTGGGTAAAGCCAAAACAAAAAGCTTGATTATCTTTTCTTTTATCTCAGGAGGCATAACTCTTGCAATCATTATTTTACTAACAATTATTTGCGGATTAACCTATGTTTTAATGAAGGGCGCGCCCGTTATGACCGTGCTCTGGGGAATCTTTATTGCTTTTCCAACAGTCATTGCCCTTTTTACCTTTTTTATATTTCTCGCCATGATTTCCATCTATGCTGATAGGCTAATTGTTTTAAAAAATCTGACTCCCTGGAATGCCTGGAAAAAAGCTCTTTCACTTTCCAAAGGCAACTTTTTAGACACTGCCGTTATGGGAATAATTAACAGCGTGACCACTGGC
>JBDRCS010000072.1:0-7407 GCA_043821615.1 Patescibacteria group bacterium
GCCATCTAAAACTAATATACGGTAATCATCACCAGGCATATATTCCTCAATTAAAAAAGAATTTGGCCGGCCTTTCTTGCGGCGATTATACTTGTATACCTCTTTAATCGCTTTAGTAAGAAATGCTTTATTTTTTATACCTACAACCACTGCATGCCCTTGGCTCCCATCTAGCGGTTTTACAACTAAAGGAAACTTTATTTCTCCATTATCAACCATGCTTAATGTTTTTTTAAAATTTTTCATAATCCATCCCCGAGGGGTAGAAATATTATTTCTTTCTAAAATACATTTAGTTAAAGCCTTATTGGCTATAATCTTAGATGACACATAGCTATTCAAATCAGGAACGGTCTCTTTAACAAAAATATCTTTTCCATTTTTATGGAAAATCCTTAAACTTTTTTCTTTATGTATTAGCTCTACTCTAACGCCAAATTTTTTAGCTGCTAATAGTAGAGAACCAACACAATTTAATTTTGTACGCGGAATATTTTCCATTCTTATTTAATCTTTCCATTAAAAAAGACACCTTTTCCAGCTGTCTTTTTCGATTTTAGAGAATTATTTATTCAATTATATTTATATATTACATTATATTAATTATTTGTCAAATTTTTAGGTCATTTAAAATATATAAAAATATGCTTTTTAAGCAAAATAAGGCTTAAAATGCCTTATTTTAAAATAATTTTTATATAATTTACATTTACCCGAGGTGTCCTCACCGAAGGATAGAGCGCGTAATGCAATATTAGTTAGAAATACGTCTTAGCCTCTTATTCTGCCCTAAACGTTTTTTCTTAAAAAATTATTCCTACGGACTTCCGCTCGGTGGGAACACCTCGCTGGAGCAGTGGTGGTAACGGTATATAATTTATCATTGCCTACTAATAATATTGTATTTTATTCCCCTGCACTATACACTGAATAACATAAATATGACTAAAATAATACCTGAATTACTCTCTCCTGCCGGTTCCCTAGAAAAAGCTAAATATGCCCTAGACTTTGGAGCAGACGCTATATATTGTGGTACAAATATTACTGCTCTCCGTACATATAGGGATAATTTTGATATGAGAGAACTTGAGAAAATAGTTAAATATGCCCACCAGAATAAAAAGAAAGTCTACATTGCTTTAAATATTTTCGCCCATAATCATCACTTAGATATTATTAAAAAAGCATTAACAAAATTAAAGAAAATTAAGCCTGATGCTTTTATAATTTCTGATCCGGGAGTATTTGTATTAGCAAAAAAAATAGCGCCAAATATTCCCATTCATATTTCTACTCAAGCTAATACTTTAAATATTGAAAGCGTAAATTTTTGGAAAAACTTAGGTGCAGAACGAGTAATTTTAGCTCGAGAATGCAGCCTAAAAGAAATCAAAGAAATTAAAAGTAAAGTTAAAAATATTGAGCTAGAAACTTTTATCCATGGCGCTCAGTGCATGGCTTACTCTGGAAGATGCATGTTGACTGCCGCCCTGTCTAACCAAGGCCGATCTAATATTGGCACTTGTAAGAATGCTTGCCGCTGGCAATACAGGGAACTAGAAGAATTTATGCGGCCGGGCATTAAAATTCCCGTTAAAGAAGATTTGAATGGCACCTATATTTTCAATGCTAATGATATGTGCATGATTGAATATCTGCCAGAGCTTATTAAGGCTGGTATTTCCTCTTTTAAAATAGAGGGTAGAGGCCGAAGCGAATTTTATGTAGCGCAAGTTACCAAGGCTTACAGAAAAGCTTTGGATCTAATTAAAAATAATTCTAAAAATTATAAGAAAGAAGTTAAGAAACTTAAAAAACAATTAGAAAAATCAAATCAAAGAAAATTTGATGAAGGATTTTTCTTTGGCGCGCCCAGACAAACCGCTACCCATGGCAAAATAGATACGCCTCATATTTTCGCTGGGAAACTAATTAAAAAAATTGATGAGTACGCTGGTAAATTTTTAATTATAAATGAAATATATAAAGGAGAGAGAGTAAATATTTTGACGCCAGAAGACGAATATGAAGTAAAAATTGATAAATTAATTTTGGCTAAAAATAAAAATTCTGTAGAATCAGTCCATGGTGGAAATAAAGATGAAATAATTTTAAAATTACCCCATAAAATTCACCAAAGAACTATTATCTGGTTGGATAGGAGTAAAAGGAAATAAGAATCAAAAAACACCATCTCTAAATCTCCTTTGTATATTTATAATATCTTATAAATATACAATGAAGTAGATGGTGTTCTTGGTAGGAATGAACTTAATTACCCATTATTTCATCAATCTCTTGCCCCGCTTTGAATTCTTCCCTTAAATATTCAAGGAGTTTGCTCCAAAGCTCCCGGCTGATTAGCTTGGCGTTTTCCTCCTTTTTTTCCTCGCCAGGGAGAATACCACATAAATGTTTTTCGTCCTCTTCAGAAACAGTATGCCCCTGACCGCGAAGATTTTTAATAGCTTCTAGGAATATTTCTCTTGTCAAAAACGGAAATTCTGACAACCATATATAATTGTCAAAAGTACCATCACGTTCCACTCCCAGAAGATATAAAATTAATTCATTTAGAACCCCGTCATATGGAGCTGCGTCATCATACGAAGCACGAAACCGCTCTGGTACTACTGATATGCCTTCAACTTCATCTTGCAAGCCCAAAACCACTACAGCAGCACCCCATTCTGCGTAATGACTTATGCTGCGAAGAGCTTCCGGTTCACTATATCTTTTTGTCCCGCTATCCTTAGGCATAGCTATTCCCTCCTTGAAAATCCCTACTTTTAAGGTAGTTGATTATGATAATTTGTCAATCATTAAAACATGAATTTCTATAAAATAAGCTGAAAACAAAGGAGTAGATTGACATGATTAAGGGGGTATAGTAAGGTCAAATTAACCTTTTAGCCACAATAGGAGGCAGTGAGATGAGAGGTCTACGCAGAGTTTGGGTAGCACTTACAACTTTTGTGCTGGCTATGTTTTTTTCTCTTCCAGCTCTGGCTGAGGGAGAAGGAGTAGAAAGGCCCTGGTATACAGGGTTCATGCCCATTTTGATCCTGCTGGCGGTTGTAGCCGTCGTCTGGGCCCGTCTGCCCAAGGTGAAGGGTCTTGCCCATTTGGAGGATAAGACTTTCCGCTGGCGACGCGGTCTGAATTGGCTGCCTTTGGGGCTCACCTACGCGTTCTTGTACTGGGGGCGCTACAACCTGCAGCCAGCCATCCAAAATATTGGCGGTCCAGACATGATTGCTGATTTCAACTGGGTGTTTGGTGTTGGCACGGCCGTCTACGGCATTTCGTTTCTGATCAATGGCCCCCTTACCGATCGCAAAGGTGGGCGATTTTCCATCCTGGTCGGTGCAATAGGCGCGGCCATTGCTAACTTGCTGATGGGCATAGCCTGCTGGATGCATTTGAGCAGCCAGCTCTCAGCGAATACTTTATTCTGGTGTCTGGTCGTGTTGTATCCAATCAACATGTATTTCCAGAGCTTCGGCGCTGTGGCCATCGTCAAAGTCAACGCAGCTTGGTTCCACGTCGATGAGCGCGGTACCTTTGGCGCCATTTTCGGGATCCTCATCTCACTGGGCATCTACTTCGCATTTGACTGGAGCTACGCCATTGTCGGGTTCGCACCGGCTAACTGGGCGTTTTATGCGCCTGCCATCGCACTCGGAACAATGTTCCTGATTGATATATTCGTGGTTCGCAACAAGCCCAGCGAGATACAGGGCCTGGAGGACATCAATACTGCTGATGCTTCGGCAGGAGATACTTCGCCGCTATTGCCAGCAATGCAGGTGTTCAAGAAAATGTTCACCAATCCCGTGATCATCATGATCGCTTGCATCGAATTCTGCAGCGGGTTCCTGCGACAAGCTATCATGCAGCTCTACCGGTTTTTTGCCAAATCGATGGATGCCACGCTTCACCTCAGGACAGACTTTGTCTACGAGAACTGGGGGCTGCTGCTGTGCTGCGCCGGAATCATGGGCGGTGTGTTTGCCGGATTCCTGTCTGACCACGTCTTCAAGGCGCGCCGTGGACCAGTGACAGCGCTGCTGTACCTCGGCATGCTCGCTGGCAGCGCAGCCATGTGCTTCATGCTGGGCTCGCCCATGATAGGATGGCTAGTCATTTTCATGTCCTTGTGCGTGATTGGCGTGCATGGAATGTTGTCTGGTGTTGCCAGTCAGGATTTTGGCGGAGTTAAAAATGTAGGTGTGGCGGTAGGCATTATCGACGGATTTGTGTATGCCGGTACGGCCACACAAGCCATTCTGTACGCCAACATCTTGCCCAAGGGCGAAACAGAAGCTGCTGCTGTCTTATCCAACTGGTACGGCTGGCCGATCGCTATGGTGCCGTTTGCGATCATCGGCCTGTTCCTGGCCTATAGGATCCGCAATGCAAAGCCCAAACCCAAGACCGCAGGATAGTCCACAGTCCTAAAAAAACTAAAATAAAAAGCAACCTGTCCTTTCCTCCTTTTGATAGCGGTTCAAAACCCCTATCTTCCCCCTTATTCCTTTAATTTAATTTGAAGTAATAAGAAGGAAAAACACAAATTAAAAAAACCTTCAAAAAGGCTTTTCTATTAGAAAAATAAATAAAAATTTAAAGGGGAGAAATTAAGAGCCACGAATCCTCCTCGTAAGCGGCTCTTTTTCGGGACGGGTTTGGTTGGAAATGACGCCACTCTAGGCGTTTATATGAGCAACAACTCTGCTGAGATGACCCATCCAATCGGATCCATACTTTCCAACAGCATTAATGACAGCATCATGTGAGTGCGTATAACCATTAGTCACATAACCAAGACTCAATACCTTTGCATCCTGTCGCGCCGCCGCATCTGCTTCTGGCTGATTGCTCATGCCTACTACGTGAGCGCCCCAGCTGGCCAAAAGCCTTTTTTGTTCAGGGCTTTCTACGTGGGGGCCATGCCAGAAGAAGTGGATAACCGGCACAGCTTGGAATAGTGCAGCTTCTTCGAAGGCAATTCGCTGAAGATCGGGACAAAGCGCCTCTTCAATCATGGGAAATTCACCAGAACAGCCGGTCAAAGGACCGCCGCCACTCAAGAAGTGCTGAATAACACCGATCTGACCAACCATCACAGTCGGCGTAGTGCTGCCTACAGCACTCAAAAGAATAAAGGTCTTGACGCCAAGCTTGCAGAGCATATCGATTTGCAGTCTGACCATGGCAACGACTGGCCCAGGATTCATTGGATTTTCATTGAGATGGATTCGACCGCTCACTCTCCAAATTCTTTTTTCTCCCATTGTGTTGAGGAAAAGCTGCCTAGCATGTCCTTTGACTTTCCCAAGCTCCCCCAGAGCTTCAAAGCCCTTAATTAGGTCGAAGCCCATCACTGTGGGATTGTCTTCTTCCCACTCGACGTGTTGATCCAGCTCAGTAGTGAAGAAGACGGCAATGGTTGCCGGTACTTTGTCCCCTCCCAAATCAAAGTGTTTGCGAATCGATTGCGCTGCCTTACTGGCACGCGCCTCAGCTGCCTCATTAAGCTCATAGCCCATATCATTACCCATCCTTTCTAATGTGCGTTTCCTTGAAAAACAATAAAACTACCTTAACACAACAATAATTACAAATCAATAATTTTGCTTATATACGAAAAATATATACCCTAAAATTTGACATAATATAAACATTTTATTAGCATAAAAATATCTTCACAAAGAAAGGCTTTTAGGAGGAAATCATGCAAGACATGGCAAAGGCGATGGGGCTAACGACATGGCAAGCAGCATTCAGCACCATCAAAGACTTGGAACCGCACCTTGTCAATTCCAGAGGAAAACCGGACCAAGGAGAGGGTGAAATCCTTCTAAGTTTGCCAGAGGATACTACCCCCGAAGAAGTTCAAATGGCTATAGATGCTCTTCATAATACTGATTCGCCTTGTCCAGTACCAGCACTACCATACTTCTGGATTCCTACTGAAGAGCAAAAAGAACGCATCATTTGTCCTGATGGCAAATTTGATAACACTTCCCAAATCATAGCTGAAGATGTACTTGCGTGGTGCAAAAGCAACCGCAAGGTTGTCATTCCGGAAGACATATTCGACCGGATAGTAAAAAGCGCGTTATCGCAAGCAATATACTGATCTGAATTCAACGCCTTCCTTTCTTTATTAGCACCGGAAAGCTCTTTCCTTCTATCAAATCTTATTCATTTAGAAAAATTTAAAAAAACAATAAAATATAAAAACCTGCTAAATTAACAGCAGATTTTTATGTTCTGATCCTTTGACTATGCTCAGGATAAGTTTTTTGATCCTTTTATTTTTAAATTTCTAGTTTTTTAAGATTTCATTCTATATTTCACTAATAACATCAAAACCCTTAAAGCTTCCTGTTATAGATAAACCTATTATTTTATTCTGACAAATTTTTCTTTTTCTAATTTGCTTAGCAGCCTCGTTCATGGTTGCGCCAGAACCAACGGCATCATCAATCAATAAAATATTATTATAAATCGTTTTCTCTTCAACTATTAGTGTTTTTTTAATATTTTCTATACGATCCTTAAGCTTGCTTAAACTTTTTTGTGGAATTATAATTTCTGTTTTTATTTTAGTAATCTTGATTTTATTAATATTTAAACTAAGCCCTTCCTCTAATTCTTTCATAAATTGAATTTCTCTCTTCAAAGTAGGCGGAATAAAACCAACACCATCAATTCTATATTTTTTTATAAGCTTATTAACTTCGGATTTAATTTCAAGAATTAATTCCTGAATTATTTTTTTATTCTGAGTTTGCTTGGCATATAATAAAAGCTGACCCAATCTGGTTTTGCCAAATCTTTCTATGCTATAAAAATCTAAATAAAATAGATCATCAAGATAGACTTTGGAAAAAGTATTTTGCAACTTATTTATTCCCTCAATAAATCCATATTTTCTAAAAGAATCATATTTTCTTAAAGTTTTAACATACTCAATTGCCGTCTTATTAATAGGCTGATCATTTTTCTGACACCAGTAAATAAAACCTTCTAATCCTTTTTTTCTTTCGCCATAGGGAGTAATAATAAGATATTTTTCATTAATTATCTCTCGTATTTCGCTGTTTATCGGTACTTTTTTGACTTCTTCATCTTCTGTTTTTACTAAGTAAAAAACTTTAGGAGGTTTTCCAATTTTAGTAATTTTCCCCTTTTCTAAAAGTTTGGATAAATGGTTCTTAAATAAAGCCTGTTTAGAAATACCCAAATAATCTACTAGTTCTTTAGCAGTAGCTTGTTTATTTTTAGCCAAATAATCAATAATTTTTTGATCTGTATTAGTTTTCATGCTTCAATTATATCATAGTTGACTATTGACTGTCAACAGTCAACTATCAACTACTATAAAATCCGCTA
>JBDRCS010000073.1:0-3342 GCA_043821615.1 Patescibacteria group bacterium
AAATCTGAAATCACTATCTCCACTGATAAAGATCAGTATAGTAAAGGTGAAATTATAAACATTATTGTCAAAAACGGATTGGATAAATCAGTTTTATATTCTAGCGGTGGAGATAGATTTTGGGGAATTGAATATTTTAACGACAATGAATGGATTGACCCCGGATTTGAAGAAGATGGTGGATTCCAATTGACTGAAGAAAATTTGGGAGATGATTGTTATATAGCATTGTATGAAGGAATGCCTCCGGTAAAACTAGAATCACAATCTAATATATCAAGTCAATGGAATCAAAAAATATGTCCTTTTGGATCAGAAAGTCCAGCAGAACCAAGAACCGTTAAATATATTGGGAGCGGAAAATACAGACTTGTATTTAATTATGGTTTTGAAATATCGGAAAATGACCCATATAGAATATCAGATTTTCAGAAGATTTATTCAAATATATTTATAATAGAATAGACGGCGGGCTGGCAACTCAAGGGGGCGCTGCGCTTTCGCTCCTTTCAGTCACTCACCCTCGCCTAACACGGCGTATGTGGTTTGGCACTCGGCTCGTGCCGCACCCATATCCCGCCTTTTTCAGTTTGGATTCTAGCCAAAAGATGGTATAATACTACCTAAGAATTAAGGTAAGTAAAGTTTTAACTGCTGAACAAAAGGGGCGGGACATCACATACGCCGATACGTTATCTGAAATGCATTTTTTCTTTTTACATTTTTATGCCCAAATATTTTTATGAAATACATTGATTTAACACACAACTTCAAGTACAACATGCCAGTCTATCCCGGCGACCCAATTCCAGAAATAAACCAAGTCGCTTTTATTGAGAAGGACGGATATAACGGTTTTCAAATTAAGACTGGCATGCATGTCGGCACGCATATGGACGCTCCATTGCACATGCTTCAAAATGGCAAAAGGCTTTCTGATTACTCGCCAGACCATTTTTTTGGCAAAGGCCATCTAATTGAAGCTAGTGATATCAATGTCGAGTTGTTGAAAAATAAGAATATATCTAGAGGAGATGTTGTTTTTTTGATGACTGGATTTTATAAAAAGTTTGGCACTGATGAATATTATGAGAATTATCCTGAAATCAGCGAGGCCTTTGCCAAAAAAATTATAGAGTTAGGTGTTAAAATCATAGGCATGGATACTCCAAGTCCTGATCGAGCGCCTTTTGCCATTCACAAATTATTGTTGGAAAACGATGTTCTAATAATTGAAAATCTGACCAATCTAGAATCATTATTGGAGCATGCGCAATTTGATGTTGTGGCTCTTCCGGCAAAGTTTGAGACTGAGGCGGCACCCGTTCGTGTAATCGCGGAAATTTCATAAAAATATTTGGGCAATTTTGAATAAAAGAAAAAATGCACATCACATAACAACGCATATCTGGCTGCAGGAAAATCACTCAAATATATTTCAAGGATGTGATTTTCCCTCCGCCCAAATTTTCATCCCTTTATTTGATGAAGATTTAGGCAGAGATAATTAAACAAAGCATTGTCTGAAAAACAAAATTCATTCCAATTAAGTCGGGATGAAAACTTCAGATGATGCGTAAACGTTAGATGAAATAGTGAAAATGAAATTTAGTGAACTATTTCAGTTGTTTTTTCTCACAGTAGTTGGCATTGGTGTTGGGTTTATTGCTGGAATATACTTCGGAATAGCATACCAAGAGTTATTTGATATTTGTCCTTTTCGAGGAGGTATTGACTGTATAAGTTACTTATGGCCGTTTATGGTCATAGGTGCATTAACCGGACCATTTTTGATCTTTGCTATTAGGACCTTTGTGAGAAAAAAAGAAAGTAGTTGATTTCACTACATCATATAACACGGTATATGCGGTTTCACTAATGTTGCACCCATATTTCGATTAAACTAGGATTGGAACATCGCATGTGTCGCAAACATTATGCCGAAATCAGTTCGAATTTTTTCGAACGCACACCGCCGTAGTTAGCAAGAGAGAAGAGCCGATTCTTTTTCAACTTCCTGAAGCAGGATTTCGCGATCGTTTAACAATGTTCCTTCCATCACCCGCTCAAAAAGATTTTTCAGGACTTCGCCGACTTTGGGGCCGGGATTAAGGTTTAGAATTCTCATGACATCATGGCCGTCGATTTTAAGGTCCGCCGGAGTTGGGATATGTTTTTGGACATTGATGGTGCGGGCGCGATATTTTTTTAGCCGCCAGGACTCGGCTTTAGTACAGCCGCTGCCCAACCTGTCTCCAATGCGCACATCAAAAATATCGCCTAAAAATTCACTGCCGACCCGGCGGATAAAACGGCGGATGGCGGCGTTGGTTTGCACTTCATCAGCGGAAAACATGTGCCAGCGGGCCAGAGTATATAATTTTTCACGGTCAAATTTACTAAAATGCAGACGGGAGGCAATGATTTTAGCCATGTTGGCGCCGACCACTTCATGATTATAGAAAGTTCTCTCCTCCCCGGCGCCTTTGGCGACAACCGGTTTACCAATATCATGAATTAAAGCCGCAAAGCGGACCAGCCAGTCAGATGATGGACAAAAACGCAGGGCTTCCAGGCTGTGTTTAAAAACATCGTAAATATGGTGTTTTGCCTGTTCTACGCCGTAAGCAGTTTCTAATTCCGGTAAAATGCGGGCTAGGATTTTGGCATTATGCAAAAGCAAAATCCCGTCAGCAGGGTGTTTGCTTTTTAAGATTTTAATCAGCTCATCCCGTACTCTTTCTTCAGAGATTTCATCGATCTGATGAGCGTTTCTCGCAATCGCAGAAAAGGTTTTTTCTTCAATTACAAAACCCAGTTCAGTCGCAATTCTTATTGCCCTCATCATGCGCAAAGCATCCTCGGCAAACCGTTCATGAGGATCCCGAACGGCCCGGATAATTTTATTTTTTAAATCTTCCTCTCCGCTGTATGGATCGAATAATTTTTTCCCGTCAAAGGCAATGGCGCCAATAGTAAAATCGCGTCTCTCTAAATCTTCTTTCAGACTTTTTCCCCAACGGACAATATCAGGATGGCGTTTGTCAGTATAATTTTGTTCTGTTCTGAAGGTCGTAATTTCATAGATTTCTTTGATGCCGTCTATTTCCACCGGAATACCCACAGTTCCAAACTTATTATCATAAAAGGTCTCGGGAAAAAGTTTTATTATCTCTTCTGGGGTAGCATTAGTAGTAAAATCCCAATTATTGCTTGCTTTGCCGAGAAGAAGATCCCGAACTGAACCCCCAACCGCGTAGGCTTCAAAACCGGCGGATTTAAGGGTTTTTATGATCTCTTTTGCTTCTTTTGGTAATACTAATTTCATATGGTATATATTAT
>JBDRCS010000074.1:0-2119 GCA_043821615.1 Patescibacteria group bacterium
GAGAGGGAAAGAAAGATGGAAAATATAATAATTGTCGGAGTAGCTTTAATTGTTTTAATGATTGTATTTTTGTTACGCAGAATAAGATTCTATTTTGATTTTAAAAAAAATAGAAAAGCCAGTGAAAGAAGAATTTTGTTAGTTTATCCGAAGTATCCCGATACTTTCTGGAGTTTCAAGCATGCGCTGTGGTTTATTGGGAAAAAAGCAGCCCATATCCCGTTAGGATTATTAACTGTTGCGGCAATGATTCCAAAGAAATGGAGCATTAAGCTTATAGATATGAATGTCAGTAAACTAAAAGACAAGCATATCCGGTGGGCAGACTATGTTTTTATTAGTGCAATGTCAGTTCAAGCGGATTCGGCAAGAGATGTGATTGCCAGATGTAAAAAGCTTAATGTGAGAACAGTTGCCGGCGGCCCGCTTTTTACTTCTACTCCGGAAAAGTTCGAAGGTGTTGCAGACCATCTTATTCTGAATGAAGCTGAAGTAACATTTCCCAGGTTTCTGAATGACTTGCAGAAAGAAAAAGCGAAAAAATTATACAAAGCTGGTGAAAAAGAATGGGCCGATATGAAAAAATCCCCAGTTCCTCTTTGGCATCTTGTTAATCTTAAAAAGTATGCGTCGACTTGCATTCAATATTCACGAGGCTGTCCGTATGATTGCGAATTCTGTGATATTACAGTGCTGTGTGGAAGAGTTCCAAGAACGAAAACGAAAGAGCAGATTATCGATGAACTGAATAGAATTTACAGACTGGGATGGAAAGGATCAGTATTTTTTGTGGACGATAATTTTATCGGTAACAAGAAAAAGCTGAAAGAAGAGATTTTGCCGGCTATTGAAGAGTGGATGAAAGAAAAGAAATATCCCTTCGCGTTTTTTACCCAGGCATCTATTGAATTGGCTGATCATGAGGATTTGATGGAAGGAATGATTAAAGCAGGATTTGATATTGTCTTTGTGGGAATTGAAACTCCGAACGAGCAAAGCTTAATAGAGTGCAATAAATTTCAGAATAAGGATCGTGATCTTCTAGAAAGCGTGAAGAAAATACAGAAAGCTGGCTTGCAAGTTCAGGGAGGTTTTATTGTCGGATTTGATAATGATCCTCCAACGATATTCGATACCCAGATAAAATTTATTCAGGAAAGCGGAGTAGTTACAGCCATGGTAGGACTTTTAAATGCATTGCCTAGGACAAGGTTGTATAAAAGGCTGAAAAAAGAAAATAGGCTTCTTGAGGATACTACTGGTGACAATACTGACTCCACGATTAACTTCAAACCTAAAATGGATCCCGCTGTGCTCGTTGAGGGTTATCATAAAATAGTGAGATTTATCTACGAGCCAAAGAATTATTATGCCCGCGTTAGAAACTTCTTACGAACCTATAATCCCAAACAGACTAAAGTTTTCCATTTTCGACCCGACAGGTTTGAAGCATTGATAAAATCTGTGTTTCGCCTGGGCATAATTGGAAAAGAAAGATTCCAATATTGGAAGCTCTTTTTCTGGATTCTTTTCAATCGTCCAAAATTCTTTCCGTTAGCAATCACATTTTCGATCTACGGATATCATTTCCGTAAAGTGTTCGAACAAAGCCTGCGCTAGGAAGCAGCGAATTTAAAGGGATTAGTCAGTTATTATATTGGCCGATCCCTTTTTATTGACTTAGAAAAAATGTTATTGTAGTTTTATAAGACGGGCCTGTAGCCCCGACGCTTCGGTCGGGGTCCCGTATCCTCCGACACTACGTCGGAGGCATCGGGATAAAGCAGTATTACCCGCGCACTAAAGCAATGCTTAGTGCGGGGCAGGCGCGTTCATAGCCTAATGAAATTAGGGGCCGTTAGCTCAATTGGCAGAGCGCTTCGATGGCATCGAAGAGGTAACCGGTTCAATCCCGGTACGGTCCACACTTCAGCTCGCTTCAATAACTTACTACCCAGCGGATTTTTAAAAAAATTTAGTTAGTGTTATTGTATAAGAAAGTGATATATTGCCCCTATGGCTCAACGGATAGAGCAAGCCCGTCCTAAGGGCGAGATGAGGGTTCAATTCCTTCTAGGGGCACAAATTTACCCTGTTAAATAATTTTAAATTTTTGATG
>JBDRCS010000075.1:0-3862 GCA_043821615.1 Patescibacteria group bacterium
GTCCAATAATAATTAGCCAAATTTTGAACCCATTCGAAATAGGAAACAGTCACGCCGCCGGCATTGGCAAGAATGTCCGGCACCAGGACAATCCCTTTTTTAATTAATTTTTCATCAGCCTCTGGGGTAGTGGGCCCGTTAGCAAGTTCCAAAATAGCAGTAGCCTTAACATGGCCGGCATTCTTGTCTGTAATCTGATTTTCCAGGGCAGCCGGAATTAAAATTTCGCATTTCAGTTCCAAAATTTGCTTGTTGGTAATATTTTTAGCTCCCTCAAAATCCGCAACCGCACCGGTCTTGGCTTTGTGCTTTTCCACTTTTACAGGGTCTAAACCTTTAGTATCTAGAATACCGCCCTTGGAATCAGATACAGCAATAATTTTATACCCTTTTGTGGAAAGAATTTTTGCCATATAGGCGCCGGCATTGCCAAAGCCTTGAATCACAACAGCGGCTCCTTTTTTAAATTTTAATTTTTCGGCAAGCTTTAGAATGCAATAAACTCCGCCCTGAGCCGTGGCGTAACCCCTGCCCTCAGAACCACCTATTTCCAGGGGCTTACCTGTAATAACGCCAGGTACGTTTTTTTGATGCATTTGTGAAAATTCATCCATCATCCAACCCATGATCTGAGGCGTGGTGTATACATCTGGAGCAGGGATGTCCTTGTCCGGGCCAATGTAATCACCCAGCTGTCTAATAAAACTTCTGGATAGCTTTTCCAGCTCTCCTTCAGAAAGCTCTTTGGGATTGACAGTGATGCCACCTTTAGCACCGCCGTAAGGAATGCCCACAGTGGCACATTTGAATGTCATCCAAAAAGCCAGGGCTTTTACTTCATTGATGTCTGTTTCCCAATGAAAACGAATTCCACCTTTGCACGGCCCACGAGTATCGTCATATTGCACGCGATAACCCTCGAAAACTTTTGTGGAACCATCATCCATTTTTACGGGCACAGCTACACGGAGCTCTCTTTTTGGAAGCTTGAGTCTTTCATGGATGTCTTTGTCCAGGTCGATTAACTGAGCTGCTTTGTCTAATTGTTTTAAAGCAGATTTAAACGGATTGATTTTTGCCATAGTTTTTTTAATTATATATTAGTAAATTATTCTTTTTTACCCCAGTCGGTTCCGATTTTTTCCTGATTGCCGGATTTTTTCTGCAAATATGTATAAGCGGTGAGGGCGGCGACAACAGCCGAGCCAGTGGCAATAGCTATTTGCTTGTATGGCGTAGAAGCAATATCACCGGCTGCAAATACTCCGGGGACATTGGTTTCGCCCAACTGGTTTATTTTAATTTGCTTCTCTTCATTAAGTTCAATAAAGCCCTCAAGATAATCACTTTTGGCCACCCGGCCAACTTCCACAAAAACGCCATTTAGTTTAACTTCTTTTTGTTCGCCGGTTTTAATGTTTTCAACAATAATGCCCTCTACGAATCTGTTTCCTTTGATCTCCTTGACCACTGAATCGTAAATAATTTCTATGTCAGGATTATTAATAATCTGATTAATTATTACTTCTTCCCCTCTAAATTTATCTCTTCTGTGGATGAGGTAGGTTTTAGAAGCTATTTTAGACAAATAATCAGCCGCGTCAAGAGCTGAATTACCCCCGCCCACTACACAGACATTCTTACTTTTATAGAGAGGGGCATCACAATTTGCACAATAGGTAACACCTTTGCCTTTGAATGCCTCTTCACCAGGGACTTCAAGGTTGCGAGGAGTGAGACCAAAGCCCAGAATAACAGCTTTGGCTTCTGCGGTTTTGTCATTATAAGTTACCTTGAAATTTTCTTCCGGGGTTTTTTCAATTTTAGTTACATCTCCCAAAACAAATTCCGCGCCAAAGCTTTCAATTTGCTCTTTCATTTTTAAAGCCAGGCTAACTCCGTCAATATGATCAAAACCGGGGTAGTTTTCAATTTCAGTTGTGGTTGCCATTTGGCCGCCCAGATCCTTTGCCAAAACCAGGGTTTTTAAAGTGCGGCGAGCAGTATATAAAGCAGCCGTTAAGCCAGCTGGTCCGCCCCCAACAATAATTACATCGTACATATTTATTTTATTTTAATTCGTCTAAAGTTTTAATTAAATCTTCTTTAGAGGTAACACCAGACATGGTTTGAGCAGGCTTTCCATCTTTGAAAATAATAAGAGTCGGGATGCTCATGACTTCATATTTTCCAGCAGTCTCAGGATTGTCATCTACGTTTACTTTTCCGATTTTAGCATCCGTGTATTCCTTAGCCAAGTCATCAATAATCGGTCCCATCATTTGGCAGGGACCGCACCAAGGCGCCCAAAAGTCCACTAAAACCGGTTTATCTGATTTTATTACTTCCTCCTCAAAATTTTGATCTGTAAATTCTTGCGCCATATTTATAATTAGTTTTAAGTTTTAAGTTGTTCTGTGGGCTCGGCAGAAGTCTCGCCCTATTTAGGTCTCAAATAGCCCGAGGCTCCTGCCGAGGGCACTGAGATTTATTTAAATCATTTTATCAAACTAAATCATCTTAATCAATCGCAGTCTTTTGATGCGCGTGTCCTCAGCTTCTTCCACTATTATCTTAATTCTATTAATTTCTATCTCGTCTCCTTTTTTGGGAATATCACCAATTTCTTCCAAAACTAGGCCGGCAATGGAATGATGTTCTTCATCGCCCGGCAAATTAACATTAAAGAAGCGGTTAATGTGATCGATAGTTGTATTGGCATCTGCTATTATAGTGCGTTTATCTATTCTTTTTATTAAAGATTCAGTGACATCAGATTCATCTAAAATTTCGCCGACTAATTCCTCAATGAGATCTTCTAGAGTTACCAGTCCCTCAACATTTCCATGTTCGTCTACCACCACGGCTATATGAATCCTCTTCTCTTGAAAGCCGTGCAATAAATCATCAATTTTTTTAGAAGCAGGAATAAAGTAAGGCTTGGTTAATAATTTTTTTATATCAATTTTAAAAATGTCTTTTTTCTTTTGTTGCGATAAGGCGTCTAAAATTTCCTTGGCATGCAGAGTGCCAATAATGTTTCCCGGCCGGCCCTGATAAACTGGAAACCGGGAAAAGCCAGATTGCTCTATAATTTCCAAGATGTTTTCAAGTGGTTGATCCACGTTCAATAAAACCATTTCATCTTTCACAACCATGACATCTTCGGCAGTAATATCATTAAAAAGAAATACTCTGTTTATCAGGTCTTCTTCACCTTTTTCCAACCCGCCTGATTTTGCCCCAAGATGGACCATAGCCTTCACTTCTTCCTCATCAACCATTTCTTCCCCGTCTCCGCCAAAAATTTTATTTGCTAGTTTTGCAAACACTCCCAAAATAAAACTAATGGGCCAGAATAAATATTGAATAATATTTATTAAAGTGGCAGTTCGAATGGCAACGCCAACAGGATGTTTTTGAGAAATTATTTTTGGTATGATTTCTCCAAATAATAAAATTAAAAAGGTCATCACGCCAGTGGCCACGCCAGCGCCAATAGAGCCTAATATTTCCGTAGCCAAAACAGTGGCTAAAGATGCGGCACCAATATTGACCAGATTGTTCCCGATTAATATGGTAATTAATAATTTTTCCGGATTGTCTTTTAACTTTTTAATCAGGTGTGCGCTCCGAACCTTCTTTGTAAGCAAGACGTTTATTCTTGATTCTCGTAATGAAAAAAAGGCTATTTCTATACCAGAGAAAAAGCCTGATAAAACGATAAGTATTACTAATGATATTATTTCCAATGTCATGTGGTTTTATTATAACACTTTAAAGAAATTTGGATATATGTAAAGGGTTTGATATGGATTTGGTGCCAAACCAAGCTGAGAAAGAGGAATTAGAAAATTTTATT
>JBDRCS010000076.1:0-7076 GCA_043821615.1 Patescibacteria group bacterium
AAAAATGAAAATATTAATCTTAAAAAAATAGACAATAAAATTAAAAAATTAATATTTAATTTACCAGGAAAACCAAAATTATTAAGAGCAAAATTAGCAGAAAAATCCGCTTTATTTGGGGCAATGGAATTATTGAGAGAAAAGTGATATTATATATTTATGAGTGAAAATATAATTGAAGTTAATAATTTAAAAAAATATTTTGGTAAAAAAGTGAAAGCGGTAGACGGCATTTCTTTTAATATTGAAAAAGGCGAGGTTTTTGGTTTTCTTGGTCCGAATGGAGCAGGAAAGACAACGACGATTCGCTGCCTCATGGACTTTATTCGTCCTACAGAAGGTGAAATAAAAATTTTAGGCAAAGATGCCCATAAAGATGAAACAGAATTAAAAAAAAGCATTGGCTACCTTTCTGGGAACGTCAGGCTTTATGATCATTGGACCGGCCAGATGCACATTGATTTTTACCGGAAGCTGAACGGCAACCATGATATCGCAGACAAGCTGATTAAGGATTTTGATTTTGACCCTTCCCGAAAAACTCACCATTTGTCTTCAGGCAACCGGCAGAAGCTGGGCCTGATTCTGGCTCTAATGTTTGAGCCGGAGGTATTGATTTTTGACGAGCCGACCAATGCTCTGGATCCGCTTTTACAAAATTATGTTTATGAAATTTTGGAATCTGCCACAGAAAAAGGCACGACTGTGTTTATGTCTTCCCATAATATGGCGGAGGTGGAGAGAATTTGTGACCGGGTTGGCATTATTCGTAACGGTAAAATGGCAGCCACCGAGTCCATTATGGCCATGAAGGAGAAAAAGATCTACACGGTCCGGGTTTATTTTGAAGAAAAGTTCAATAAAGAAGATTTTAAAGGCGATGGTGCTAAAATAGTAAAAGATCACAAAAATGGTTTGATCTTAAAAGTAAAAGGCGGAATTGATCCGATATTGAAAAAGATAAACCAATATAAAGTGAAGGATCTGGAAATTACGCAGGCTTCACTGGAAGACATTTTTATGGAATATTACGAAAAATAATATGTGGACAATTATTTGGCGAACATTAAAAGACAAAAAAATATCCGTAGCTGTATATTGCCTGGCGGCTACCTTTTTTATGTGGATGTATGTGGCCTTGTTTCCGACTGTGCAACAGGAGGCGGAAAGCTTTAATCAGGTACTGGAAAATTATCCGGCTGATTTTTTAAAGGCCTTTAATATTCAGGAAATGAGCTTTGATACCATTGAAAAATTTTTAGCCATAGAAAATTATTCCATTATCTGGCCGATCATGGCTTTGTTCATGGTAGTGGCCTTTGCCGGCAACGCTATTGCTCGGGAAATTGAAAAAGGGACAGCGGAGATATTATTAGCCCGGCCTATTTCGCGGCTTAAATTATTTTTTTCCCGTTATTTGGCCGGCCTGGCAGTGCTTGTTTTATTTTCAGCAGTATCGGTTTTTTCGATTATTCCTTTTGCGGAAATGTATAAGGTTGAATACATTCCTGAAAATCAATTGGCCATTGCTGTTATTTGTTTCCTTTTTGGCTGGGCAGTTTATTCTTTAGCCATGATGTTTTCTGCGATTTTTTCGGAAAAAAGTCGGGTCTACATGGCGACCGGCGGTATTTTAATTCTGATGTATGTTATAAATATTATTGTTGCTTTTAAGGAAAACTTGGAGAATTTGAAATATTTTTCTTTTTTCTATTATTACGATTTTAACCAGGCGATAATACATGGTGAGCTAAATACTACAGCTGTAGTATTATTTGCTTCCGTGGCTGTGGCTTGCATGGCAGCGGGCGCAGTTTGGTTTGAAAAGCGCGATATTGCCGTATAAATAATTTAGACCCCATCCAGCAGGACTCAGAATATTTTTGTCAATAATTATTAATATTGATATAATAAAAACTCCTGGCGAGGGCATAGAAAATTAAAAACAAAATCATGGATATTAATCAATTTGTTCTATTTGTAATCGGTTTGCTGGCAATCTTTAGTCCGGCGGCCAGTATTTCCGTATTTGCCAATTCAACCAAGGGTTTTTCCAGAGACATCCAGAAGACCATGGCCTTAAGGATTACTTTATTTTATTTATTGATTATTTTAGTGATGGCCTGGGGCGGACAGATAATTTTGAAGGTTCTGGGCATTTCCGTGGAATCCCTGCAAGTTGTAGGCGGTTTATTATTGATAATTGCCGGGCTGCCCTTATGTATAAATTACGGCACTTCAGATGCCCAGGCTCAGATTTTAAAATCAAAAGATTGGAAGAATATTTTAATGGTACCTTTAACTTTCCCCATTACCGTGGGTGGGGCCGGTATTTCTTATGTAATCATTACCATGCAGGAAAGTACCGGGCTGACTGATTCTTTGTTAATTACCCTGGGAATATTAATCACCGGATTTTTAATTTGGCTGACCTATTATTTTGCCGGGCCAATTAGCAGTAAATTGGGTCCGGGAGCGACTGACATTTTTAGTAAGATTGCCGGTATTATTTTAATGGCCTTGGGCGTTACCATTTTAGCGGCCGGTGTGACAACTTTATTTCCAGGATTAGCTTAATAAAAATGAAAGATCAACAACAAATTAAAAAGATAGTGAAAGATAGCTATGCTGATATTGCTAAAAAGGGCTGTACTTGCAGTTGTAGCAGTATGCAAGATGTAGAGGAAATTTCAAAAAGTATTGGTTATTCTGATGAAGAAATGCAGGAAAATTCAGAGGCAAATCTTGGCCTGGGTTGCGGCAATCCGGTAGCAATTGGCGAAATTAAAGAAGGGGATGTAGTCTTGGATTTGGGATCAGGCGCCGGTTTTGATGCTTTTATTGCCGCCCGCAAAGTTGGGAAAAGCGGCAAAGTAATTGGCGTGGACATGACTGCGGAAATGGTGGAAAAAGCCACTGAGCTGGCCATAAAAAATAATTATAAGAATGTAGAATTTAGATTGGGCGACATCGAAGAACTGCCCATAGATGATGAAATTATTGATATAATTATCAGTAATTGCGTAATTAATCTGGCGCCAGATAAAGATAAAGTTTTTTCTGAAGCATATAGGGTTCTAAAAAAAGGAGGCAAAATGTTTGTGTCTGATATCGTGCTTTTAGAAGAGTTACCCAAAGAAGTGAGGGAAAACGAAGAGTTAATCGCCGGTTGCGTAGGAGGGGCAATATTAAAGGAAGAATATATAAAAAAACTTGAAAAGGCTGGTTTTAAAGTTAAAATTATCAAGGAAGATAAAGACATAAATAAGAGGCAATACAAGGGCATGCCCCTTGAAAGCCTGGGCATTGAGGCAATAAAATAATTTTGCTATAATTTAGTTATATTTATCTTATATTTAATTAGAAAATTATGAATCAACGAGGAAACACGCTAGTAATTGTTTTATTAGTGATTTTGGTTGTTGCCTTGATCGGGGCGGGAATCTATTTTTTTGTGTTTAGGGATTCTTCAGATGAGAAAACCGATACAAACACGAATACAACCAATCAAAATGTTAATAAAACAGTTAATGCCAATACGAATGTGAATACGAATGCAAACACAAATGCGAATGCTAATACTAACGCTGTTCCGGAAGAGCGCGCAGTAAAGGCAGTTCTTGAAGATGTGGAAAATTCTACAAAACTGGCATTTTCAACAATTACGGAAACAACGGTTGAATGGAGAGTGGAAGACAGCAATACTCCTTTGGAATTAAAAGGAGAAGAGTTTGAATTAAAAGATGCCACAATGAACCAGGCTGAAATGGTGGATGATTATTTTGAAGATAACGGCTACACCATGGATCCATACAATGCAGCTGACGGCGGTTCCGGCAGTTTAAGGCCTTATAAGAAAGACAAGATCGTCTGCATTAATCTTTTAACATTTACAGAACCGGCAGCCGAGAGCACAACCACGGATGTGAGTGTTTCTTGCGCGGAATTGGTTGAATAAAATTATTTCCAGACAGGACGAAGGGGCCGAACGCATCATGACGTTGGCCCCTTTTTGATCCCTATTCCTCGAGAAATAATCGGACATGGTCGATATAATTTTCGAGAGAGCGCGGACAGCGAGAGTACCCCGTAAAGCTATCATCTTCCGGATTAAACTCATTTCGGAGCTTTTCCAGATTATAAACTTCCTTACGGAGCGCCCCCTTATCCTGTTCGGTGATATTGTCCGAGGAGATGATGGGATCAATCACCTCCACAGAATCGATGTAGCTTGCCCTGAAGTCTCCCTCGGGGCAACTCCAGGTCTTCGGGCCGTTGCAGCCCGCCCAGAAGAGGATGGCGGTTACAATAACCGCATAAATTCGGCTCACGGTTTTTTCCCTCCCAGGAACTGATTATTACAATTAAGCTTGGTGGTATTATAAAAAGTTTATTTTTTTTGTCAATAAAATATGCTATAATAGTTATTAATATGAAAACATCAATAAAAAAAGGCTTTAGTTTCGGGCTTACTTCAGGGATTATCACAACTCTGGGATTGATAGTGGGTCTGAATTCTGGCACGCATTCGAAAACAGTAGTTTTGGGGGGGATTTTAATTATTGCCATTGCTGATGCCATGTCAGATGCGCTTGGCGTCCATATATCGGAAGAATCTGAAAATCAACATAAGCCAAACGAAATTTGGGAGTCTACTTTTGCGACCTTTTTTTCAAAATTTATATTTGCCTTAACTTTTGTTATCCCAATTTTAGTATTTCCACTGAACGTAGCAATTATTGTAAGTATTATATGGGGCCTGTCTTTAATTGTTATTATGAGTTTTTTAATTGCGAAACAGGAAAAGGCCAAGCCTTGGTCAATTATTTTTGAGCATTTAGGCATTACCATATTAGTGATAATTGCCACTTATTTTGTAGGAGGTTGGATTAATAAAACATTTATATAAAAATATATTATGCCGGCAAAAAGAAAAACAACAACAAAAGAAACCAAGAAAAAGAAAGAAGCAAAATTTTTCAAAGAAGAAAATGCCTGGACACGGGACAGAAACAGCGCAGAAAGGGTAAAAGCTTTTTCCGATGCCGTTTTTGCCATTGCCATTACTTTGCTAATTTTGCAAATTGAAGTGCCGTCAACTTTAGCTGATAATGACATAGTAAAGGAATTGCGGAATTTGTGGCCGACAATGCTGGCTTATTTGATTAGCTTCCTGGTTATTGGCAGATTTTGGCTGAATCATTTTCACCTAACCCGATATCTAAAAAAGATTGATAAGAACTTTATTTATATCAATCTTTTATTTTTATTGACCGTGACTTTCCTGCCTTTTCCCTCTGATCTTTACGGCACCCATGGCGACAATAAAATTGCCCTGGCCATTTATACGATTACGATCGCCTTTGTGGCCCTAATGTCTTATGTGCTTTGGTGGTATGTTTATCGGCATCAGGAAATGGTTTATTCGGATGTTGATAAAAAAGTCCTTAAATACGGGGGCCTGCAAAGGCTGATGGTGCCGGTAATCTTTCTTTTTTGTACGGCCTTGATTTTTATCAATGATTTTTTCTTTGTCTGGTTTTGGGCCATCTATGTAATTTTGGCAGTAGGCATAAATTATTTCTTGAAAAAGTATCAGCTTAAAGAATTAAAGATTGATTAATTTTTCTTATCAAGGGCAAGTTTTAAAAAGTTTTTAATAAATGGAACGCCCTGATTGTAGGAGGCTTTTATTTCGGCATGGAATTGTTTGCCGTAAATAAGCTTGGTTTTGTGTTTAATGGCTTGGACATAGCCAGAATCGGCGATTACTTCATATTGCTCAGGTACATGGCCTATGGCCCAGCCATGGACCTCAGGAGCAGTAAAATTATTGGGAATACCTTTAAAAATTGGATCAGATTTTTTTCTGATTTTTATTTTTGTAAGAGGTTTATGCGTTTCCAGGTTCATGCTGGAAATATCTGACCAGCCCATGCTACGAATATAGGTGGAGCCAAAAGCGCCAGCCAGCATTTGCATGCCACAGCAGATGCCTAAAATTGGAATGTCGCTTTCCCGGATAATTTCAAACTCACCATTGTATTCAAACATTGGCTGCAGAGGATAGTCAGCATTATTACCACTCAACACAATTGCGACGGGTTTTCTTTTTAGTTTGTTTAACATATCTAGAGAGACCTCATATCTTGGCACGACTAAAGTTTTTAGCCCGAGTCCGGTATTTTCGATGTGGTCGGCAAGTTCTGAGAAAGTAAAGCCGTTGTGTTGGTTACCTACAACCAAAACGTAATCACTGGTTGGGGTCTGTGGAATTTTGGGTTTGCCCGGAGAATAGAAAACGATTTCATTAATTTGCGGGGCGTATCCATGCCAGCCAGTAATAAAGATGCGGAGGTGTCTAGTTTTGACCGGGTTGAAATCTAGAATGTTTCTGAAGGTGTCGTTGTTTTTAATTTTGGTGGAGGCGATATTGGTCCAGCGTTTGCCATTTGTGCTTTTTTGCCACACAAAATCTTTTAGCCAATTGTCTGGCCCGTTTAAACTGGAAAGAATCCAAATGCGGGAAATGTCTAATTTTTTACCAAAATCAAATTTTACCCAGTGGGTTTCAGAGCCGGGAGGGGTGGATTGCCAAAAGGAATTTTCTCCGGGATCGTCCCAGTCAGTAATATTTTTTACGTTTGAGCCGGAAGAGGCCACTACTTCTTTTACCGGCACTCTTACCAGATTCATGAAATGATCGTCTGATTTGGTATCGATAAAAAAACGGGAAGAAGCCCAGGGGCTTTTATTATTTTTGGAGTCAACTGCCTGAACCCGCCAGAAATATTTTCTGTTATCTTTTAATTTGTCTTTGTCTTCAAATAATTTTTGTGTCATGAATTTCGTAGATTCAGGCACTTTATTATAGGAAATTTTATTTTTAGAATTAAATTTTGGATTTGTATCCAGCTGAATATTATAATATCGTTTTCCAATGCCGCCCTGAGAATTAAAAAAAGAGAGGAGGGGTTGATTATTTGTAGCAATGATGTCCAGCTTGGGATTATTATCAAGATTTGGAGCCGTAATGTTTATTTTAGACATTTTATGTTTGTTAATTTTTATATTTT
>JBDRCS010000077.1:0-15834 GCA_043821615.1 Patescibacteria group bacterium
AAGCAAGAAGAAATCAAAAGTAAAATAGAAAGTGAAAGAAGCAAGATTGATGAAATTATTAAAAAAGCGATTAAATAAGGAGTTTTTCTTTTTCCAATTCACCCCTAACCCCTCTTGGAAAAAGAAAAACGAAAAATAAAAATTCCAATAAAATGATAAAATTCTTCAACAAAATAATAAGGAATGAAAAAATATTGAAAAATACGCTTCGGGGTCGTTGCACTTGATTTTCTTCCGTTATCACTACAGAAAATCACCCTCGCACAACACAGTATATCTGGTTCGCTCGTGCCCTCGCTCGACCCATATTTGCCTCCGCTATCGCTACGGCAAACATCAGATATACTGAAACGTTATATGAAATATAAAAAAGGGTTAATAAATTTTTTAATCAAATTTAAATAGCGAAAAAATTATGAAAACAAGCGCGGTCGGAAAAATAATTTTTGCCTTCGGAATCGTCACGATGTTCATGTATACAACCTTCACCTTTTTATGGGCCCTCGCCGGCCTTGCCCTGCCCTTCCCCCTTTCCGTGGACAATGAATCTTTCAGTCTTTTCCAATTATTAACCCCGCCCCTTGGCGCGATCCTGATGATTGCCGGCGGATTGATCTTTGGGAAAAAGGAAAAGGAGGTGGCCTTATGAACTTTCCTACCAGTCATCCGGATTGGATGTGGCTTTACTTCGGATTTTTTGCCATCCTGGGAATGATCCTTTTCATCTTGGTCATTTGGACCTGGATGAAAGCCTATAAATTATCCCGCGGGCCTTTGCGCACAACCGCAATCTGGAGCGCTTTCGGCTACATGTTTATCTTTTTCGGACAGTGGTTTGCCTGTGGCATCGGCGCCCCGCCCGGAAATCTGCTTAGTTCTGACATCTCCACTCACAATACCCTGTACGCGAGTGTAACTGCGGCGCTTTCCATTTTCTTCTCCATCCCGGGCTGGGCCTGCATTCTCTTAGCCCAGAAAAAAACACTTCAGTTTTTCGATAAAAAATAACAATGATTCCTCTTGATTTTTACCATAAAATATGGTAAAATTCAATATATGAATGAAGGAAAAAGGCCCTATCGGCCTGATCAGCCAGCTAATCCTGAAGCCAGGGAACATAGAATAAACCGGGAAGTCATCCGGATTTTTTTAATGCAGTCTGAAACTCCCAAAAATTTTTCTCAAAAATGGGAAAAAACCAGGGAAAAAAATCCTGAAACGGACGAAACCAACTTCGTGGCCGAAACCGATTTCACCAACACTGTCTGGGCCCTAAAAGAACATCCTCAAACAGGCGAGTCTTACCTTTTGCCCATCGGCGGCGCCAAGAAATTCCCCGGAGAGCTGGATGCAGAGGCAGCTAAAAGGAAAATGCTAACTGAAACCCATCTCCGTTCTTCCACCGATATCCAAGCGGTTGGCCACCAATACCACGAATATCAGCATCCTGAAAAACAAAAAAACTTTAAAGACGATATAGACTATGTTTCCGCCACAGTTTCACCTACAGATATACCTTATGCGCTGGATCCGGAAGAGCATAATTTCGCCACCTTTACTCTTTCCTATAATCAAAGCCAAGAACTCCTACAAAATGGCAACTTATCCATTGCCGGCCAAGAATACCGCTTATGCAAAGCTTTGTTACATACCAATAACTGGGAAGTGGACCAAACTAAACTGGAATTTTCCCGCCAGTTGAAAATTCAAGAAGCCAAAAAAAAAGCCGACATTCTGGCCAAGCTTTATCGCTTTTACTTTCATGGAGAGCCAGAAGCGGCCCAAAAAAGAGAAAGGGGCAACATTCTGCACCTTCGGGAATTAAAAGCAAAGCTGGACTCTGCCGAGAAGGAAGATCCTGAAACCGCTGCAGACCAGATTATTAATGTTGAGTATCCTGAATTTATCAAAAGAAATAATATTGACATAAATGGTTTGAAAAAAGCTCTCAAATTCTCTAATTTGGAAGAAGAAGTAGACTCCGCCGGACTTAATTATCCTGAAACCTGGCTCCGCATTGCTTCCATTGAAAGCCCGAACCTTTTAAACATTGACGACCTGACTTTTAAAATACTGAATAAAAACAAACACATCAGGGATTTTTTCAAACGCCTTTCCAAATTTGCCAAAAAAATTGATCCCGATCAAAAACACATAGGCCGCGCCATAGAAGGAGTTACTGAATATGAGGGTGATGCTGCAGCAGAAAGGCGTATTCGGCTCTATTTTGTGCAAGAAGTTCTTCAATATAAATTCGAAAAAGGAGTGAGCATAAAAACTAAGGAAAAAGAGAGTGAGAAAATCGTCAGCTCTGCCTTGGATCTGGTGGATGATCTTCTTAATGAAATTGCCAGCCAAGCTGCCAAAACCGAAATTAAGGATAGAATCCAGCTCCAGGCCCTGGAACAGCTTAATGAATTGGAAGATATTAAAAGCCTAAGTAAATTAACCGGTTATGCTTTAGGTACGCACCCGGACTTGGCCGACTACACTGACCTGGATGCTAAAAAACAGGCAATCTTTGAAGCCCGATTAAAATGGGTTCTTGTCATCCTCGCCAATCAGGTTAACGAACATTACGACACTGTCAAACAAAACGGCAAGGATCCGATTGAAAACCTCTGGGCAGACGGCCCTGTTATAACTCCTCCTAAAAAGGATCAGGAAACTGGAATGTTTTATCGGGAAGCAAATATTTATCCTAGTAGAAAGGCAAAAAAAACCATTTCTATCCCGGCTCAAGAAATTACCAGTCCTAAAAAGAAAAAAGAAGTCTTTCGAAAAACAATCGTCCGTAATGAGGATCCAAAAACAATTAAAGATATCTATCGTCGCACCATCTGCCTAGAGCCGACTAAAGCTGACCAACTGGAAAGAGTGCCCATTCCAGGAGATGAATTAGGCCGGACTGAATATAAACTAGTCCTTGATCTAATTAATACGCTTGTTAGAAAAGCCGCTGATGGCCATGGTGGAATCACTATTGAAAATTACAAACCGACACCAGAACAAGGTGAACAATATAAGAGCGAAGGGCCTGGTGGTGGCGGAAAAATAGAATATGCTAAATTTTACATTAAACACACTGAAATAAATGAAAAAAATGAAGAAATAGTTCGTTATGAAGAAGTCCAAATTTTTATGCCTTCTGAAGATAAAAATGCTTATCAAAAATACCTAGATAAAGACGCTGACGACGAACGCTATGGCATTGATCGGCTTTTTGACACCAAAAGCATTCGTTCAGCCATAGAGCTTCTGAGACCTGCAAATATCAAGGGCGAAATAGTGCGCCAGGTCACAGCCAGTGCAGTCCGGTCGCGTAAAAAGAAAAAGAAGTAGAAATTCATCTCACTGCTATCACCTATTCCTTTGTAGCTTTAGCGAAAAAGAATAGGTAACACCAGAGAGACGAGAGACAAAATGACCAGCGCTGAAAAAGCTCCTCTTGTCTCTCTTTTTTTACCTCCTTTCGAGTTGTTGGTTTCGCTCAGAATCCCTTGATTGGGAAGCTGAGCGTGAAGTAGAGCGGTACCATCGGTCTCCTGAAAGTGTAGTCGATGTTGACTTCTACGCCCGCATCGATCACCTTCCAGATGTTCACGGTCCAGCCGACCGCGAAGTACATGGCACCGTCTTGGAGCTGGTTGTCCGCCCAGTAGTCGACCCGCTTGATCGGGTTCAACCACAGTTTGGGCGACACCACCAGCCCCGGGTGGAAGTCGATCGCCAGAAACACCCCGTAGCTCGCCAGGGAATACGTCTGCTCCGCATGCCGTGACGAGTTCAACGAGTACTCCAGCGTCACACCCGTGCTTACTGCCCGAGTGGGCCCGAACACCAGCTCGAACTGTCCGCGAATGTAAAACGCGGTGCAGTCGATGGGCGTCGTCCCCCACAGGTTGCGGTTCATCCCGAGTCCGAAGTTGACCTTCATCATGGTCTTCCGCGGGACTTCGCCCAACCACTCGTCCGCGGTCTGCCGGTGGGCATACGCGGGGGTAGCGATCAGAGAGGACAGAACGACCAGGACCACAACGATCAAGTTCATGTTCTTCATTTTTCCAACTCCTCAATATTGTTAATCCTGTCGATCCTCCTCTGCTTCACCCGATAAATTCGGGTAAGGAAACACAAGAGAACCAAGGAATAACAAAAAATCATAGCAAAAAAAACACCATCTGTCAATGGTTTTTTTCATATTCTTAGCTAATATTAGCGACCCTGCCTCTGGTGATACTACTTGTATTTTCATACAGGCAGCATCACCATGAGGCAGTGTCTTTTTCTCCTCATCTTCTCGGGTTGATATTCACGTGGTAGCGCTTGTCGCCGACCGCGATCACGAACTTCCACCGGTGCATAGTGGTGTTCGTACCCTGGAGCACATCTGTCCTGTCGCCGGCGTGAATGGAAACGCCGTCCACGTCCGCCTTGATTCGTACTCCCCTGCCTTGCATGGTCAGGGTCACACCAGGGATCTGCTCCTTCGGCGTCAGTTCATTTCCTTCTTTCAAGTAAATTTCGGGCCTCGACATACGCCTCCCTCTCCAGATGTAATCTGGAAAAATTGGTTTTCCATAGTTTACTTATTAACACACATATTGTCAATTAGCGGCCAAATGAGCTAAAATTAAAACATGAAAAATTACTTACTTATATTTGGCACTAATCCGGAATTATCTCTGCTTGAGTTAACCCGTGTTTTAGAAAACGACTTTTCCAAAACTGAAAACAATTTCACGCTTATCCAAGACAATATAGTCAATCTTGAAATTGATAAAAATTTTAATATTGAAATACTTCAAGATAGATTAGGCGGCTTAGTAAAAATTGTAGAAATTATTACTGAGGTAGAACAACATAACATTAAACTCTTCAAAACAGAATTAGACAAAATCAAAGAAGAAAAAGTAGTCTTTGGATTTAGCTTATATAGCAACCTTGATAAAAAACAAAAACAATTTGAAAGAATGGGGTTAGAGCTAAAAAAAGACCTGAAAGCTGAGGGCAAAAAAGTAAGACTGGTCACCAGTAAAGAACCGGAACTTTCCAGCGTCATCGTTCAAAAAGAAATTCTCAAAAAAAATGGGATAGACTTTGTACTCGTCCCTAATAACAATAAAACTATTATTGGAATAACCAAAACGGTTCAGGATTTTAAAACCTATTCACAGTTAGATTATGGCCGGCCAAGGAGAGACGCCTTCTCGGGCATGCTTCCACCCAAGCTTGCTCGTATGATGGTTAATATCGCTGCTCCGCAAAAGGGTGACACCCTTTTAGATCCTTTTTGCGGATCAGGCACCGTTATCCAGGAAGCGGGGCTTCTTCTCAACGCCAACCTTATCGGCACCGACGTTTCCAAAAAAGCTGTTCTGGATTCCCGCTCTAATATGGAATGGCTCCGCGAAAAATATCCGCGCAAATTAAAGTCCACCGTCTTCAGCTTCAAGCAGGTTGATGCTAAAAAAATTGCCACGGAAATAAAAAATGAGTCTGTGGATATTATTGTGACCGAAGTTTATCTTGGCCCGGTTAAAGGCACTATTAACATTCCGCAACAAAAAGCTGAGTTGGAAGACCTTTATAAAAGAATATTCAAGGAATTCCAGAAAATTCTGAAAAAAGGCGCGCATATAGTAGTTGCCTTCCCTGCCTGGCGCTCTAATAACGAAATAATTCATCTCGATATAAAACCCAGCCTGGAAAAACAAGGCTACAAATTCTTCGCCGAACCCATTCTCTATGGCCGCGAAGACGCCCGCGTCCTGCGGGATATATATTTTATGGAATATTAGATTTAACTATGATGAAAAACGATGACATCGCCGTCTTGCACGATGTAATCTTTGCCTTCCATTCTTAATTCACCTTTATCTCTCGCCGCCGACCAAGAGCCAGCCTCTAATAATTTTTGCCAGTTAATCACCTCGGCCCGAATAAACTTTTCCTGAAAATCCGTATGAATCACCCCGGCTGCCACTGGCGCTTTGCTTCCGTTTTTTACTGTCCAGGCCCGGGTTTCATCTTCACCGTTTGTTAAAAAAGAAATCAAATTCAATAATTTATAGCTCTCCTTAATGATCTGGTCCAGACCGGATTCTTTCATGCCCATCTCTTGCATCATCTCCTTGGCTTCTTCATCTGGAAGTTCAGCCAACTCAGATTCTATCTTTGCAGAAACTCTAATACCTTCTATATTAGATTCTTTGTCTAAATCATCTTCACCCACATTTATCAAATAAAGTACTGGCTTCATTGTCAGCAAGTTAAGTGGCTTTAAAAAAGGCATTTCTTTTTCATCATCTAGTTCCACACTGCTTGCCAGCTGTTCACTTTCTAAGGCGTTTTTTATTTTTATTAAAACTTCTTTTTCCTGTAGCGCTTCTTTATTATTCCCCTTAATTTCCCGCTCCACTTTTTCTAAATGGCCATCTACGGTTTTAAGGTCTGCCATTATTAACTCTATATTAATCACTTCCACATCCATTTTAGGATCCAGCTTGCCATGCACATGCGTCACGTCTTCATCTTCAAAATTCCTCACCACTTGGGCAATCGCATCCACCTCTCTAATATTTGCAAGAAACTTATTACCCAAGCCCTCTCCTTTATGAGCGCCTTTAACAAGACCGGCAATATCTACAAATTCTATCGTCGTGGGAATAGTTTTGGCTGATTTGCTCATCTTGGTTAATTTTTCCAATCGTTCATCCGGTATGGCCACTACGCCCACATTCGGATCAATCGTACAAAAAGGATAATTAGAAGCATCCACCTGCACTTTTGTGAGAGCTTTAAATAAGGTTGACTTACCCACATTTGGCAATCCTACTATTCCTATTTGGAGACTCATATTTTAATTAACATTTATTTATTTTGGTTCGTGATAACCCGGGGCACTGAGGCCCCGGGTTATCACTATGTTATTTTAGGTAGTTAACCTCGTGCCTCCGTGCACGGGGTTAACGGGCCAACTAAATTTCCTCCTCTTCATAGCCCTCGTTCTTCAGCATTACTTTCCAGGCATTCATTAATAAGGAGGCTGTCATTAAACTTTCCACTCCTTTAGGCCAGGGTGTAATATAAGAAGCCTTTTCTTTTACATCTTCAAAATCAACATCTCCGGTAATATCGATAATCACGGCATGGGTTTTAATCATTTCCTTTTTTAAAACATTAGGATCATCCAAAGCCGTAATGATAATATCCGCTTTTTTAGTAATCACATCTTTTATTTCATCAAGTATCGTCACTGAAGCTTCTTTGGATAAAAACATCTGCCCCAAAGGCCGGGATATAAATTCATTATCCCCTAATATACAAATCTCTTTCCCTTCCAAGGAAATTTTAGTTGATTCTAATAATCTTAAAACGGCCTGAGCTGTAGATGGCACGATCCTAGGCTCACCCAAAGATATCCAACCTAAATTTTCCGGATGAAAACCCTCTAGATCTTTATTTGGATCAACCATATCTAAAATTAAATTTTGGTCCATCTCATCTGGTAAAGGCAACTGCACTAATATTCCGTGAATCTTTTTATTTCCATTTAACTTATCAATTAAAGCTACTACTTCATCCTGAGACACATCATCTTCCAAGCCAAAAGCCTGCATGTCAATCCCAGTCTCCCGAACTTTGTCTGAAAAATGTTGAAACCCTTCCGATTCCAAATCTAAACCCACCATAATTACAGCAATAGATGGTTTAACTCTAAACTTTTCTATTTTTTCGGAAAGTTCTGCAAAAATGTCGTCTGCAATACCTTCTCCGTTTAAAATTTTTGTTATCGCTTTAGGCATTTTTATAATTCAGGATAAAGCGGAAAAGCGTCTGTCAATTCCTTTACTACTTTCCTGGCATTTTCCTGAGCATTTGTATCTGATACATCTTTCAAGACCGCGGCGATAATCTGTCCGATTTTTTTCATTTCTTCTTCTTTCATTCCACGGGAAGTAAGAGCCGGTGTGCCCAGTCTGATTCCAAATGGTTTAAATGGGGTGCCCTTATCAAATGGAATCATGTTCATATTTCCATAAATTCCCAGTTCAGCTAATTTATTGGCGCCTTCTTTTCCATTAATTCCCAAATCAGTACAATCGATCAGCATTAAATGAGTATCTGTTCCGTTAGAAACCAGTCTCAAACCTTGATTCATTAATTCGTCTGCCAAAGCTTTGGCATTTTTTACAATCTGATGTTGATAGGCCTTGTATTCCTCGGTCATGGCCTCCTTAAATGCTACTGCCTTGGCGGCAATCACATGCTCTAAAGGTCCGCCCTGCATTCCCGGGAAGACTGAAAAATCAATCATGCCTGCCAAATCTTTCTTTTCATCCGGATGATATAAATCATGATACTGATCTTCTTTTTTACACATTATCACGGCTGATCTGGGGCCTCTAAGAGTTTTTGTAGTTGTAGTCATTACCACATCATGGCTAGGAACCGGATTTTCATGAGCACCAGCAATGCACAGGCCGGAAATATGAGAAATATCTGCAAAAGCATAAGCATTAACCTCTTTGGCAATCGCGGCAAATTTTTCAAACTCCACTTTTCTTGGGTAAGCGGTTGTGCCGCATAAAACTATTTTTGGTCTTTCCTTTAAAGCTAATTGCCTTACTTCCTCCATGTCTACTTTTTCATCCTTTTCACTGACACCATAAGGGATGAATTCATATCTTTTTCCGGAAAAGTTAACTGGAGAACCATGAGTCAGATGTCCGCCATGAGCCAGGTTCATGCCTAATACTTTGTCTCCGGTATTGATTAAGGCCCCATAGACTTCCATATTGGCAGAACTGCCTGAATGAGGTTGTACATTGGCATGCTCAGCCCCAAAAAGCTCTTTAGCTCTTTCTATGGCCAAAGTCTCTATCTCATCGATATATTGAGCACCAGTGTAATAGCGTTTTCCCGGATAGCCTTCTGCATATTTATTAGTCAAGACTGTTCCTACAGCTTCTAATACTGCCGGGGAAGCAAAATTTTCCGATGGAATCATTACTAAGCCTTCTCTTTGCCGGTTTAACTCCTTGTCAATTAGATCCGCTACTTCGGGATCTTGTTTGCGAATGTTCTCAATGCTCATTTATTTTGAAAATTAAAAAATTATCACCTTCATTATACAATATTTGCAGAATTTTTAAAGCCTTGCTGTCCTCTCCCCCCGTCCCCCTCTCCCCTGCGGGAGAGGGGGAGCCCAGGGGATTAGTCAATTCTATCTTTTTCCCCTCTCTCCGGAAGCGGAGAGAGGGGAGAGAGGGGTCAGGGGAGAGAGGCCAATAAACTCCTCCAATATCCACTATCATAGTAAACATTGGGGGGGTGAGGTTCGAAAAGGAGATAAACGAACCTCGGGGAAAAACAGGCGGGGTCAAACAGTGGTGTACCACTTGTCCGGGAAGGAGTAGCCCGAGAGCAGGTGGCCGTCGGCGATCAGCGCGTTGACGACGCCGTAGTCCTGCTCGAGCGCAGCCCTGTAGAGGCGGGCCAGGTTGATGAGCAGCTCCGGTGCCGGCGGCAGCTCCACCCACTCCGGGCGGAAGTTGTTGATCAGCCAGTCCGCGAAACCGGCGCCGTTGCCCTGGGTAAAGACTGACTCGTCCGGGGGCGGGCCCGTGTGGACGCACAGCCGGCCCACGTCCGCCACCAGGGTCCAGGTGCCCATCAGCGCCAGATTGTGCTTGCCCGAACAGATGCTGCTCATGGGGATGGACTCGTCCTGCACCGTGTCCACGCCCATCGCCTTCAACAGCTCGTCGACGCAGGTGATCTTGGAGATTCCGGGCAAGCCCCAGGAGTTAGGGGGCGGGGTGCCCACGTGGCCGGCCTCATACTTCACGATGCCGATGGAGCCTGACGACTCGGCCATGTACTCACCGTCATCGGTGGTGGCCAGGACCTCGTCGCAGCCGAAGCGGTGGATCATGCGGGCCTTCCAGGCGAAAGGCAGGGCGTAGTTGGCGCCGACCTTGACGTCCGAGGTACCGGACATCGGGTTGGGCCGCCGGAAAACCGAGCCCGGCACCAGCAGATCCACGCGCTTGCCAGCCGGCAGGTACGGGGTGAGGTCGCGGGTGATCACCCACCACTGCAGCCGGCCGCAGGTGCCCACGCCCAGGCTCTGGGCCGCCTCCACCGCGAAGAGCCGGATGTAGAGGTGATCGGATTTGACCAGGTACTTGAGGTTGTTCCCAGCCAGTTCCTGGACACCCTGCATGATCTCGCCGGTGAGCTGAGCCTTGCGCTCGGCCCGAAGTTCGTTAAGCAGCTCCGCCGGCAAGGTCATCTCCCCGGGCAGGAGCAGCATCAGCATCCTGTCCAGGTTGTTGACGAAACGCTCCACGTGGTCGCGGAGCCGGAAGATGCGGTACTTACCGTCCGCGCCTTTCCAGCAACCCATGCCGCTGATCACGGTAGTGCCGTAATGCAGGGACTGGGTGAACGGGCTCAGGCCGAGGTCCTTGGTCTTGAATCTCGTACCGTTGACCATCAAGTCGGGGTGGGGAACCAGGTAATCGGCCTCGTAGTCAGGGCCGAAGGGGGGGGCCACGTAGGGCCCGAAGTACTTGAACGGAATCGGCTGTTGTGCCATGAGGTTTTTCCTCTCTCTCGTGTGTTACTCGATTTATCCTACCGTTGTCAAACAACGAATTTCCCAAAATTGGGTATTATAAAACGGGTCCCTCCTTTAAAAAATTTCTCCTTTTCAAGAACCCGTAGTTAAATTAAACCTATAACTTTTTCCCCAATAAATCAAGTTATTTCGTTTGACAAAAGCCTTAATCCATTGTTCTATGTATGCTAAAGCTCAACAGCCCCTCTTCCCTGTCTCAGCAGACCGCCTGCATCTGCCTGAGACAATTTCATTCATTAATCTATTGTAATATTAAATTCAGTTGTTTTTGTTGATGGTTTTTTTGATAAGTCTTCAGTTTTTCTTTTTTGCCGACAAACTTCTGCAAAACGGTCTATTGTTTCCTGAAAATTAGACAAAGTCTCAGTCCATTGTTTATTAACATCTTTATTGCCCGCCCTTCTCATTTCCCTAAGCCGGGTCAATATTCCTCCTTTTCCATGCAAGGCCTGGGCCAGCTCTTCAGTGTCTGGCCGCTTTTCAATCGGTCCTATGCATTTATCAGAAAGCTTCATAACATCCAAAGCCAAATCGCGCATTTCTGCATTAGGAACAGTAATGGTCCTAGCATATTTCATGGCTTCCTCAATTGAAAATCCTTTTTCAAGATTATTTTTTTGGGATGCTATGTGAAAAAATAAATCCGTACTACTTTCATAATGATAAAAAGCTTCTTTTCCAAAACAAATTTCAAACAAAATAACACCTGTTTGATAAATATCGTGTTTTCTAATATCCTCCACAGGCTTGCCTTCCATCTTCGCCGGATCAAAATACAAAGGAGAACCAGACATTCCTTCTTCTTTCGCCTGTGGACTATCAATAATCCTGGAAATCCCATAATCAATTAATCTTGCTCTTACTCCGGGATGCAAAGGATTGTCTTTTTCTGGTTTTATTCTTTGCACAAAAATATTTGCCGGCTTCAGATCTTCATGGGCAACATCTTTATGCACTTTCCTTAAGTCAGCTACAAAATCTCTTATTACCTGCATCTTCTGCATACCGTCCAGCTCTCCTTTATCAAGCATTTCTCCAAGCTCATCCCCGTCTTTCAAATCTTCCATCATTAAAACTAATTTTTGACCTTCATTAGTCATTATTAATTGTTGACCAAAATAATCCAAAGCCCCTCTCGCTTTAGTGGCTTTACCTTCTCTCTCGGTCAGCTTGTCTCCTTTAGATAGGGCATTTAATATTCTTGCCTCTCTTATCGCATTATTGACTTCCTTAAAATTTGTTGGCTCAAGAACCTTAATTACAATGTCTCTGGGTTCTTTTTCTCCTTCTATTGATAATCTTGCTCTCATGGCCTTGCCCTGGCCACCTTGACCCAATAATTCACCTACTTTAATTGTCTTGTCTCCAAGTTTAATCACATCCCCTTCATTAAATTGCGCCTTCTCTGCCTTGCCAAGATTGACTGCATTATCAGTCAACTCGTTTCTAAATTCATCAAAACTAGCAGCCGTCCTTTCATTTGCCGTTTGAGGATCAGTGCCTCTTAAAATTTCAGCCTCTTCTTCTAAAAACTGGTCAATTACTTGTTGCGCTTTCTCAGGACCTTGGTCATCGCGAATTCTTTTCATTAATGCTAAAACCCGCTGCCAGGTTTTAGCAACATCCTTTTTTTCTGGTCCTCTGGGTTGTTGTTCAGCGTTTAACATTATTATTTTCTAAATCCTTTATCTATCCCTTCCATTATTGTCGCCAATTGTTCTTTACTCATATATATTTTATTAAATATTTTTAACCATATAATTATCCTCTAAATTATACCCTAATTTTTGATAATAATCACGCACGCCCACTCCGGATATAACAAACAACTTTTTATATTTATTTTCTTTAGCAATCTCTTCTGCTTTTTGAAGCAATTTTTTACCAAAACCAAAATGCTGCACATCTTTCTTGGCCGCGTTCAATTTCATCATCTGCCCATAAGTATGAAGTTCACGAATATAAGCACATTGAAGGCGGGAATCGCAATTCCCGCCTTCACCAATAAGTCTTAGTCTACAAAAAGCATAAATATAATCTTCGTCAGGCGACTCATAAGAAATAAACAGCTCTTTTCCTCCTGAAGCCTCATACTCTCTAATTTTAAACTCTGCTTTAGAAAGATCTAAATTTTTATCTTTCGGCTCCCGACAACGAATGCACTTACACTTCACGCCCTCATTAGCTAAAAGTTGTCTCAAATTAGAAACAGTAGATCCTGCCTCTATAGATTCCTGCGGAATATCTCTTATCAATCTAGCAATTCTCACATAAGGAGGAATAATCTCTTTCTTGACCCTGGTCAAAAGCTGTACTAGTTCTTCTGTAGTATACGGCTTGTACTTGCCTGTCTTCCACCAATCATAAAGCTCAGCTCCCTTAACCACCACGCAAGGATAAATTTTAATCTGATCCGGTTGAAAATCTGGATTAGAGAAAACCTCTTTAAACATTTCATAGTCTCTATCCAAATCAGAACCAGGCAAATTTGGCATTAAGTGATAAGTAACTTTGAACCCGGCATCCTTATAAAGCTTTGTCGCCCGAATCGTCTCTTGAACTGAATGTCCGCGTTTATTCAATTTAAGAATGTCATCATAAACAGTCTGCACTCCCAGCTCCACGCGCGTGGCTCCATAATTTCTCATTCTCTCCACTTCTGCTTCATCAACATGGTCCTGCCTTGTTTCCAAAGTTAATCCTACAACCCTGTGGTCCGCTTTTTCATTTTTTTTCTTGGCCTCTTCTAAATCTTTTGCCTCTTTTCCATTGAATCCATCGTAGCACCGCTTTAAAAATTCTTCCTGATATTCTATGGGCAGGCAACTCCAGGTTCCGCCCATTACAATCAGCTCGCACTTGTCAGTCGGGTGCCCGTTGTTATAAAGCGCTTTCAATCTCAGACTCACTTGTTTAAAAGGATCAAATTCACACACCACTGCTCGCATTACAGCCGGCTCATTAGAAAGATAAGACTTGGGCATGCCTTTTTCCGTAGGACAATAAACGCACTTGCCAGGACAAGGATACTCCTTCGTTAAAACCGATATCACAGCCACTCCAGAAAGGGTACGTACATCCCTTTTTCGCATCAACTTAAACAAATTTTCGTCTTCCTTTATTTCACCTTTTTCCAATAAAAAACGATATGCCTCCAGCATTTCACTATTTGTGGGCATTCCAATATTATTCTCTTTAGCAATCACGCCTTTGACTGTTCTCAGCTGAACAGCATTCTGAGGTTGTTCTTTTATTGCCAATTTTACTAAATCCTGTAAATATGGTTTCATCTGATCATTATAGCAAATAACCGCAAATTTTTTCTCAAACGCGAATTATCCATCTATATATTTCCAATTTAATTTTTTAGAATTAAAATTTACTATGATTCCCTGCTTTTTGTCAAAAAAATCCATATATAATTGCATTTCTTTAATTAATGCCTGGTCTATTTCTTGCACAGCTCTAATCCAGAGCAATAAGTCATTGCAAACAATATATAATCTCACATCCTCGTCGTAAATGAATTTTCCCTTATAAAAAACTTTTATCTTCTTTTCTAAACTAAAAGGAATTTTTCTTAAGAAAAATTCTCTATAAGCTGCACGCCTATATATGTGATGAAAAAATCCAGGACCTAAAATTCCATGAATTTCCTTCAATGCCTCTAAAACCCGTCTATCAAGGTCTGTTCTAAAATTAATATCTTTAAAATTAAAAATTTTCCGGTTATTATTTTTTTCCATGGCAATTCTTTGAAAAAATAATTTTTCACTTCCAAAATTAATTAAAATTCCCAATTTTTTTCCTGTAACATTTAAATAAGAAATTAATTGCGCCATATTAAGATTACTGATTTCCGGAACAGCTTTCAATTCAAGAATAATCTTGTCTTCAACAATAATATCAGTTCGATACAATCCTACTCGCTGGCCTTTATAAAATATCTCAAAAGTTTTCTCTGGAACCACCTTCAAACCTTTTGTCGACAAACCAATTAGCATCGCCTTCTGATAAACCTCCTCTTTATGTTGGTTTCCCAATTTATTATACACATCAAAAATAACCCCCTGCACCTCATAAGATAATTCCGAATAAATTATTTTATTCATCTTCTATATATAGATAATCATTAATTATAGATAACTGATTCGCGCCTGAAAAAAAATTCGTGGTTATCACCATTAAAAAAAGCCCCTTGCTTTACAAAGAGGCGCCGTATTTATATATTAAATAAAATTATAAAATTATGCAACCCCAATTAGCCAAAGAAATCTTAGCCAAGGTAAAAAGCGACTATAATAATATTGCTCCTCATTTTTCCCAAACCAGGGCTTATTCCTGGCAGGAATTTGAAGACTTTAAAGAATATCTAAAACCAGGCCTTGATGTTATGGATCTAGGTTGTGGCAACGGCCGGCTCTATGAATTTCTTGAACCGTTTAAAATTAAATACACTGGCGTTGATAATTCATCCGGGCTTCTCGATCAGGCTGCCCAAAAATTCCCGCAGGCAAAATTTGTAATCGGCGACATGCTTAATGTTCCGCTTGATAGCGAACAGTATGATGTCATTTTCAGCATCGCCTCTCTTCACCACATCCCCTCAGATGAATTAAGGCTCCGCGCTGCCAAAGAAATGAACCGACTACTAAAACCAAAAGGTTTTTTATTAATAACTAACTGGAATTTATTTCAGGACAAATATAAAAAATTATTTGGAAAAAAAAATTTGGACAATAATGACCTTCTGATACCCTGGAAGGACCAAGACGGAAAAAAATTAGCAGACCGATATTATCATGCCTTTACTGAAAAAGAACTTTCTGAATTAGCGGATAAAAGCGGATTTATAATTAAAAAACAATATTTAAGTGAGGGTGAAAAAAACATTGTCAGCATCTGGAAAAAATGATATAATCTTGGCAAATATTTAAACAAAAATTATGAAAAAAATCTTATTTTTTAGCATCCTAATGATGCTTTTTGTTTTTCCTGCCTTTGCTCAGGAAGAAGCAATTACAGAAGAGGGCTCAGCGCTTGATATTGTAGCTAATGAAGTATCGGAAGAAACAAAGATAGACACCGTGGCTGATATTAAAGAGATGGAAAACCTTCCATCAACCAATTTTTTTGCCGATGAAACCGTTAATGTAACCGGTGATTATAATAATGATGTTATTGCC
>JBDRCS010000078.1:0-3597 GCA_043821615.1 Patescibacteria group bacterium
GTAATTTAATAATCTGAAAACCGGTATATGACTTGAATATTTTTAAAAATTTCTTTAAAAATTTATTTTTTATTCTCCTTTTATCTCCTCCTAAGCCAACCACCTTTATAATTTCTAATCGAATTTCATTATTAAACTCAATTATAAAATGGATGTGGTCTGGCATAATAACATAATGTAAGAGTTGAAAATTAAATTTTTCCCCACAATAAATTAAGGAATTAATAATAATTCTTACATATTTATCTTTAATTAAAATATTTGTTGAATTATTAATATCCAATGTGATTAATAATAATGGAAAATTATAATTATTCATTTTTATAAAAATAAAACACCTAATAGCCCGAGCCTTCTGGCGAGGGTAACTAGGTGTCTTTAAATTATTAATACTATAAAATCAAAATTAATGCAATACAAAAAGCCCCCGCGTAATGCGGAGGCTTTTTTATATGTAAAGACTAATTGTTGTCTTTATTTGAGGACTCGTCCTCGTTTTTGCTTTCTTTTTCGCCTTCTACGACTTCTACAGAAGATGAATTTTCTTCATCAACTTTTTTAACGAAATCGTCACCTTTATCATTTTTCATCATGGATGAAAAACTTTTACGGTTTCTCCATACTAGAGCAGCAGCGATAAGGATAAGTAAAACCCATCCAATTGTGGAAGATTTATTTTCTTCTTCCTCGCCTTCGGCTATTTCTTCCTCTTCTTCGGCTTCAGAAGCATCTACTTCAGATTCTTCTTTGGCTTCTTCTTCGGAAGCGTCTTCCTCAGTAGCTTCTTCAACTGCCTCTGTTTCTTCGGAAGCTGCCTCTGTGCCTTCATCAGAAGATTCGGGCTCTTTGGCTACTTCTTCTACAACTTTTTCCTCGGCTGCTACTGTTTCTTCAGTGGTGGCAGGGGTAGTTGCAGTGGTTTCGACCTTGGGAGCTTCCACAGCAAAAGATAAGCTGGTGGAAGTGGCGGATGTTTTACCATCCGGAGAAACGGCTACGGCATACACATCGTGTGTGCCAGATGATAGGGCAAAAAATGGTCTATATGCAAAACTGGCTGTGCCGGTGCCTGAATTCATAACTTTAAATTCACCATTGTAGGCGCCGTCAATATATATTTTGACGGTTGAATCATTCTTGGCAACGCCAGAAATAAATGGTTTTTTCCAAGTCGTATCATCATTTACGACTGCGTAATGTATCTGTGGAGCAGGATAAGGTTGCTCAACATAAAAACCTGTTAGCGGGGAAACATCGGAGCGCGCCCCGGTTTCCTCATTTTCAGCTCTTACTTTAACGGAATGATATCCAGAAGTAAGGTCTACATAAGGGAAGTAAACAAATGAGGCAGTGCCTTCTGTTCCATTTGAAACAGTAGCATAACCATTGAATACATCGTCAATGTAGATTGCGACTCGAGTGTTGTTTTTTGTTACACCACGGATAGCAGGCTGACGAAGATCATAAGAATCTCCTTCGGCCGGTGCCAACAAGGTGGGAGTAACAACACCCGATGCTTGAGCTTGTGAAAAGCCCATTACAAACAATGAAGCCACAAATATAAAAAATGTGGCTACCATGAATAGCTTTTTCATAATAGTTGCATCGGTGTCTGGGAATCCCTCCAATAATCCAGACCAATTAACCCCAAATCAGGGGAATGACTTATTAAATAATTTAATAATCCTTCCCAACTAATTTTTTACAAAATCAGTTGTCAAGGAACAGTGATAGGACTTATCTTATCTTTTATTAAAGTGAGTGTCAAATGAAATATTGGGGAAATATCTAATAAAGATTTTATTCTGTTGTTTATCCATTAAAACGGCTAAAACATCGATTTGAAAAGGTTGTTTTATCTTATTTTGACCCATAAAAATGATACCGGCCTTCCAAATTCTTTTTAGTTTTTTGAAATTTACAGCCTCTTCGGGCCTGCCTTTTCTGACAGAGGTTCTGGTTTTGACTTCAATAAAATGAAGTTTATTTTCTTTCACAGCCACAATGTCTATTTCTCCCCATTGAATAAAAAAATTAGTAGCTAATATTTTGAATCCTTTTTTTTCGAGATACTCGGCAGCTAATTGCTCACCTTTATTGCCAGTGGATTTTTTGGACATAAAAACACCATTAATGATAAGAGGGTGTTTTTAGAGACGTAATAAATCACGTCTTTACATAAATTGAAATTAATTCATTTTTGAAAAATCAGGGCGTAGTGATACTGGCCAGCAGGAAATTCTTCTCTGAGAATCAAGCCGTGCTGAGTGCAAATTTCTATTACTTTTTCCGGCTCAACCCTAATTTCCGTGGGCGGGCCAAAAGGAGTGGACTCTGTTATCCAGTCTACAACTGCCATGTAAGCTCCGTCTTTCATCATGCGAATGCCTTCTTCCAAAATCTTGTCCTGCTTTTTTGATTGATATAAAATCGTGGCAACCACGGCCAGGTCTACGCTTTTATCAGGAATGCTGTCGCGAGAGGCGCCAACTTGCTCTAAATCTGTCCAGACAGTATTAATGTTGTTAATACCCAGCATGGTAGCTTTAGTTTCAATAGAAGGCAAAAGGGTCTTTGAGATATCCAGAGCATAGACTTTTCCATATTCACCAACCACTTTTCCGGCAGCTAGGGCAAAACGGCCTTCACGGCCAGTGCCTAAATCAGCCACAATCTGGCCGGGACGCAAATTACAGCGCCTTAAAATATCGGGAATATTTATAATAACAGTATCGTAGACCATAAAAAGTTATTAACAGTTTATTAATAGTTATATTATACCAAAATATCCTAAAAACAAAACCCCGTTGTTTAATCCTAGGCAAAAAATTGGTATTACGTACTATTTTAGTATTCATAAAATTTAAAGACGCTTACTTTGGCTCCATAAACTCGATTGACAGAAAAACTGTTTGATAAATAATAGAGATGTAAGGCGGTGTTTGTCCATTTATTAAATAACAATTATGGAAAAAGAATTGTTAGGACAAAAAGCTCAACGAGCGATCAAAAAGGAGAAAGAACTGCAAAAGCAGTACAATGAGATGCTGGAGATGGCAGACGACAATGAACACCAAAGTGTTCTGCGCGACCTGATCCTGCACAATGAAATGAATGAAGTGCTTTTGCGTTCAATGTATAATCTCTAATTATTCTTTATGCTCTGTGAGCTCAAAAAAATTAATGGTGTAATGTAGCCACTGTGATTAAAATTTTGTCGTAAATGACAATTTTTTTTATTAGAAAGTAGGGGTTCAAAATTTTGAACCCCTACGATCATTCTATATTTTTGGAGATTTTTACATCCCTCGAGCTTTCATGGCATCGGCAATTCGAGTAGTAGCCAAAACATAAGCCCCGGTTCTCATATCACATTTATATTTCTCTTTGTTCGCCCAGACAAGGTCAAAAGATTTTTCCATAATTGGTTTTAGGCGTTCAAGAACTTCCTTTTCAGTCCAATAATAATTAGCCAAATTTTGAACCCATTCGAAATAGGAAACAGTCACGCCGCCGGCATTGGCAAGAATGTCCGGCACCAGGACAATCCCTTTTTTAATTAATTTTTCATCAGCCTCTGGGGTAGTGGGCCCGTTA
>JBDRCS010000079.1:0-6865 GCA_043821615.1 Patescibacteria group bacterium
ATGCCAGCAATCCTACAAATTGCAGGCCCGCCAAAATTAAAGCCGCCTTTAAATCTAATTGTTGAGTGATTAGAGAATATATATAAACTTCGAGAGTCTGATATTTAATTCCGCCCAAAACCAAGGGCAAGGCAAAGCTCAGAAATGAATATAAAAATATTATTATGCCCACCCCTATGACAACGTTCTTTATTCTTGGCCAGGTTATTTTTAATAGAGTTTTAATATTTGATGCCCCCATTACTTTGGCTTGATCTTCTAAATAATAATGCATGTTTGCTAATTTAGAAGACAAGGCCAAATAAGCCAAGGGGATATTATAAAAGCAATTTCCCGCAATTATTGCCCCGGCTGAGTAAAGAAATTTTACTTGTTCTACGCCCAACACCTTTAAAAGGTCGTTTATTAGCCCGGCATTGCCCCATACTACGATAAAACCCGTGGCTACCACTATTCCCGGTAAAAATATTGGTAACACCATTAAGCCTGTAAATATTTTAGACCTTTTTATTCGTAAAAAATATTCCAATATTGCCAGGCCCCCGCCAACACCCAAAGAAAGCACCACCGTAATGACGCTTTCCCAGGTGCTAAACCAGGTCTTGGATAAAACTATACTCCAAAAATCGAATTCCATTTTTCAATTAAATTTTCAGCATCACTTTCATTAACCTCTAAAACCTCATTGTTTTCTGGAATAATAATTTCCGAATAAGCTTCAGGCCAGGTGGTTTCATCTCCCAACACAGGAAACATCCATTGCGTTTCACCAATTTGGCTTTGCACGTTGTCAGTTAAAATATAATCAATAAATTTTTTTGCGCCTGTTTCATTGGTAGCCCCATTTACTACGCCCACGCCTTCTACTTGCCTCACATACCCATCCTTTATGGGAAGGGCTTTATAAACATCGGTTTCATCAAAAGCAATGTGGTAAGCCGGAGAAGTCAGGTAGGACAAAACAATTGGAGCTTCACCTTCCATGAACATAGAATAATAAGCCGTGCTCCAATCTGGAGTAACAGTGAGCAGGTTATTGTTTAAATTTGTCCAAAAATTATTAAACTCTGTTTCAGACAAGGCGGCATCACTCCAAAGCAGTAATTGCGTGCCCGGAGAAGACAGGCCTGGCTGTTCTATAATAATTTTATCTTTATATTCTTCTGAAGCCAGGTCGTTCAAGAAAATTGGCTCCTCAAATTCAATCTCTTCAGAATTATATACAAACCCTACATAGCCATAATCAAATGGTGTCATGGTTCCCTCTTCATCAAAGAGCAGCCCCGGAGCAATGTTTTTATAACCAGTCGGCTGATAAGGGGTCAATAAATCATTGGATACAACTTTCTGATAATCAACATTATCCAAACCCAGCACAATATCTGCTTTTGGAGCAGCCTTCTCTAAAATAAGTTGATTCAACATTGAGCCCGTGTCTGCAAAAGACACCACTTCCACCTCTAGGTCGTTTTCTTGTTCAAACTGATCGAGAATTAATGGCAGCAATCCCCATTCTGCGCTTAAGCTGTCATAAGTATACAGCGTTAATGTTTTAGGCTCTTCCCCTGCATTAGCATTCGTTTCCTCCGTGGTTGTGTTGTTAAAGCAACCAGTTAGGCCCAGGCAAAAAACCAAAACCAAACTAGTTAACAGTAGTTTTTTTCCAGCCAGAGGCTGGATCCCGCAATGGCGGGACATCTTTTTTTTCATGCTTTCTTATTAATTATTAAAATAAATTTTTTATCAGATTTTATTTCTGCAATGTCTTCAGTAATTAAATTAGAAACTGAATAATTTTCTATCTCGTTCCATTTAAATCCTTTTAGGCTAATTTCAGAATTATTTTTAATTGGAAAAATAGAAACCTCAGCGCTTTTCATGTTTTTCAGTATTTTATTATTAACGATTTCAATAATATTATTTCGAGAAATTATTTTTATTTTTAAATCAGGATATTGTTTTAATAAAAAAATATTAGCTAGCGTGTGGTCTACGCGATCACAGCTGGTTGCTCCACAAACATCTATAATAATATGCCCCCTGCCCCCAAGATAATCAATGGCCTTCTCCAGGTCAGTTTTATTTTGATCTTCTATTTTTATCTGCTTCACATTTTTAAAAACTTCTAAGGCCTTTTCAGAAATAGAATCAAAATCTCCAATAATTAAATCAGGCCTAATATTAAGATTCATACATTGATTGGCGCCTCCGTCTGTAGCCACAATAAAATCATACTCACCCCAATTAATTTCTTGATGATCTAAGTTTCCGTTGGCAATAATAATTGTTTTCATAAAAAATACTCCCCTGTAGGGAGTAATATAAAAAATAAAATAATTTATATTACTGTTTCCCTACGTTAGTCTTAACTAATTCAGGTTCTGGGGATCCTTCTCAGCCCTTTTTAGAGCGCTCCCAACAGTTCTTGCATCTTTATTATAATGCAATAAATCCTATAGTCAATAAAATTAATATAACATCTAAAATAATTTCTAAATAACTCAGTTTAAATGAGGCTTTTAAAACTTTAAATCTTATTTGTCTGGTGCTGTTCGGAACATGGTCTAAAAAATAATGGCTATAATAGGCCAGGGCCAGGATCAGCGCCCAGGCTTGGGAAAAAAAGGCCAGCAACACAATAATTGCCGAAACAAAAACAAAGCCCCACCAATGGTGAAGCCATGTTCTTTCGCCTTCTTCTCTTCTTGCAACGGCGGCATTCCAGGCCTTTTCCAGGCTCCAGGAGCCGTGTTTTATAACAAAATAAAGGTAATGGTCAATATCTATGGCCATAGCCAGGCCGGCCACTAAAAGGGCTTCGGGCTGGCTAATAGCGCCCAGGCTGGCAGCTACTTCTCCGGCAGCCAGCCCGGCTAATAAATGGGTCTGCGGATACATTGATTATCTGGCAAATTCAACTATTCTTGTTTCCCGGACAACATTCACTTTAATTTCACCCGGATATCTTAGTTCTTCTTCAATCTTTTTGGCGATTTCTCGGGCCAGGTTAGTGGCTCCCAGATCATCCACTTCATCGGCTTTTACAAACACGCGCACTTCTCTGCCGGCTTGGATGGCATAGGATTTTTCAATGCCCTCAAAACTATTGGCTACATCTTCCAGTTCTTCTAATCTTTGTAAATATTGTTCGTAGGTGTCTTTTCTGGCGCCTGGTCTGGCTCCGGATACGGCATCAGCCACTTTTACGATAACTGCTTCCAAAGTGGAAGGATGGTCCTCATGATGCTCTAAAATTGGCGGAATTAGATCTTCTTGAAGATTAAACTTTTTGGCAATATCTCTGCCAATTTCCGGGTGAGTGCCTTGAACTTCATGGTCAACGGCCTTGCCAATGTCATGTAATAGACCAGCTTTTTTACAAACCGCCACATTACCATCTAAGTTTTCAGCCAATAGGCCAGCTAAGTGAGAAACCTCTACAGAATGTCTTAACACATTCTGACCATATGAAGTTCTATATTTTAATCGACCGATAATTTGTACTAATTTTGGATCAAGCCCGGTGATACCAGTTTCAAACAGGGCTTCTTCTCCGGCTTTTTTAATATCCAAGGACAGTTCTTTTTTTGCTGTCTCGATTGCATCCTCAATTTTTGTAGGATGAATTCTACCGTCTGCAATAAGGTTGTCCAGGGCTCTTTTTGCCAAATGTCTTCTGATTGGAGAGAACCCGGACACAATAATAGCTTCCGGGGTGTCGTCTACGATTATTTCCACGCCAGTTAATTCTTCTATGCGTTTAATATTTCTTCCCTCTCTGCCGATTACTCGGCCTTTCATATCATCTGAAGGAAGCTGAACCACTGTCGTGGTGCTTTCTGCGGCATGGGAGGAGGCACAGCGCTGAATCGCAGTTGTTAAAAGCTCTTTGCCCTTCTTTTCCCATTCTTCACTGGTAATGGCCTCCATTTTTCTCATGCGTGAAGCCAAATCTTCTTTAGACTGCTTTTCCACGTTCTCTAATAACAGGGCTTTTGCGTCTTCCCTGTTTAAAGAAGCGACTTTTTCTAATTTTGCAATTTGTTCGTTTCGAATGGTTTCTATTTCTTTTTTTACGGTTTCCACCTTTTTGGCTTGGTTTAGCACTTTTTGCTTTTTATTTTCCAAGTCCATTAATTGCTGGTCAAAAAGGCCTTCCCTTTTTTCCAGTCTTTTTTGAAGAGCCTGAAGCTCCTGCCTTCTTGATTGTTCTTCTTTTTTGCCTTCTTCAACCAAAGACAAGGCTTTATCCTTGGCCTTTAATAAAAGTTCCTGCTGTTGATTTTTTGCTTCTACAATTAAGCTTTCTGCCTTTGCTTCAGCCGAGTCTTTTTGTTTGGCTGCCATTAGTTTTCTTAACCAATAACCGCCTGCAATACCGGCTCCAAGTCCAACAATCAGAAGAATCGGTCCTAGTAATGATTCCATTTTTTTTATCTCCGTTTCTGGTAAAAGAAACTAGCTCGCTAATGAACGAGAAGGGGTAATTTCAAAGTTTTGTATTAAATCGTCATGTATTTATGAAGTAATATGAGTTCAAAAATACTTATTTTTAGCTAATTTTCTCCAATTTCTGCTAGTATTACGTTTACCAGACTAATTAATTATTTCTAACTTTTCCAGCTTATCACTATTTTATTATCTTGTCTACCAGGCCATATTTCTTGGCTTCTTCTGCTGTCATAAAGAAATCCCGGTCAGAGTCCTTATCAATTGTGGATAAGGGCTTACCTGTATGAAAGGCCAGTATTTTATTCAGCTTTTCCTTTACTTTCAAAATGTGCTGGGCTCTAATTTTAATATCTGTGGCCTGTCCCTCTGCTCCGCCCATTACCTGGTGGATCATTACTTCAGAATTTGGCAATGCAAAACGCTTGCCCTTGGCTCCGGCAGCCAGTAAAGTGGCTCCCATGGAGGCGGCAATGCCCACGCAAATAGTCTGCACATCGCATTTTACATATTGCATAGTGTCATAAATAGCCATGCCTGAAGTTACAGAGCCGCCCGGTGAATTTACATATAATTTAATGTCCGCTTTAGAATCTTCTGATTCTAAAAATAATAACTGAGCAATTACCGTATTAGCCACGCCATCATCAATGGCACTTCCTAAAAATATAATTCTTTCTTTTAAAAGTCTTGAGTAGATATCAAACGCCCTTTCTCCTTGTGGCGTTTTTTCTATTACAGTCGGGATTAGTTGGGATTTGGTTTGTTCTTCCATAGTTATATTTTTTTAAAAATTAAACAATCTGCCAGCCGTTCTCCGTTTCCACAAGTTTTCCGTCAACCGAAAATCCGGCTGCTTTTTTATGTCCTCCTCCACCTAGGATTTTAGCAAGCTTGGACACATCTATCAATGGGTTGGTGGTTCTTAATGAGCCTTTCACTTTACCCTCTTCCCTTTCAGATAAAACCATTACCACTCCGTCTTGGGCCTGATCCAGTTCATTTAAAAAATTAGCCACGCCTTCCATGGCTTCTTCCGTGGCATTGCATTCATCCAAATCTTTTTGGGTTATTACGGTTGAGATAACCTTGTTCTTATTGTTTATTTTTAATCTTTGCAAAGCTCTTCCCCAAAGCTTCAGGGTGTTCACTGGTTTTGCATCCAGGGCAAATTTGGAAATATGTTGCAGATTAACGCCCTTGTTCATTAATGTGGAAGCGATGTTGATGGCCCCGGGTGTAGTGGCTGAATTTTGAAAGCCGCCCGTATCGGTCATAATGCCCGTTAATAAACAAGTGGCAATGGTTTTATTAACTGCTCGGTGTTCATCCAAAAAATAAAACAACACCTCGCAGGTTGATGAGGCGTCGTCTATCACATGGTTTATGTCTCCGTATTTAATATTGGTAAAATGATGGTCAATGTTAATAATTTTTATGTCATTTCTGATCTCGTTTATTTCCTCTTCCATATTTGTGTGTTTCAGGTCAGAAGAATCCAGGACAAACAATAAATCAAATTTTTCCTTTTTAATAATCCCCGCGTCCTGAGATATGGCCAGGCTGTTTGGCAGAAAAACCAAATTGTCTCCAACCGGATCAGCCGTAAGACAAGTAAAGTTCTTATCTTCTTTTTCCAAAAAACTGGCCAAAGCCAGCATGGACCCGGCCGCATCACCGTCCGGGTTTTTATGAGTGATGAGCAAAATGTTTTTTGCCGCATCAATCTCTTTTTTGATGTTAATATAAATTTCTTTGTTTTCAGGCATAACAAAGGATTCTACCCCTTTTTAGCGACCGTGTCAAGGATTTTTTCAATGTGCTCTGCGTCCTCCTCCTGAGTATCAAGGACAAAGAATAATTTTGGCGTAAATTTAAAAGTGATTTTTTTACCCAGTAATTTTTGAATATAAGATTGCTTTCTTTTTATGTTTTTTAAAGTGCTTCCTCCGGCTTTAGCAGGAATTACACTAATAAAAACTTTGGCCAATTTCATGTCAGAGGTGGCCTTTACCTTGGTAATAGTTGTTATGGAAGTGCTGGGCAATTCCAGCTCCTGGCTTATGATTTGCCCGACATATTGTTTAAGTTGCTCGTTTATTTTTTCTATTCTTTCGCTCATTCCAGTTTTTTTTCTTTTTCTTCGGTTACGTATATTTCAAAAATGTCATTTTCCTTTATAGTAGTGCCGCTTTCCAGTTTCAAGCCGCACTCGGTTTCTGTTCCAACTTCATCCACATTTTTTTTGTTATGCTGGAGCTGGGTAATTTTGCCCTCGCCAATTTGTTTTTCTTCCCGTATAATTTTAATTAAAGTGTTATTTTTAATTTTCACCTTGGTTACTAGGCCGCCTAGAATTGTGGATTTGTCCCCGGCGTTATAAATTTTCAAAACTATGATGTTTCCTCTTGCCTGC
>JBDRCS010000080.1:0-2393 GCA_043821615.1 Patescibacteria group bacterium
AAAATATCTTAAAAATTTCTAATCGCGATAAATTATACGGCGTGTCTTATGCTTCCAAAAAAAATGCTCTGGATGTTATGACTGATGCTCCCATTAAAGCTCTGGAAATTGCCGGTGACCAGGTTTTTGGCAGTCTTACCGGAGATGCAGCCAAAGACTCATCTGTAGTTGATAAAAGTCTTTTTTTAGTAGAGCCGGAAAGGGATCTGGTCAAAGGCATTGATGCCAAAGTGAGCCAGATAGTCCACAAGGCTAAAATTAGATTTATTTATATAGCCAGAAAAGAGCAGTATCAGGAATTTAAAGGCCGGCGAGCAGTTCTGGGAGCATTATTTCAGTATAATGGTCCAAATTTTTTACAACAAGGCCGAATAACTACCACAAATTTGCAGAATTATCCTTTTTACGGCGGTGAATATATTTTCCCTAAGTATCGAATGAAAAGAAGGCGTATTAAAATTTTACGCGCCTATAAAAGCCGAGACTGGCAAAGGGGAGAAAATTTTGGCCACGTTTTTGGGGTAGATGAATTAGCCTCATTATATCATTTCCCAATACTTGAAGTTCGCGCTCCTTTTGTAACCAAGGCCGAAACCAAGCGTGTAGAACCGCCTCATCAGCTGGAAACTGAACCCTTGGAGCAAAATATTCTTCCCACTGAGGAAGAAGCGGAGAAAAATTTATCCGAAGAACCGGCCCCTCAAGCCCTGCCTCAGGAAATGGAGCCGGGCATTCCCATTTCTGTGTCTGGCCAGGCGCCTCAAGCTCCGCCAGCCCCGCAACCTCAGCCCACTCAGCCCACTCAGCCAACGCAGTCACCCCAGTCTCCGCCGCCAGGGGCTCCGCCACCTAATTTACCATTTGTATAATTAAAATATGAACCAAGATCCAGACGTAACAACATTTGCCGAAACAAACTTCCGTAACCAAAGAAGAAAGTTTGGAATTAAAGTAGATGATCGCCGCCGCCACATGTATGTGATCGGTAAAACCGGTATGGGCAAATCTACGCTTTTAGAAAACATGATTATTGATGATATCAATAAGGGTAAAGGCGTGGCCGTGGTCGACCCGCATGGCGACCTGGTAGAAAAAGTTATCAGGTTTATCCCCCCCGATAGAATCAATGACGTAATTTACTTTAACCCGGCTGACATAGAATTTCCGGTGGCTTTTAATATTCTGGAAAATGTTAATCCGGATTACAAACATCTTATTGCTTATGGCTTGGTGGGCGTGTTTAAAAAGATTTGGGCGGATTCCTGGGGTCCTCGCATGGAATATATTCTTACCAATACCATTTTGGCATTATTGGAATATCCCGGCACCACTTTATTGGGCCTAATGCGCATGCTGGTTGATAAGTCTTATCGAAAAAAAGTCGTTTCCAAAGTTACTGATCCGGTTGTGAAAACTTTTTGGACAGATGAATTTTCCAATTACTCGGAAAAGTTCAGAACAGAAGCCATTGCCCCGATTCAGAATAAGGTCGGTCAATTTTTGGCTTCATCCATTATTAGAAATATTGTGGGTCAGAGCAAATCCACCATGGATATGCGCCAGGCCATGGATGATAAAAAAATTATTCTCATGAATCTTTCCAAAGGTAGAGTGGGGGAAGAAAATTCCGCCCTTCTTGGCGCCATGATGATTACCAAAATTCAATTAGCCGCCATGAGCAGGGTAGACATTCCCGAGGATGAAAGAAAAGATTTTTATCTCTATGTGGATGAATTTCAAAACTTTGCCACGGAAGCTTTTGCCAATATTTTATCCGAAGCCAGAAAATATAGATTAAATTTAATTCTTGCTCACCAATATATTGAACAGCTTTCCGATGAAGTTAGAGCAGCTGTATTCGGCAATGTGGGCACCATGATCACTTTCCGTATCGGCGCTTCAGATTCAGAAGACATGGAAAAAGAATATGCGCCGGCTTTTACTGCTGAAAATTTAGTCAACATTGAAAAATACAACTTTTTTATAAAGCTAATGATTGATGGCGTGTCTTCTTCTCCGTTTTCCGCCATAGGTCTGCCTCCGGTTGAAGGGGGCGATGACAATGAAGCCAAAGTAATCAAAGTTTCCCGAGAAAGATATGCCAAGCCTAGGGATGTTGTAGAAGAAAGAATTTTGCGCTGGAGCGGAGTGGAAATTCCTCAGAAAAAAGAAAAAAAGCCATATAATGAGACTCAGGTAAATCAAAATCAAACTCAGCCAAATAAAAGCACAAATACTGCGCCTCAGCCGAAAGTTGAGGCAGAAGCAATGGTTCAGGAAATGCCGGATGTTCCCATTCATTTTAGCTCTCCTCAGCCAAAGTCTCGGCCACGTCCGGCTCCAGTCAAAAAACAGGCGCCCAGAAATAAACCACAGTCCAAAAAAGTTCCTCA
>JBDRCS010000081.1:0-2544 GCA_043821615.1 Patescibacteria group bacterium
CACCGAGCAAGCCGAGGCCCGCGTCCGAGAACTGGAGGTGCAGGTCGCGGCGCTGAGGGAGGCGCTTCAGGACCTGCTGTGGCACAACTGCCCGGTGCCAGACAGAAACGGCGAACCGGTTCCGCACCAAGCCAATCCAGAACAAGCCAAACAGACTCTTACCGACACCGCCGCAGCCGCCACCCGCTACACCGAGACCGTTAGGGCGGAGGCGTTGGAGGAAGAGGCCAGGAAGTGGGACAACTATAGAGACGGGGGGTTGGCGGTGTGGAGACCGAGCAGTATTGCTATGGGGTTGCGCCTACGAGCCGCCGCCCACCGCGACAAGGCGAAGGGAGGGACACGATGACCATTGAAAACATCACGCCAAGCGCTAGCGAACTTGCAGCCGCGACGGAAATACTGAGTTGGTTCGGCGAGATTAGGTCCAATGGCAGCATACCCGATCCTGACGTTGCCTCCATTATTGCCAAACACATCCGCCAACACGAGGAACAAGTAGAGCGAATTGGTTTTTTGAAAGGGGCAATCGAAGGAATTACTCTTTATGCTATTTGGCGAAACGGAGAGCAACTTGTTGGTTGTATGGAAAAGCCGTTGCAAGAAGTTTTAGCCCCATACAAAGAAGAACTTACCCGATTAATTAATGAAAACCATTAAATTTAATTATGATATCGGAGATAAGATTAAGTTATTAGAAAATCGAGTAGATTATTGGGATGACGGTACTAAAAAGAATGTTTGGGTTTTGGATAAAGAAATTGAGTTAAAGAAGGATGGATAAGCAACTTTTAAGAAAAAGGTTGGAAAAGGGCAACGGGCCATTTTTAATTGCGGTTGTCAGTATCGCTCTATTATTACTTGGATATACAGTCCCGTCCCCTTGGACTTTTTTTGCTGGTTTAATTGGATTTATTATCGCTTATATTTGGGTGAATACGAATTATTTATATAGGGAATAAATGAAAAAAATATTTTTTAATTTTTTAACGACGTATATTTCTTTAATATTGGCAATGGCGGCCCTGTTAGGCATCCTATTTGGAATGTATAAATTAACAAACACCGCGGATAAGAGAACGCTGGCAAGAAATAATTATATACAATCTCTGCACCCGGGCGATAAATGGATTGATAGCTCGGATGCATATTTAGTCGAAGAGAATGGAGAATATTTAAAATATAGAATGTATAATGTTTGTTATATAACAGTAAAAAGTAATAAAATTGTATCAGTATGGCGACGATAATTAGTGTAAATTAAATTTGGAGCGCCGCTCCATAACTAAATAAGGAGAATAAACTATGAGTTTTCTATTAGGACTAGTTATCGGTTTTGTAGTTGGTGTCGGTGCAGCTTGGTATATTTGGAAAAAAGAAAAATCTGAATAAATTAATGATGCGGGATAGAGCAGCCCGGTTAGCTCGTCACCCCCATACGGTGAAGGTCATGAGTTCGAATCTCATTCCCGCTACCAATTTTAAAGGTCTTATTTGTGGGAAACGGTATTAAAATTTGTCTATTTTTTTACCATAATCTTTGAATTTATATTCAGGACAGCGCTTTATGGAGCAGCATTAAAAAAACTTATGCAGAATAGAAAACAGTGGTGGAAATCGGTTCGAAGTGAATGTCCTTGTGTCTGGTGCGGAGACAAGGAACATAAAACTAAAGAATGTCCATTGGTTTATGGAAGTGGGAAAAGGAAAAGGGTCAGGGAAGAATAACCCAATCGTCAGTTTCAAAGTCTGACCAAGATGGTTCTTCGCCAGCCTTGGCTTTCTTTTTGGCCTGCTTATACATCCCGAAACATTGCCCCAATGCCTGTTTCTGGGTTTTACCTTCTTTCATAACCACTACGACACATCGGGAGATAAAAGCGCCTTGTCCTTTTTTATCTTTTAATTCTTTTTCGGAAGGGGTTGGCATTTTATCTTTTGAATATTTACACCAAAAAAGTACTTGAATTTTTGCTGCAATTGAGTTATCTTTATTACGAAGGAAAATTTCGCTCCAAAAAGGGCGATTCCGTGGGAAAAGAAAGGTAATAAAATGGTAGATTATAATGACCAGCCGAAGTCGCGTGGACGAAAAGCCGCAGTTATCACTTGGCCTGATACCGGGACTGAGTTTACAGTCAAGGATTTAGCTAAGTTAAGTAATATAAGCATCAGCACAGCTAATGCCCGAATCCAAACAGAGATCAAGGGCAATAAAATTAAGCTGGCGAGATCAGAAAAGACGGGCGGCAGGGGAAAACCATTTAATATTTATACATCTGTATAAAATATTGGGTGATCTCATTTCTAAAACCCCCGGCGGGGGTATTGTCTCCCGCCGGGGCATGGGGAATCAAAATGGGTTTTTCTAAACCGATATCTCTTTACACTTCTTTATTTTCGGCGATAGAGAATGGGTTTGACTTTGTCGATGCATTTACTAATTTTTCCAAGATGGCTGACGAAGTTGTAATTGCTATAAATACTTCTGTTGACGGGACTTACGAAAGAGTGAAAGAGTGGACAGAAGCTCACCCCTTTACT
>JBDRCS010000082.1:0-2057 GCA_043821615.1 Patescibacteria group bacterium
GTGACCGATCAAATTTGTGCCTATAACAAAAAATTAGCTATTAAGGCGGCAGAAAGCATAGATTTAAATTTTGCCGGCCTTGATTTTTTATGCAAAGATATCTCGAAGCCATTAAAAGAAGGTAAAGGAATATTAATTGAAGTTAATGAACAACCAGATTTCGCCTTGCACCATTTTCCGCAAAAAGGAAAAAGTGTTAATGTGGCAAAACAATTAATTAATGCATCTTTAAAATAAAATGTGGAAAAAAATAAACAATTCAAATCTTAGAGAAATAAACTTATTTGCGACTAATTCGGAAAAGTATGCAAAGGCAGCAATGGGCCTGGGTGCAAAAATTGAATACGAAAATATTTTTAATACCTTAAGTATTACATATAAAAATAAAACCGAATTTATTATTGACGTTACCACTTCCCTGAATTCTCAGGCGGCATACAGGCTTGTAGGAAATAAATATTTGACACATTCAATTTGGAAGAAAAAGGGAATTAATTGTCCTGATTTTGAAATAATAAAAAAATCGGAATACAAAAAGAGGGGCTTTGTTTTTCCGAAGGTTAATTATCCGACGGTAATAAAACCGGCCCGTGATTCAATGCACGGAGAAATGGTAGTAACCAATATTAATTCCAGAAAACAGCTGGAAATTTATATAAAAAATATTTTTAGTAAATACAGTGAAGCCCTGATTGAATCCTATCATGCTAATTTAAATGAATACAGAATTTTAATCTTAAAAAAGAAGATTATTGGAATCAGCCGGAAAATTCCGGCAAATATTATTGGAGACGGACAGAAAAATATAAAAGAATTAATCAAAGAAAAGAATATTTTAAGGTCTGAATACAGTGAGTATCACTATGCTCCCATAAAGGTTGACGAAGAATTAAAAAAGACCTTGAATGAACAAAAATTAAAGTTGACATCAGTGCCTAAAAAGGGTAAATTTGTACAGTTAAAGAATGTGGCAAATCTTTCGGCCGGCGGGGAAACGGTCATTGAAAGAAAGATTCATCCCAGCGTAAAAAAATTGGCTTTGAAAGCAACAGAAGTGCTAGACATAGATTTTTGCGGCCTGGATTTACTGGCAAAAGACATTACCAAGCCATTGAAAAAAGGAAGAGACGTGTTTATTGAAGCAAATGCCAGCCCGGGATTGAATTTGCATTTTGATTTTCAAAAAAAGAAGATGCCGCTTTTGGCAAGGATAATAATTAAAGAATTATTTAAGCAATAAAATATTATGAAAAGATTATTAAAATATTTATTGATTTTATTTATTATAATCGTAGCAATTGTTGCGATAGGATATTTTATAACTCCGGATTATTACAGAATTTTAGTGATTGGCTCTGATCAAAGAGGAACGGAAAGATCCCGCTCTGATGTATTAATGGTAATTGCCATCCCTAAGAGCGCGAAGAATGACATGAATATAGTAATGGTACCGCGCGATACCTATATTGAGGATGATGAATTTGGCATGCAAAAGCTAACCCATTTCTATGCCCTTGGCGAAAGAACAGACTCAGAAATATTGGGAAATTTGAAAAAGACCCAGGAAGTAGTGGAGGATTTACTGGGTGTGAAAATGGATGCGAGCGTGGAAGTTACTTTTGAAAGCTTTATTGAAATAGTGGATTCCCTGGGAGGAGCGGATGTCGGCGGCCAGCATGTTGACGGCGCCGAGGCCAAGGAAATGGTGCATAATCGGTTTGTCCAGGAAAGCGGTGATTTTGGGAGGGCGGAAAACCAGAGGGTCTCCGTGCAGGTGGCGATCGACAGCAGCTTCTTCTGGAACAGCTCTTCGACGATCCGGCGGTACTTGGGCAGCACGCCCGCGTGGTGTACGCCCACGCCGCGCATCAGGAGCTGCTTGAGCTTGGGTCCCGCCCCCTCGGAGAAGTCGCGGCTGTGGATTTCCTCGACGAGCCGGGCCTGCTGCTGGCCGCTGAGGATCTTCTTGCCCTTGATCTGCTCGGCCACGCGCCAGCACTCCTCGCGGTTGAAGCAGAAGACCAGCGCGGGCGTGCGGCGGGCCTGCTCGTCGCCGG
>JBDRCS010000083.1:0-3174 GCA_043821615.1 Patescibacteria group bacterium
GTAATGTTTGCTCCTTATATGCTTAGGATATTAGGCGCAGATCCGGGTGTTGTGGCAATTGGAGAAGGATATCTGCGTATTATTTCTTTAGGAATGGTCCCGTTCTTTTTTATGTTTGTATTTATGGCTATTCTGCAGGGAGCTGGCGACAGTTTTACCCCTAATATAGTATATGTTATTTCGACTATACTAAATATTATTTTAGACCCAATCATGATTTTTGGCATTGGCATGCCTGCCATGGGCGTGCCGGGAGCTGCTTTGGCAACAGTTATTGCTGAAATTGTGGCTGTTGTCATTGGCCTGGAAATTTTATTAAAAGGCCGGTCGCATATACATATTAAGCTCCACCATTTTATTCCGGATTATAGTTATATTTGGAGGATTATTAAGATTGGCATTCCGGCAACTGCGCAGATGAGTTTGAGGAGCCTGATGATGGTTGTTTTTATGGGTATTGTGGCCAGTTTTGGAACATATGCTATTGCAGCTTATGGCGTGGGAATGCGGCTTTTTATGCTGACACTGGTGCCGGGTTTTGCCCTGGCAAATGCCGCTGCTGCACTGGTTGGCCAGAACCTGGGGGCAAATAAGCCGGAAAGGGCAGCGGCAAGCGCCTGGTCCGCGGTTTTTTATTATTTTATTTTCTCATTGGTTTTGACTGTTCTCGGCTATATTTTTGCGCCGAATTTGATAAGAATATTTAATAATAATCCAATTGTTGTTGATATTGGCACGCAGTATATCCGGATATATGTTTTTGGCATGCTGTTTGCGCCTTTTGCCCTGATACTTGGAAGGGCCATGGGCGGGGCAGGAGATACATTATCCCCGCTGATCATTACTTTTATTGCGTTGTGGATTATTCAAATACCAGTAGCGGTTATTCTTTCCAGGATGCCGGCTTTTGGATTAAATGGTATTTGGATTGCCATGGTTTTTGGCTCTTTTGTCCTGGCAATAATATCTGTTTTCTGGTTTAACATGGGAAAGTGGAAACTTAAGAAAGTATAGAGTTGGCAATAGGGAACAGGGTTAGTGTCAAGAGTGTTGTGTAAATTCATAAGGCACAGTCCCCGTATTCAATGAATAAACTAAAGAATAAATAATTCTATTTACTGACTTATCGTTCTTAAAATTGCCCATAGGTTTTGTTCTTCTTCGGATTTCTCTGAGGAATCTCTCTAAATGATTTGATGTGCAGATAACCGACCTAATGCTTGCCGGGAAATTGAAATAAGCGAGGGTTTTATCAAAGTTTAAGGTAAAATATCTGACAGCCCAGGGTTCTTTTCTTCTCCATTTAAAGCGGAACTTTTTAAGACGATTAAACACCTCTTCTTTAGAATGAGCTTTTTTATAAATATCCCCGGCATCCCTCATAATGGCTTTTCGGTTATGCTTATGTTTTAACTTTTGGGCAATGCCTTGAATTTTATGGAAGATACAATATTGTTTCTGGCTATAAGGCAAGCAAATATCCAATGCTGCTCGCAAGCCGCCATGCCCGTCATGAATAATTAATTCCAATGCCTCTGTATCTAAACCTCTTTTAATGAGATGGTTAATGAAATTGCTATATGCTTCTTCGCTTTCACCGTCTGCTTGCATAAAATCTATCACTTCTTTTTCTCCGTTTGCCGTAATTCCCATGGCAAATAATATTACCTTTTTCTTCTTGTATTTGTCTTGAACTTTAATCCATAATCCGTCCAATATCAAAAAACGGTATTTCTTGTTTATCTTTTTTAAATGGAACTTCTTTGCATTTTCATCCAATGTTTTATTGATGTTGGAAACTGTGCCGGGAGATATCTGCACATCAATAAATAAGTCGCAAATCCTTTTTGTCTTTCTTACTGAGCCCCCAAGTACAAAGCAATTCAAGACCGCATAATCGACTTCCTGCATCCTTCTGGAATATTTTTTAATAAATTGGCTTTGGAAACTTTCATATCTAAGCCTGGGAAATCTTATTAATAATTCTCCTAAAGTTGTTGCTATGGCCCTTTCATAGCTGCCATTGCGATAACTTTTTCTCTTTCTGCTTCTCTCATACTTGCCACAACCAATAAAAGACTCCAACTCGCTTAGAATCGCATTTTCTATCAGGTACTTAAGCTGTTCCTGATGAAGTTCTTTAATTTCTTCCCAAACTAATGACCTTCCTTGCCTCCAAATCTCTTCTATTCGGTATCCAGGGTATGGTAAACTGTTCATGGGCATATTCCTCCTTTGAATTTAGTCTTTCTTAGAGGGTATGCCCTTTTTTATTTGTTTTCACCACCTTTTTTTGAATTTACACAATTTAATATACACTAACGGAACAGGGAAATAATTTACTTATAATATTATTTTATGTATAATTGTCTCGAGGTGGTTGAAATGAAAAAAATAATATTTGCTGCTGTTTGTATTTTTGCGGTTGCATTGATTATTGGCTGCCAGAGTTCTCAGGACGGAGGAGATTCTCCGACAGTTACGACGCGGGTATATAATGGGGCGGGACATATCGGTGATTATATTACTTTCGAAGTAAATGCAACTGATTTCACCTGGTCATATACAAATTTGACTTCTCCGGAAACGCTATTTGGAACATACGGCATTAATGCGAATGGCACTTATTTGGCAACTATAGAAACGACTGGTGCAGAATTTGCGGTGTTAGAATTGCCGGATATTGCCCTGATATGCCCGATTTCTACGGAAAGCGGAGTTTTGCTTACAGCCGCTACTTTAAAAGGGGATTTTTCCCAATCCGATTTATTGGGTGAATATGTTTTTGTAGATTTTTTGAGCTGTTGCTGGGGTACCTTTGAAATTAAAGCCGATAATACTATTGATTTTACTTATTATGCAGTTGCTACCCCTGAGTACACAGTGGTTACTTCAGAAACAAATGTGGCATATACTTACAATAACGATGGTACAATCACATTCCCTCAATGGCCAGCCATGCGGGTAATGGTAAGCCCGGCCGGCGTTATGATTGTTGATAATGGTCCGGGATTGGGCATGATGATAGGAGTTGAAAAACCCACTTCCAGCATAACTTGGTCAACTGGCACATATAATTGCATGGATCAAAGTAGTGGTATTGTTGGAATCTGCTCTTTAGAAAGCAGCGGCCAGATGTCCTGGGATTTTGAAGGTATGACTGGAGGCGGTGCT
>JBDRCS010000084.1:0-7927 GCA_043821615.1 Patescibacteria group bacterium
ACATCTGTGATCAGATAAATCATAGGCTCGATTTGTAATTAAAGTTGTTAATTCATCTAAAGACTGCACTCCTTCAAGCGCTTCTTTATCCATGCGCAACATAGCGTCATTCATTACCTCACCAAAATTAACCGCTCCCACACTTAGCGCCGGTTTATAATAATCCACATTTTCCGGGTCAAAATCAGTATCAAAATCCATGCCAAATTTTTCAAATACAGCCGCAATTTTTTTTCTGGCTTGCACCACTGGCTCAGCTTCACCCTCAAAAGTAATCCGATTATCTAATTTAATATTATTTACCTGTTCTTGTACAATCTGGGAAATTCTTTGAATCACTTCAGGATTTGGAGCCTGTTTAAATGTAATCATCATACTATATTCATCTCCACCTTCTCTTGCTACAGCATTCCAAGATTCAATTAACTTATCAATTTCAGGATCCCCTGTTTCGCCTTTATTTAAAATCTCAGCTACTTTTTTAATTAGCTCATCTCCAGTGGCATGACTACCCACATCATTGGCTGCTTTCAAGCCCATAGCATCCATTTCAAATCTATAGGTACGGCCTGCTTTTTCCATAAACGCTTCCATTTTATTATCAGGAGCTTGTTCTTTTGCTTCTAAGAACGAGGTTTTTAGAAATTCATTCATTCTATTTCTAGTGCCGGCTTTATTTATTAAGCCTGTCATTGTATCTTTCGTATTTTTCTCAATTGTTTTCATTAAGTCAACAATTTCTCTTTTAAGTGCATATTTTTCTTTTATTCTTTCAAACGATTCTTTTCTCAAATCTTGCTCAATCGCTTTCAGTGCTACTTCAGGTGTGTCTAATAATCTATATTTTTCTATCTTGGCAGCAACTACTTCCATCTGTCGCTCTTGTTCATTTCTTTCATTAACTGATATATTATTTTCACCTGCTTCAGAAGTTCTTTCCAAATTCAAAAGTTCCTCAATTTTAAGCTTCATCGCTTGCTCTCTGGCGGCAATATCTTCAGGTGACATTTTCTTTACTTCTGCTTGGGCTCCGCCCAACTCAATAAGCCGCTCATCTTCTTGTGAAGGCGGTTGTTTTTTTATATCTTCTCCAGGTTGGAAATCAGCATGTGGCATATGTTTATTTTTATATTATTTATGCCTATAGTATACCTTTTTATCGAAAATAAATAAAATTGCGAAGGGTCAGGGGGAGCAGGGTGGGGGTGGGATCAGCCGAAGCCTTCCGCACCCTCACGCCTGCATCCCTCTCGCGGGAAACCTGAAAACGTAGACCGTGCCGTTCGGCATGGTCAGTTCGATTTCCCACGGGTTCCTGGTGCCCATCTTCCAGCTCGGTGCCGTCGTCATCCTTTCTGTGATCATTGCGAGGTCTTCGGAGCCTGCGTTCAAGTGCACTCGATAGCGGCCATCGCTGACATATACGAGCGTACCGTAAAGGCGGACTCCGTCGAAGTCTGCATGAACAGGTCCATTCACATAGCCATGGGTCCGAAGATCCATGTTGCATGAAGTCCCGTCCACCCAAACTCTCAGGGCGGTCATACCAGTAACCATACTCTTCTCCTCAGTCTCTCTCCTTCCCGTTATTCACCAATGTCGACACTATGTCGAACGAAAAATAATATCACTAATAATCAAAAAAGTCAACCCAAAACAAGCTTTTTTCCCTAAAATATGCTAAAATAATACTAATAACTATTGACTAGGGACCAATTTTCTGCTATTATTCCCCGTTTAATATTAAAAATAATTTATGTCCCGTGGATTAGACAAACAACCTATACAACCCACTCAACCGCTTCGCCACCCTTCTTCCTCTCCTATTAATGAACCTAATAGAAGTGTTGCTTTACCTGTCACTGTTGGCCAAGCAAAAACCGGTCCTGCTGTTGATGCCAAATTTGAAGCCAAGCGTGAAAAACAAAAATCCCTAAATCTTGTTGCAACCAGAAAAGAGCTGAAACAACAATTCGAACAAAGAGGTAAAAATAATGTCATTCCCGAACTTGGTGATGATTATGAATTAGTAGGAGACAATCTTTATTCCGATGGCACCTTGAATGCAATAGAGCTTTCTCAAGGAAAGGGTTTCTTTATTTTTAATCATAATGAAATTGAAACATCAGCTATAGAATTAGATAAAAAAAATCTTAAAGTCTTTGACTCACGAGGAAACGAAACAAAAATTCCTCTTCGTAGTGACCAGGGGAAACAATTTTTTGTTGATCGTTTGCGTAAAGGCTGGGTCTTTTTAGGCACAGATTCAAATGGAAATTTTCTATTTGGAAGGCCCTGGATAACAAATGCAAACATTCAAAAAATTGAAGGTGCTAATACATTCATTTTTAAAAATATCTCCGATCAATATGATTTTGACGATGAAGGAAATAGAACAAGTGACGACGTTGATTTGGAATACGCACCTAAATATGAATTAGTAATTGAATGCGGGACTCTTCAAGCCCATTTATATGAAAATGATACTGAAACCGATCCATTAAATGTTGAGATTGATATTATTAGAGTTGGTGATGACGAAAAAGGAAACACCGAAGGATTTGGAGTAAACAAAGACAATGTTAATAGAAAAGGGAGCAATCCTAAATTAGCTTCAGATCAAGGACAATTTCCCACCCAGATGCGAACAATTCTCGAACAAATTAAAGCCATTGGTTATAAAACTATAACTTCTCATCCCACTGATGAAAGACGTAAAAGGATTTATGGTTTAGTTGGATTTCAAAATGTTGATGAAAAAACTCAGATCGGCAATATTGATGAAATTTTAAGCTCCCGATTATTGAATCGAGGTCGATCCGCTGCTTAATAGATTTTTATCATAAAAATTGGTAAAATATAATCATAATAAATATAAAAAATAATATGAGCACTGAAGACATACAACCAAATATCCCAAACGCCACAGAACGCGTTCCTAATTTTAAATCCCCTTCCCAAAGAGAAGAGCCTAGACAAGGCATGGAGAAAATAGCTCAAGACATGGAAGCTGTTGTTGCTGATATTGAAGATATTTCCGACGAAGATCTGGAAAAACAAATGGCTGAAGCAAACGCTGAAATAGAAGAAAAAGACATTGGCACCCTGAAAGAAGTTCAAAGCGAACCCGGTGTTCAAGCTGAAGTTAGCGCTGAATTATCTCCCGCAGAAGAAGCTGCCAAACAATATGAAGCGGCCATTGCCGAAGCAGATGAATTTGCCGACAGTCTTCCGGGTGCTGATTCTGCTAAGCCGATAGCGAGGAAAGAAATTGCAGAGGAAAGGAAAACAATGCGGCAAGTTGACGCTATCCAAGCACCGATCGAAAGGCAAAAAAGAAGAGATGCCACCATGCGCCACACTGAAAGGGTCATACTGAATGAAGAATTGAAGGATGAACAAACAGCCCAAATCGCCGAGACAGGCAAAAAACTAAATCCGGCCGAATTAAAAGACCTCGACCTTGATGATAAAGTAGAGCTTTTGGCTGAATACAAAGCCGAAGCTGATAAATTGGAAGCCCGACTGCAAAAATTAAATACCGTCGAAAAAAAATCGAATATAATTGTCCGGACCTTCAGTAAAATACTGAATAAAGTCCGCGGCACGGAAAATCGACTTCAATCAAAACTAAACAAACTCCAAACCGATATTACCTACTTAAACGGTGAAGGTAATTTTTCTGAAGATACGCCCGATTATTATCCGGAAAAAACCCGCACTGACCAAGCCAGAGCAGAAGCCGCGGAAGGTCCAAGCCCTTCTGTCCAGGAAATGATGATAGAATATTTCCCCCCGGAAGACTATCATCAAAAAGCACAAGAACTTGCGGAAAGGTTAAATTATGTCCAGCAAGAACTTAAAGCCGAGGAAAATGCCCTACGCGATAATTATGATCAGGAATATATAGATGATTTAAAAGCGGAAATCAAGGATATCTGGTCCGTAGTTGACGAACTTAGTGATCCAAACAATGACGAACAAGCAAAATGGACAGAAAGTTTTAATCAAAAGCTGGAACAATTAAATGCCCAAAAAGGAAAAACGGCGAAAGTGAAAACTCCTGAAGAAGAAAATGTAAAAGGCAGGATAATTCCTGATCAGCCAAAACCAACGCCCATGTGGCAATTTTTAGCGGGAAAAGAAAACATGATGCATCCCCCGGAGCCGGAACCGAAAAAAGAACAAGATAAAACCATTGCAGCGCTGATACTGAAATATGAAAAAGTCAGCCAGGCCCAAAAGCTGGCCGACATATTATTAACTGCTAAAATACAATTGCTAAAAGAAAGGACCAGAACGGAAAAATACTACAACAAAGAAAGCGTAGAACATCTTGAAAATACGGTAAGCAAGCTTACCCAGGCAGCCGGAGAACTGGCTGCCAAAGATTCTGATTGGCTGGCTGCCTATCAAGAAGCCATTGATCAAGGCATTGACCGGGAATTAAAAAAGGAAAAAAAGAACGTAATAAAAAGCCGTCTTGAACAGGCAACTAAGAGGTATGCAAAACCAGAAGCCACAAAAAAGGAAAAGGAAATTTCCAAGCAGGAAATGCAAGGTTTGAATAAGCAATACAGCGAACTTGAGCAAAGCGTCTGGCAAGACGAATTAACGGATATTCGCGACACCTTTTTCGGCAAAGGGTTGTCTGATCTCATGATAATTGCTGAAAAAACAAATGATAATTTTCACGATTATCGGATTGAAGCCATAAATGAACAGCTTGCCAAGCTGAATCCCAAAGAACAGCGCGCTTATCACGATTATTTAAATCAGGAAAGAAAAAAACAACAACCCAATGCTGCCTAGCTTACTTTTCTTTTAATTTCTTCAATTCAAAAACAGATTTGCCTGAGACTTTCATCTTGGGCTTTTTTGTCTTTTTGGACTGGCGCCGTTTATGCTTGGCTTCAGCCTTTTTTTCCAGGTTATGATGATTATGATCCATAACCATATTATACCGTATATATAAAAAGGATAAAAATTTGGAGAGGGAGGGGTGATGTTGATGCTGCTTGCCTTCATTGGCTTGCAGTATCAGATCACTCCCCCCAAAAGAGCGGGATCTCGCATGCGGGCAGCACAGGGTCGCCCTCATCGTGCTCGCCTTTCATGGCGCGCACCAAGATCTCGCCCGGTCGCGGGTCTGTAGCCTCGGTTGACCATCTTGCGGTCTCCCAAGCCCACAGCCCGTCTTCTACTCTCTCCAGCCAGATTACATAGAAGCCCATGGCCACATACGTAATCCTTCCTCTACATTTCGCGTCCCCCACGAACGCTTCCACCTCCGAATTCAGGATATGGTCATTATACATGACGTATAACACCAGTGTCCTGCCTTCTTGGCGTAAACATGTAACTTGGGGGGGTGAAATTAAAGGAATGACGGGGTTTTCTACTTTTGCTTGTGTCGCACTATGCGTCACATCATGCATACCTCGCTCCTTTCAATTCTTTCCCCCCTGTTCGGGGGCAAGCCGGTCATGTGAACCAACAATACACCATAATCAATAATCCTTATAAAGTCAATAATACTGTGTGTAAAAATGTTGACAAAACACTAAAAAAATGATATTATAAAAATATATCAACATTAAACATTGACATTTTCCAGTTATTGCGCTATTATTCAATGTTTTATAATTAATAATTCTTTATATGCAACCTCAAGAAAGCTTTCAACCAAAACAAAATGTTCCAAAAGACACTGATCTTAGAACTATGCAAAAAAGAGACGCTGCTTTAGAAGAAATCGCTCAAACTGATGCCCGTATGACCGAAATTAGAAAAAAATGGGATAAAACTCAAGCTGGATTTGATCAGGCTGCCGCTAAAATTCAAAGCAAAGAACTCCCTGTAAAAGCAGGCGGTTCCAAAACCGGCTTAGCCGTAGAAGAAAAATTTGCCGTTCAAGAACCTGCTAATCAAAAATACACTGACCAAGCTTTAGTAGAGGCTGCTGCCATGGTAGATAAAACTCCAATTCCAATTGCAACAGCCGAACCAGGCCAGCCACAGGAAGTCGAAGCTGGACCAGCTCCTCAATATGAAACTGCCCAGCCGGTTGATGTTGAAGCCCGTAAAAAACAACTCTTGCAAGAAATGGGCGTCACTGAAAAAGCTAGAACCGAAACCCCTACTGAAAGAAAATTTCGAATGAATGAGGCACAACGCGCTGGTACTGCCAAGTTACGACAAGGCCGAGGCATGCCCAATGAGCAAATCATGGCAGATATTGCACAGACTAAAGAAAATCGCCTTCAAAATTCTATCCAACAAAAATTGGAAAGCTATATTAAAGTAATGCGTCGGTTGGATGATGTTAAAAATGAACTCGACAATATGAGCGGATTCCGCAGAATGTTTGCCGGAAAATTAAAAAATGAGCGCAAAACTTTATTGGCACAAGAAAGGCAAATGAATACTGAAGTAGCAAAAGTATCACAACAGGATCTGCGTACCCTTTATCAAGAATTTAAAGCCCCGTTAAAAGCTAGCGCACAAATGGGAGAAAAAATGATAGGTGAACAGGTGGCACGAAAACAAGTTGCCGAACAACAAACTGATCAGCTTGCTGAAAAATTTTATCATAGTGAGCCACCAAGTAATTATGAACCAAAAAAAGAAGTTCAGCCTATTACCCATGAAAAAAAGCTGGCTGCCATTGATGAGGCCAATGCCGCCCAAGAAGCTGCAACTTTACAAAAGCCTGAAGGCTTGGAAACCCTTCAAATTCCCAAAATAGAAACTATTCCCGAAGAAGTATTTAAAACTCAGGACGAATTAGGCATAACTCAAAAAACAGGAAAAGCAGAAGCCGAAATCCAACCTTCAAACGCCACAAAAGGCTTTGCCTCAGAATTGCCTGAAGAAGAAATGTCTACTCAAGATCTGGAAAAAGAAATGGCTGCAGTCAATGCAGATATTGAACATAAAGAATTAATAAATGACCTTGCGGCCAATAAACATTTAGGTGAAAAAATCCAGCTAACCAGCCCAAACGGCCAAGATAAAGGCGAAATGTTATTTGCCGGCACCTATAAAGAAAGAGGCCGCGACTATTTTGTCTTCGTTAACAACCCGGCTGACGTGGCCAAAGGTCCGGATATCAGAAAAGACGCCTCTGCCCAATTCCAGATAACTGATGAATCATGGCCCATGGATCTGGGACCGGATGACGGAGAAGAATTAAACCTCGATAACGAGGCAGCCTAATCGCTGATTGCTTTTAAGCGAAGTTTTCGATGATAAGCAATCGCAAAACGATGCGCTTCATCCCGCATCCGCTGAATTAAATAATATCCTCCAGAATCCTCGGTTAACTTCCGGGGATTCTCTTTATTCGGCAAAAAAAAACTCTTCTTCCTGCTTAGCCAAAGCGCAAACATTTACATCAATGGACTCCCAAACATCCTTAACCGCATTAAGCTGCCCCTTGCCGCCGTCCATAATGGCCAAATCAGGTTTAGCCCACTCATCATGCTTCACCCTCCTCATCACTACTTCCCTTAGCATGGCCGTGTCATTCACTCCCTGTATGGTTTTTATTTTAAACTTTCTATATTGTGATTTATCAGCCATCCCGTTCGTAAAAACAACCATTGAACCCACGGCATATTTTCCCTGAATATTAGAAATATCATAAATCTCAATTCTTCTGGGAATTCTTGATAATCCTAATTTTTGTTTGATTTGCATTAAGCCTTTTCTGGTAAACTCTTTTTCACTTCTCTTCTGAATCTGCAAAGCTGTCAGCTTTAGCTCTTGCAATTTTTTCATGGCAAAAAGCTGATCCCTGTAATAAGCTGCTTTCTCAAAGTTCTTCTTCTCAGCGGAGTCTTTCATCTTTTTTTCAGTCTCTGCAATTAATTCCTCGTCTCGACCCTCAAAAAAATCAATTACTTTATCGATTATCTTTTGATAT
>JBDRCS010000085.1:0-2729 GCA_043821615.1 Patescibacteria group bacterium
TATTAAATACAAACAAGACTTACCTAAATTAAATAAATTAATTAATGAATATATGAAGTATTACAACACGGAAAGATTGCATCTTGGATTAGGGTGCAAAACGCCTATGGAAGTGTTGCAAAGCTATTGACTCTTATGCGGGGCTTAGGCGTCTACTATTTCATCTTTCTTCTCCCTGACAAAAGAGAACCAATCTTCCAACACTTCAAAGATGAGTTTAAGAGGGGCTTCAATAATGAAATCCAGAATAAAGACAAAGATATTTATTTTTGAGAAATTGACGGAAATCCATTGGCCGACTTTTAAAATTGGCAGGAAAAAGAAATCTACAATCGCGTTGCTGACAGATTCTTTTCTTTCTATCATATTTAATTCCTGGGAAATTTGGCGCAAACGAATACCGAAGAAACTGACAATGCACAGGAATAATATAAACAAGAAAATGGAAGGGACGGAAAAATCCAATAAAACCAGTCCAATAATAATAGCCGTAAAAGGTATAATAAAGGTAATGGCATATAATAATTTGAAAATGAAATTGAAAAATTTGCTCCTTTTGACAGGCTTTTTAATCTCTTCGGTTATTAAGGGTTTTTGATCAAGGAAGGCCGTCTTTTTTATGCCGGCAATAATTTTAAGCGTGTTCTTTTCATTGGGAACGCGGATAGTCATGGCTATTATCAGCAAAAGCAAGGGCGGCACCAGGATATTTACAGCCACGGAAACATAATTTAGAGAATTTAGCAGATAATAATCTATCGGCAATTCAATGGCAATGGCAATCGCCATCTTGGTGATAAAGATATAAATGATTGATCGAATAATGCTGCGATTTAATTTGGTTCTGGTTGCTTTGTATCTTTTTTCACACGCTTCCTTAATAGTCTCATCAAGTACGGCCTCGTTTTCCATTTTAAGACGGATATTTTTCGGGTCATCCTGCATGATGTCGTGGAGAATTAAAAACACAATTGAATATCGTTTTAATATTCTTAAAACTTTTTCGCCATTGCGGGAAGTAATCATGCTGTCCATCTTTTCCCTGAGGTCGTCTATATTTGAGGCAACTTCATCCACCTGAGCCCTGTCTGCCTGCAACCAATTAGGATAAAAAACCCTGAGAAGATGATAGCTTAAAATAGGCGCGTCTGCCTTTAAAAGTGATTTTAGGGTTTCCAAGTAAATTAATATTTGCTTGTCTTCTTCGGGTAATTTGTTGTCGGGAATATTAATTTCTTTTGAAACAATGTTAAACATGAATTCAACCGTGGCTTTTTCCCGGGGAGAAGGTACCAGCCGCTCTTCTATTTCACAGGCGCCAACAGAAAGAATCCAGTCAGCTACTTTTCTGATATCCTTTCTTTTTCTCTGGTCATTAACTCTTTTCATTAAATAAAGGTATTTATCAATCGCCTGATCAACTTCTAATATTTTAATTTCTGGAATAGTATCATTGGGCAGGTAGCGGGCGCGAATTAACTCCTCTATCATGGGTTTGGCAATGCTTTCTCCCCTTTTCAAACCAATAATCATTAATCGCCTTTTTAATATACGCTTGATGGCGTGTTTTCTTAGAAGATGCTCTTCCCGAAAATCAACAACATTCCTTACTTTTTCATAAATAGAAGCAAAACGGGAAACCATATCGGAAACCTGTATTTTTGGACCGGGTTCTGTATAAAAATTTTCCTTTGGAGTTTTTTCATAGATCCAAAGGAGCTTTTTTACAGATTCGTTTAAATTTGTTATTGCCATATCATTAATTAAAACAGGGATATAATACACTAATTGATTGAAAAAGTCAATAGAAAAGGGGTTATTTTTATGCTAATATTAGCCAAATGATGCTATTTAAATAAGCCCACAATAAACAAAATAATAGCAATGCCCAGACCAGCCAAAATAAAACCGTCTTTTACCTTGTTGTGCTTATCCCCTTTTAGCCTTTTAACTAAAATCATGGTTCCGACAAGCACGGCAACTCCTATTAATAAAGTTAGTGTACTCCAAGACATAAATATAATTTATCCTATTTTGGATAAAAAATCAATTAATCAATCAACATTTCTTCTTTTATTCTAAATCTGGAAATTAAGGCCACAAATAGTATTAAAATTCCCAGAATAATTAGAGTGTATTTCATTGACCAATCAACCATCATGCCTACGAGAGGGGTAATAATAATCAATACAAAAGTATGCATCATGCTAACCGAAGAAAGCACGGTTGCCCGCTTGTCAGAAGAAATATATTTATGCATGTAATTTATATACAGCGTTTCCCGGCCCATGCCAAATCCCGCAATTAAAGCGATTGCAAAAATCACTATTGGAATAAATGATACAAAACCGAGCAATAAATACATAGCTCCGGCAATTAAGGCGCTAAAAAAAATAAGATTTTGTTTGGCTTTGAGGGCAATCTCCATTTTCTTGAATTGGGAAATGACAATAATCTGAGATAAAACCATTAAGGCGTGTAGCCAACCGAAATATTTTATATCAATTCCAAAATTCATGAATATTCCCTGCTCTAGCCAAATAATAAACCAGGCTAAAGAGCCGACAAGCACAAGATCAAAGGCAAAAATTTTTAATATTTTATGCGTGGCAAAATATTTAGTGCCTTCCCTTAAAGCGTCTATGTATCTTTTTGATTCAGAAATTTTTTCAAATCTTTTCGGCTCAACTAGCATTAAGGTTATGATAGCTGCAAAAATAAAAGGAAAA
>JBDRCS010000086.1:0-6909 GCA_043821615.1 Patescibacteria group bacterium
ATAATCTCTAATCAGATTTTCGTCTAATAATTTCAATAAATAATTTGTTGTATAACTTTTAAAATCACGATCAAAATTTTCAATATCTTCTTTCCTTTTAAATTTTATCAATAAATTCAAATGGCAGGGTAAAATAGAATAAGTAAATAATTTAAATTTAAATTTATTTTGATAAAAAAATATTTCCTCAGCTAAAAAATCACAAATTACTTCACTGGTAAATAATGGAATTTTCTTATGAGTCCCAAAAATAATATAATAAATTTTATTATCTTTTAATAAAAACTTGCCCATATTCATACTATCAGAGAATAACCCGGGGGCACTGCACCCCGGGTTATTGGGAGTTTATTCTTTTTTACCCGGGTATATTCTAGGATAACCGCGGGTGCGGTGCCCCGCGGTTATCCACTTAGATTTATTAAATAAAAAAACGCCCCTTTAGGACGCCGATATTTATTATATTAAAACAATCTGATAAATTCGTCAATAACTACAAATATTTTAAAACCACAAAAAACATAAAATAAACAAAGCCTAGGATTGCTGCCAGGCTGATATATTTTGCTAATAATGATGCCCGTTCTGATTTTTTTGCCATTTTACTTTACTTTAGTATCTTAATCCTATACCATATAGAAAATAATACAAGCTGCATGAAATTAATTTACGATCAAAATCCCCCCATCAATATCAGGAACCTAATGCTGAAAATCGGCTATCATGAACACTATGACCGCCACTCCCAGCAGTCTTCCTATGTCTCCCCCTTGGGCAGTGCTTATTACCCTCGTTTTCATATTTATATCAAGCAAAAAAATAATGGTGATCTTTTATTAGACCTTCATCTTGATCAAAAAAAAGCCTCCTACAAAGGCACCAAGGCCCATTCCGGCGAAAGCGATTCCTCGGTTGTCCTCGAAGAAGGCGCCCGCATCCAACGCTGGCTAGATTATGTAAAACTTACTCCCACTCGATAGTGCCGGGCGGTTTATTTGTAATATCGTAAAAAATATAATCCACACCCTTTATTTTTTTCAGCTTAGCTATCAATTTTTTCAATAAATCTTCATTCATCTGATAAAAATTAACAGTCATTGCTTCCTCGCTCTCAATTGGCCGTAAAACAATAGACTCGCCTTTTTCACCAAAAGGCACCAGTACTACCGGAAACTGCCAGATGTTTTTGTAAATTCGATGTTCATGAATAAAATCCATTACAATCGTGTCTGCCTCACGAAGAAGATCAAGTCTTTTTTTAGTCAACGTGGCTTTTTTAATTTTTGCATTCTCGCTAATTTCTGAATCTGAACACAAATACAAAACCCTGTTTATATCCTTGTCATTGGTAATGTTTATGGAAAGCTTGTTTAATAATTCCCAGTCTGCCTTGCCCACAATCACACCCGGATGGCGGTATGACCTTTCATCGCCCTGCACGCCCACGCTTTTCACCGGTAAAATATCAAACTTTAATTTATAGGGAGATAAATACAGGGAAAGCTTTTTCTCTATTCTTTCTTTATCTTCAATTTTCACCTTACCATCGGAACAAAGGCACCTAATTGCCAGCCCCGGACCGGGAAAAGGATGCCGCCTTAATAAGGCGCTGTCAATTTTCAGCTGTTTGCCCAGCTTCCTGACTTCATCCTTGTAAAAATCAGCAATCGGCTCAATAATCTTGCCCTCGTCCATCATCTCCTGGATCAGATCAACCCGATTATGATGCGTTTTAATTTTATCAGCGTGCTGAGTGCTGCCCGACTCTATCGTATCCGGATAAATTGTTCCCTGTCCCAGTAGCCAGCCTTCTTTATCAGGATCAATGTCCAGTTTCTCCATTTCCTCATTGGCAATTTCCACAAAAAGCTCCCCGATTCTTTTGCGTTTTTCTTCCGGATCGATCACGCCTTCGACTTTTTTTAAAAATCGAGCCGACGCATCCACCATGTGCAAATCCGTAAAACCGGCATTCTCCATAAATTCCATTACTTTCCTGCTTTCATCTTTTCTCATAAAGCCGTTATCAACATGCAAGCCGTAAACATTTTGGGTACCCAGGGCTTTTTCCAAAACCGCAAAACTAACAGTTGAATCAACTCCGCCGGAAACCAATAAAAAAACTCTCTTATTTTTAGCCGCCTCATTCATTTTTTCAATAATCTCTCCCTGCATGTCCGCAATATTCCAGTCCTGTTTCACTTTACAGACATTCACCACAAAATTTTCTAAAATAGCTAATCCATGAGGGGTATGATGCACTTCAGGATGAAATTGAAAACCAAAAATCTTCTTGCTTTTATTGCGCATCGCCGCAATCGGACAATCCGTGGTAGAGCCGATCAATCCAAAACCCGGGGGCATTTTTATTACCTGGTCGCCATGGCTCATCCAGACCCTTTCCTTATTTTCCATACCTTTAAAAACATCTTCCTTTCCCATAATATTCAGCTCGGCCTGCCCATACTCGCCCTGATCGCCGGAAAGCAAAGTCCCGCCCAAATAAGCGGAAATTAATTGATGGCCATAGCAAAGGCCTAAAATCGGCTTCCCCATTTTAAATATGCCCGGATCAAAAGGAACAAACTTCTTATCTTTCACAATTGAGCGCGGTCCGCCTGATAAAATAAATCCGCCAATATTATGAACTTTGGAAAAATCTGTATCAGGTGAATAAATCTTAGCTAGCACATTTAGCTCGCGCACCCTTCTGGATATAAGATGAGCATATTGTGAACCAAAATCAAGTATGGCAATTTGTTGATGTTTCATGCCCTTATTTTAGCAAAAAAAAGAATAAAAGCCAACAAAAAACTTGATTTTATCGCCAAAATATGATAAAATAAAGAAAATAATAAAAATTTATGCCTGAACCAACCCCAAAATTTTTACAAGACCTTCCCGAAGTAGAAAATCTTTCTCCAAATGATAAAGTGAAAAAAGCAGAACTTAAAATCGATGGAGCAGAAACAATTAGAGAAATTGGTGATAAATATGATTGTCTAATAATTTTTGAAGGAATGGCTGGTTATAATGATCCTCATGTTATTGAAACTATTTCAAATTTTGAATTAGCTTTAGAAGAAATTAAAAATAATGCTGGTGAAAATCCATTTAAAGAAGAAAAATTTTATTTAGCCTCGGGACAAGAAAATCCTTTACCTGAAAAAGGTAAGGTGACTCCTCATGACCGAATAGAAATCCAATGGGGCATGAGTAAAGATGATATTATTGATCTTATCTTAAACAAATTACAAATTGTAGGTTATCCTACCCAAGAAGTACCTAAATATCAAGAAGAAGACACTATCCAATAAAATTAATGTTTGAAGGCACGTGAACCAGTGAAGACCATGGGGATACCATGCTCATCACAAGCATCAATCACTTCTTGATCGCGCTTTGATCCGCCGGGCTGAATAATGGCCCGGATTTTTTTATCGGCAATTTCGTCGATGGAATCGCGGAAAGGAAAAAAGGCGTCTGAGGCCAGGATGCAGCCCTCCACATCATTGTCCGCTTTCATTAAAGCGACTTTGGTTGAATCCACACGGGACATTTGGCCGGCGCCCACGCCTACTGTGGTTTTATCGCGCGTAAATAATATTCCGTTTGATTTAACATGTTTAATAACTTTCCAGGCAAACAACATTTCCTCCATATCCTCCTTAGTTGGCTTTTCCTTAGTCACAACTTCCAAATCTTTTTCCGTCAATTCCATCCTGTCCAAATCCTGTACCAAAACTCCGCCTACAACTTTTCGTAAATCCCACTGATGATTTACCTTGTTTATCGGGCCGACTTCTATGAGGCGCAAATTTTTCTTCTTGGCAAAAATATCATGCGTGTCGTCTTCAAAACTTGGGGCAATCACAATCTCGGCAAACACTTGGCTGATTTCATCGGCAATCTCTTTGGTGCAGGGCCGGTTCAGGGCAATGATGCCGCCAAAAGCAGACAAGGAATCTGCCGCATAAGCTTTTTTAAAAGCCGTGACAATATCATTTTGTTGGCTGGTGCCGCAGGGATTAGCGTGTTTAACCACTACCGCGGCCGGCTCTGTAAACTCCTTAATTATTTCCAAGGCCGCATCTGCATCCATGATGTTGTTGTAAGAAAGCTCTTTGCCCTGCAAAACTTTGCCCGTGGCAATAGAAGACTCTTTAATCACGGCCTCTCTGTAAAAAGCGGCCTTCTGATGAGGGTTCTCGCCATATCTCATATCCTGAACTTTCTTGTAGCCAAAGGTCATGGTTTGTTCCAAATCGTCATCTTTATTTAAATAATCAGCAATTAATGAATCATAATAAGCGGTATGCGCAAAAGTTTTTTGCATTAATTGATATCTTGTTTCCTCGCAAATTGCCTGGTCTTTCTCTTTTAACTCCGTTAAAACCAGCTCATAATCCATGGGATCAGTCACAGCTGCCACGAATTTCCAATTTTTAGCCGCCGCCCGCAACATGGTGGGTCCGCCAATATCGATATTTTCTACGGCTTCTTCCATTTTCACATTTTCTTTGCGAATGGTCTCCTCAAAAGGATATAAATTCACTACCACCAGATCAATCATCTCTATATTGTGTTCTTTGGCCGCTTGCATGTGCTCCTTATTATCCCGCATCGCCAATAACCCGCCCGCTACTTTGGGATGCATGGTTTTTACCCGACCGTCCATCATCTCCGGGAAACCTGTAAACTCTGAAATATCTTTTACTTTTACGCCATTGTCCTCCAATGTTTTATGCGTGCCTCCTGTAGAAATAATTTCTATACCCATCTTATCTAAATCTTGGGCAAATTCTACTATTCCTTCCTTGTTTGATACTGAAATTAATGCTCGTTTTACCATATATTTATAAATTATTTAATAACAACTTTATTGTCTTTCACCTCAATCTTCCCTTCAGAAAATAAATCAATCGCCTTAATAAACATCTCTCCTTCAAGCTTCTGCACTTTCTCCTTCAAGGATTCCACGGTTTCGCCTTGTACTATAGGAACTTTCTCTTGAAATACAATCGGCCCGGTATCTGCGCCCTCGTCCACAAAATGAATGGTCGCACCTGTTTCTGTCTCACCCGCATCCAATATTTCCTGATGCACATTCTTATCCATGCCCCCGGCAAATTTTGGCAGTAACGAAGGGTGTACGTTCATTATTTTATTTTTATACTTATCTACAAATGGTTTAGATAAAAATCTCATGTACCCTATCAGTAAAACCAAATCTATTTTGTTTTCATCTAGCCCTTTCATAACTTCTTCATCAAATTCTTCCCGAGTCTTACCTTTTTGCGAAATATACATAAAAGGAATACCAGCTTTCTCAGCTTTTTCTAAAATACCAGCTTTTTCTTTATTGGAAACAACAACTTTAATTGGAATGCCTGCTTCTATAATAGCTTGCATGTCTGTTCCTTTGGTTGAGCCGATAACGGCGATATTGATTGGTTTCATGATCTCACTTCCTCCTGCATTTTAATTCTCTTTTCTATCAGAGGCTTTGTCGCAATGTCTTCTCGATGAAAAACCGGCCCTTTGATTTTATTTATTTCTTCTTCGCAAATCTTTTCTGCTTCATAGAGATTATCAGCTTCAGCTACTATACCTACAGCCCTTGAGCCACCCAACATTAAACCTTCATCAGTTTCATCTACAGAAGCATAAAACATATTCACTCTACTTGTATCAACTTCACTTACATTAATCTTCTCGCCTTTCACAGGAGAATCTGGATATCCATCTGGCACCGCATACTTGCAAACCGTGGCTACATTTTTAAACTCGACTACTCTTTTATTTAAATCTCCATCTACAATTCCTCGGCATAGCTCTACCATGTCTGATGCCAATAAAGTCATTATGTTCATAGCTTCCGGATCTCCCAAACGAGCATTATATTCAATTAATCGCACCCCGTCTTTTACCGCAATAAATCCGCCATATAAAATACCTCTATATGGTATGCCAAATTTATCTTTCAAGGCCTTTGTGGTTTTCACATTAATCTCTCTGGCCTCCTCAATATCTTCATCATTTAAGAACGGCATAGAATGATTGGGCATGCTATAAGAACCCATACCGCCGGTATTTGGCCCCTCATCGTCATTAAACGCTCTTTTATTGTCTTGCACGGCCGGCATATGTATAATATTCTCTCCATCTGTAAAGCTCATCAAGGAAAATTCCTGACCTACTAATTTTTCCTCAATTACAATTTCGCCCTGACCGTCTATTACTTCTTTGCAATATTCAATCGCCTCCTCTTTTGTTTCAAAATGATCACCCACTACTTTTACACCCTTACCTCCGGTTAAACCATCTGGCTTAAGCACAATGTTCATCTTCAATTCATCAATATATTCTGGAATGCCCTCTTCCACTTTAAACCTTTTATATTTTGGTGAAGCTGGAATTTTATATTCTTCCATCAAATCTCTGGTAAAGCCTTTTGAAGTTTCCAGCTGGGCCAATTCTTTCTTCGGACCAATACACGGAATACTGGTTTCACAAAGAGCATCAGCCACGCCTTTTTCCAAAGGTGCTTCCGGCCCGATAAAACAAAACTCAGGCTCAACTTCTTTTGCATAAGCCAAAACCTCTTCTACATTATTATAATCACCAATTTTTATATCTTCAGCCAATTCCAAAATACCCGGATTATTGGCCGTGGCCAGGCAATATAGCTGTGCTTCCGGATTTTTCTTTAAAGCCCAAGCAATGGCATGCTCCCTCGCTCCGTTGCCAATTATTAGTATTTTCATATAATAAAAATATTTTAATAAAATTTTGTAGAGACGCGATTAATCGCGTCTCTACAAAATTTCTATATATGTTAACAAATCTTTTTCTCTTCTATCCTCTCTTGTTCAATACGCTTTAAAACTTTCATATTTACTTCTGGGG
>JBDRCS010000087.1:0-8026 GCA_043821615.1 Patescibacteria group bacterium
AATGTTCAGCTTTCCGGTTCAGGTGCTTTAGGCGATTCCCTTGTAGAATATGTAAAAGCAAACTCAAGGCATAAAGATATGAGGGTGCGTTCTGATACCTTGGGGTATGCGCAAAGATCCTTTGCCGGAATAGTTTCCGAAGTTGATGCCAGGGAAGCACGCATGGTAGGAGAAGAGGCGGTGAAATATGCCATGAAAGGTGACATTGATGGTTCTGTCGCTATAAAGAGGATCGGTGAAGGTGAAAATTATGCGGTGGAACCGGATTTGGTAAAGCTGGAAGCAGTTGCCAAACATACTAAAGAATTACCAAAAGATTTTATTAATAAACACGGCAACGGGATAACCCAAAAATTTATTGATTATGCTTTGCCTTTGGTAGGCAAATTGCCAGAGATCGGTAAATTTAAAGAGGTGCCGGTTGCCAAACAATAACAACAAAGGCGAGCAGCCATTGCTGCGAGCTGGCTCGAGGCAATGGCCTCTCGCCTTAGATAAATAATTAAAAAATAATATATGCCATTAGTACCAAGTAAAGTTTTATTAGATGATGCGATAAAAAATAAATATGCTGTCGGAGCTTTTAATGTAAACAACATGGAACAGATCCAGGCGATCATGGCGGCTGCCAAAGAGACCATGTCCCCAGTTATTATCCAGGCTTCCCGCGGAGCTTTGGAATATTCCAAGATGATTTATCTTAAAAAATTAATGGAAGCAGCCGTGATAGACAATCCGGAAATACCGGTAGCTGTTCATCTGGACCATGGAAATTCTCTGGAAACCGTAAAAGAAGCAGTTGAGCTTGGTTTTACAAGTGTAATGATAGACGGTTCATTAAAAGAAGATAGCAAAACACCAACTACTTTTGACGAAAATGTAAAAGTGACAAAAGCAGTGTGTGATTATGCTCATCCTTTGGGTGTGACAGTTGAGGGAGAGCTGGGAACTCTAGGTGGAATAGAAGACGGCGTCGGTTCCGGCAAGGTGCATCTGACTGATCCTGAGCAGGCAATTGAGTTTGTAGAAAAAACCGGAGTAGATTCTTTGGCAGTGGCTATTGGCACCAGCCATGGTGCATATAAATTTAAAGAAGAGCCAAAATTAGCATTAGATATTGTAAAGAAGATAAATGAAAAAATGCCGGAATTACCTTTAGTAATGCACGGGTCTTCTTCTGTGCCAAAGGAATTAGTTGATTTAGTTAATAAATGGGGCGGCAAGATGCCCAATGCCAAAGGCGTGCCAGTAAAAGAAATTCAGTCGGTGATTCCTTATGGAGTTGCCAAAGTGAATGTGGATACTGACGGCCGGATGATGATTACCGGAACTATCAGAAAAGTGTTAACAGAACATCCGGAAGAGTTTGATCCCCGAAAATATCTGGGCCCTGCTCGTGAGGCTTTGCAAGAAATGATTGCCCAAAGAATGAAAGATTTTGGTGAAGCAGGATATGCCTCTGGAATAAAAGATGTCACGCTGGAAGAAGCCAAGAGTTTTTATAAATAATAAAAATTTAGCTAATTTTACATAAAATTCTTTATTAAACCATTGACAGAATGGCATTTTCATGTTATTCTTTTTTATTCTTAGCTTGCTTTGAGTTTTTATTACATATAAAGATTTTAAACAAGCTGAGAATAGTTCTTAGCTGTTTCACTTCATTGTGTATTTGGCGGTGTCTCCGGCATGGGGTCGGATACTACGCTGATTGCCTTGAGGTGAGAGAGGATAGCCGAAATGGCTACTTGGCCGAAACAGATGAAGAAGTTCTGGGAATTGGTGGGGCTCGGAAAGATCACTCACGCCAACTTCCAGGCATACCTGAACAATCCGAGCGGGGCGTTCGGAGCCGGCGTCATCGACTGCGACGCCGACCCGTTCCTGCCCGACGGCTGGAGCGTGGAGTCGCATCGGAAGGGCGGCCAGTGGAACTGGGATTCGGAGCAGATCGAGCTCTGGCTGTCCGGTGAGCAGAAGAATGGCTGGGTCAGCAAGGGCAACGCGCTGCGCATCGAACTCGCGAACCAGCCGGTCCTCAACGCCTGCGTGCTCGACTATTTGCTCGAGCATCCGGAGTTGATCCCCGAGGAATGGAAAGGGAAGTTCGTTTTCTTCTGGGGGACGATCTACCGCGACGCTGGCGGCGATCTCGTGGTCCGCTGCCTCGACTGGGGCGGCCGCAAGTGGTACTGGCTCTGCTCCTGGCTCGACGGCGGCTTTGGCGGTAACGATCCGGCGGCGGTTTCCCGCAAGTAGCTCTTTGGATTTAGGGTTCTGGGCCTTCTTTGGCCTCTAGCCTTAGTCCTTGGGCGCTTTTAATCAACGACCCGTGTTCACCCTGAGTTTATCGAAGGGTGGCGCGGGTCGTTTTCTTTTTGTATAATAAAATTGGTATTAGGCGAATACGCGGAAGGTTACGGCTTTTCGCTGCCAAATCCAGTATCTTTAGATCCGGAATATCTTAGATTACGGTTTAAGATAGCGTGGTTTATTGATTACTAAAAAATGAATATACTTGGTTTAGTGCGCTAGGGCATTATAGATGCCAAATACGATACAGCCCTAAGAGAATTCAAAGGGCGGTGGACAGGATGGCGCACTATACAAAACCACAACGCTAACGGCAATCTCATGGTCCGCTACCTCAACTGGAACGGCAACAAGTGGAACTGGAACTACAACTGGCTCGACAACGACTTTAACGATAACAATCCGGCGGCGGTTTCCCGCAAATAGCTTCATTTCTCTCCCGGCTTCAAGGGAGAGTTTTGTTTTGATAATTGCCCGTTCCAGCCGCCCAGCATCCGGCCGACTTCATCAATTTTTTCAGATAAGGCAATGTATTTCTTATTATCCAATGATTTACTCTCCCAAAGAACCATAAGAAGTATTTTTAATGCATCAACTTTTTGTATGGCACGTCGAACATAAGACAGTTTTTCACTTTTTTTCAACAAGCCCGCCGTGGCCATTGCTTCAATAACCTCGACAAACTTAGGCTTATTGAAACATGATAATGCAGAGAAAATAACATCGAATCTTAGACAACCACAAATTATCATTGAATAATTCTGAATTAATCAATAGTAATTCGCGTTTGTCTGGGATTCGGTGTAGTTTTTTGCTATAATAACACCCATGACTAAACAAAAGAGTCTTTTCATAGCCATATCACTCACCTCTGTTATTTTAATAGTAGAGATTGTAGGCGGTTTTTTATCGAATAGTCTGGCTCTGCTTTCCGATGCCGGTCACATGCTGGTAGATTTTTTAGCGTTGATGATGGCCTTGGTGGCAGTGAGATTAGCCACCAGACCAGCTACAAATAAACAAACCTTTGGATATTATCGGTTTGAAGTTTTAGCAGCTTTATTTAATGGAGTGTTGTTGGTGCTAGTTTCTGTTTATATTGCCTATGAAGCGGTTTTGAGATTGTTTAGCCCTGAACCAATTTCTGGAAGTATTACATTGGTAGTGGCTATTATTGGCTTGATTGCTAATCTAATATCTATGGCCGTGATTAGAAAGACGGGCCTGGGTTCTCATGAAGGACATAACCATGAAGATGATATAAATTTAAGAGGAGCATTTTGGCACATATTATCCGATGCTCTAACATCTGTGGGTGTAATTATTGGAGCAATAGTAATTTTGTTTACCGGATGGTTGTATATTGATGCAATTATTTCTTTGATAATAGTTGTATTGATAATGAGAGGTGCTGTGAAATTAATAATAGATGCAGGCGAAATATTATTAGAATCCGCTCCAAAAAATATTGATTTGGACGAAGTCAAGCAGGAAATTGAAAAATTTGGTAAAATAAAGTGTGTACATGATTTACACATCTGGACAATCACTTCCGGGAAGTATGCCCTAGCTGGACATGTACAAATAGAAGATATAAAAATTTCTGAAACAGATAAATTGATAGAGGATATTAGAAAAATGTTGGAAGATAAATTTCAGATTGAGCACGCAACAATTCAGTTTGAATTTAATAAATGCTATGGCAATGAATGTAGGATATGTAAACAATAAAACGCCCTGGTTTAAAAGTTTTTGGGGAGTTATTTTCCTAATTTCACTTGCTTTGATTATTGGTTTAGGTGTTGCTTTTGGTTTTGCAGTATTTAATTATAAAAAACAAATAGAATCAGGCAATGTGCCGGCTGAATTTATTAATGGAAATGTAAATGAAGAATTCGTTCCCGGCACTGAAGCCAGGCTGTATCCCGGACGGGACAATAATCCGTCAATCGGCCCCGCTGATACAAAAGCTGAGGTTATTATGTTTGAAGATTTTGAATGTCCGTATTGCGGCCAGTTTTTTCAGGATAAAAAAGAAATAATAAATGAATATCAAGACAGAGTGTTGTTTGTTTTTAGAAATTTTCCAATGGAGTCTATTCATGAAAATGCTATGCAGGCAGCCTTAGCAGGGGAATGTGCAAATGAACAGGGCAAGTTTTGGGAAATGCATGATAAATTATACTTAAATCAAGAAAATCTTACGGCTGAGGACATTCTTTCTTATGCGCTTTCAATCGGCCTCAATGAACAGGAATTCGGAGAATGCATGGCAAATGAAGAATATAAATTTGAAGTTGAGAAAGACATGAAAAATGCAAGGCTTAATACTGTTTCCGGTACGCCAACTTTTTTTATTAACGGAGAAAAATTTGAAGGAGTGCCGGATAAAGAGTCCTTTAAACAGATGTTAGACTTTTATTTGGAACAATAGTATTATTAAAATAATTAATAATTAAAAAATAAATATATGTCAGTAAAAGTTTTTTCTACGCCAACTTGTCCATATTGCCAAATGGCAAAAGAGTTTTTTAAAACAAACAACATAGAGTTTGAAGATATTAATGTGGCCGAAGATGAAAAGGCATCTCAGGAAATGGTAGAAAAATCCGGCCAAATGGGAGTGCCAGTAATTTTACTGGAAAAAGACGGGAAGGAAGAAGTAATTGTTGGCTTTGATGAAGCGAAAATAAAAGAATTATTAGGTGTCTAGCCCATATTCTTGCGGATAAAATCGTAATAATAAGCCCCTTCAATGGGGGCTTTTTTTATCTGGTAAATATGTTATAATATTTTTATGTTAGAAATTAGAATTCACGGCCGCGGAGGCCAGGGATCTGTAACAGCTGCCGAGCTATTATCAATGGCAGCTTTTGCTGATGGAATGCATGCTCAAGCCTTTCCTCATTTTGGCGTAGAGCGCCGGGGAGCCCCGGTTCAGGCCTATGTGAGGCTGGCTGATGAGCCGATAAGGTTAAGGGAGCATATTTATTCTCCGGATATTGTGGTTGTTCAAGACCCGACTTTATTGGAAGTAATCGATGTTTTTGAGGGTTGTGGTAAAAACAGCGTTGTTATTATTAATTCAGAAAAAGCAATAACTGAATTTACTATTCCAAAAGGAATAAAAGCCTTAACCGTACCGGGCACAAAAATTGCCATGGAAACAATCGGGAAGCCGATTTTTAATACGGCAATGATGGGGGCTGTGGCCGGAGTTACTGATTTGATCAAATTTTCCTCAATCAGACGGGCAATTTGCCAGCATTTCCCCCCGGCATTAGCCGAGGTCAATATCAAGGCAGCCAATACGGCATATTGCTATGCTCATGAGGGCGATAAGTTTTGCCAGTTGACCCCGAAAGTGTGCACAATTACCGAAGACGACCGAAAAAGATTAAAAGTTAAATGTTAATATGCCTAAATACAAATTAACAGCTGAACCGGGCGGAACCATGAAAAACAAGACAGGCTCTTGGCGGACTTTTTATCCAGTAGTAGATCATGAAAAATGTATAAGCTGTGGTACTTGTGCCAAGGTATGCCCGGAAGGAGTTTGTTATAAAGATAAAGACGGTAAATATGATAATGACCTTGATTATTGCAAGGGTTGCGGATTGTGTGCTGAGGAATGTCCGGTGAAATGTATAAAAATGAAATATGAGGAAAAATAATTATGCGTAAAATATTAGAAGGAAGCCATGCAGTGAGTGAAGCCGTGAAACTCTGTGAACCAGGAGTTGTTTCAGCCTATCCAATTACTCCACAAACTCACATTGTGGAAGCTTTGGCCAGTTATAAGGCCAATGGCGAGGCAGACTATGAATATTTATTGGCAGAAAGCGAATTTGCAGCAGCATCCATAGTGGAAGGCGCAGTCGCCGCTGGTGTGCGTTCATATTCAGCTACATCTTCTCAAGGTCTGCTATTAATGACAGAAGTTTTGTTTAATATTGCTGGCATGCGTTTGCCTTTAGTGCTGACTGTGGCTAATAGAGCTATTAGTGCACCTATTAATATTTGGAATGACCAACAAGACGCGGTAACAGTTAGGGATAGTGGCTGGCTAATGTTATATGCCGAAGACAATCAAGAGGCCTTAGACATGCATATTCAGGCATTTAAAATAGCTGAGAGGATAAATTTGCCGGTAATGGTGAATATGGACGGCTATGTGCTCACTCATACCTATGAACCGGTAGATATGCCTAGTAGGGCCGAAGTAAAGAAATATCTTCCAGCCTATAAACCAGCAGAAGATGAATACTTGAATATTAAAAAGCCAAAAACATTTGGTGCTTTTGCCACCCCGGAAACTTATATGGAATTGCGCGAAGATTTGTATAATATGGTAGATAATTCCAGAACAGTTATTAAAGAAGAGTTTTCTACTTATAAAAAAATGTTTAATAGGGGAACAGGCAATGGAATGATAGATGAATATAAAGTAAAAGACGCTGATGTAGTTTTAATAACCATGGGTTCCGTGATTGGCACCATGAAAGATGTGGTAGATGAATTGAGAGAAAAAGGACAAAAAGTTGGAATATTAAAAATTAGATGTTTCCGGCCTTTCCCATCTGAAGATATTGTAAAAGCTTTAGCTGGTAAGAAACATATTGCTGTGATTGAAAAAGCGGTTTCCATGGGAAATGAAGGTGTATTAAGTGGAGAAGTAAAACAAGCCTTAGATAAACCAGTGAAACCGTTTGTAGTGGGGTTAGGTGGAAAAGATGTAACCAAAGGAGTAATTAAAGAAATTATTAAAAAAGCAAAAAGTAAACCCGGGCATTTGCAAGCAAATGCAGCGGGTAAAGATAAAAAATTAGAGTTTATTTATCCTGAATAATATGGAACGTAATAATAAAAATAGTAAAAATAAATATTTATTAGCCGAGGGACATACGGCTTGTTCCGGATGCGGTGAACTTTTGGCAGCCAGACATGTAATAGATGCAGCAGGCCAAAATACAATAATACTTAATAGTACGGGATGTCTTGAGGTTACAACCAGCCAATACCCAAATTCTTCATGGAGAGTCCCTTGGATGCATTCCTGTTTTGAAAATTCTTCAGCCGTAGCTTCAGGTGTAGCAGCAGCTTTAAAATATAAAAAGCAAGTCCAGCCAAATGCTGGATCCGGCAATGGCCGGAATAAAAAGATTAATGTAATAGCTCAGGCAGGGGATGGCGGAACTTTTGATATTGGCTTGGGACTTATTTCAGGAATGTTTGAAAGAAATGATGATGTGCTCTATGTGTGCTATGACAATGAAGCTTATATGAACACTGGCGTGCAAGCTTCTGGAGCAACAGGATTGGGAGCTGCTACAACAACTTCACCAGCTGGAAAAGTGATTCCAGGAAATAGGCTAATTAAAAAGAATATGCCAGAAATTGCCATGGCGCATGATCTTTCCTATGTAGCCGTGACAACCTGCGGCCATATTGCAGACATTGAAAAGAAGGTGAAAAAGGCCCTAACTATGCCGGGTGCCAAATATATTCAAATATTGTGCGGCTGTACCCCAGGGTGGAACTATGATACAAAATTAACCGTGCAATTGGGAAAACTGGCTCAGCAATCTGGCTTGTACCCTTGCTTTGAAGCTGAAGATGGAGAAGTAACCAGTGTAATGAAAGTTCCGAAGAAAAAGGTTTTGGTAGATGAATTTATGAAGCCACAAAAAAGGTATAAACATTTATTTAAAGA
>JBDRCS010000088.1:0-2727 GCA_043821615.1 Patescibacteria group bacterium
AACGCCGGAATGCCCAAAATGCGAAACTTGTCCGATTTATACCACTACAGACGATGATTTGCCAATAATTATTTATACCCCGGGCGGACTGTTTACCGATGAAGAAAAGGGAAATTTAAAAGCAAAATTAGTTGATCCTCTAATTGATTTTGAAAGTTCCACAGATTATCCTGTAGTAACCATGAATATTCAAAAATACGACGGGGAGGATTATCAATATCAAGTTGATGCCATTCAAAAAGGCGGGGTCAACGCCGGTTTCCTCTATGGTGAAAAAGGGAAAGATTTGAATTATTATCAGCCAACCTGCATGGGCCCCTGCCCGTTCACGGATGAATTTAAAGAAAAATATCCGGAAATTGTAATAAAAGACAAGGAAATTAACCAAGTTGCCGAATGAAAATAACTTTTTTAGGAGCAGCTGAGCAGGTAACTGGTTCCTGCTATTTAATTGAAACCAGTAAGGCTAAATTTCTTGTGGATTGCGGCATGTTTCAGGGCGCTAAATTTTCCGAAGATCAAAATTTTGAAGACTTTCCCTTTGATCCCAAGGAAATTGACTGCGTTCTTCTCACGCATACGCATATCGATCACTGCGGTCGACTTCCCAAACTGGCTAAAGACGGCTTTGAAGGCAAGGTTTACGCCACTCATGCCACTGTGGATTTTACCAGGTTATTATTAGCAGACAGCGCCAATGTAATAGAATCAGAAGCTAAACGAAATAAAAAACCGGTTTTATATGAACCTGGTGATGTGGAAAAACTTACCAAATATTTTGAAGGAGTTAATTATAATCAGGAATTAAACTTGGATTGCGGCCTTCGGGTAAGATTTAGAGATGCCGGCCACATTCTTGGCTCTGCCATTATTGAAGTGTGGGTGGACGGAAAGAAAATCGTTTTTTCAGGTGATCTCGGCAATCCACCCGTGCCCATTGTTAATCCCACTGAATTCATAGACGAAGCCGACTATGTTTTATGCGAATCCACCTATGGCGGTCGTATTCACGAAGATTCCCGCACCCGTCGCTTAATGCTTTCCTCTGCCATTTATGAAGTCGTTACCATGAAAGGCATATTAATGATCCCTGCTTTTGCCATGGAAAGATCGCAAGAAATTTTATATGAACTAAACACTTTAATGGAAAACCAGGATATTCCTCCGATTAAAGTTTATTTAGACAGTCCTTTGGCTATTAATGCTGTTGAAGTATTCAAAAAACATGAGGCTCTCTTTAATATTGAAGCAACCAGCCTCATTGATTCAGGCGACGATATTTTTAAATTTCCCGGCTTAGAAATGACTAAAACCACAGATCAATCCAAGGCCATTTTACAGGCTCCGGAGCCGAAAATAATTATTGCCGGATCTGGTATGTGCCATGGCGGCCGGATTATGCATCATCTTAAAAATTATCTCGGTGATTTCCGCGCTCAAATGCTGGTTATCGGCTACATGGTGGAGGGGTCCCTTGGAAGAAGACTTTTAAACAGGGAAAAGAAAGTAAAAATTTATGGTCAGGAAATTAATGTTCAGGCCAAAGTCCGGGCTATTGGTGGATATTCTGCGCACGCTGATCAGCCCAAGTTAATTACCTGGATGAAAGCCTTTACCAAGAAAAAGCCCGCCAAAGTATTTATTACTCACGGCGAAATAGACCAATCAAGGGAACTGGCAAAAATGTTTATTCAGGATTTAGGGTTGGATACCCATGTCCCTTCGCAGGACGAGGTAATTGAACTATAATACTATTAACTATAAACCATTAACTAATTTAAAAATTATGGGAAAAACAAAAAATGTGCTAACAGGTACTGCTGTCGCTGCTGCTGTCGCTGCTGCAGTTGTCATTTTCTTCACCTCTACAAAAAAGGGGCAGGAAACCGGCAAAAAAATTAAGGAATACGCCACTGATATTGGCCACCAAATATCCGAACAGCTTGATAAGTCAAAAACCGTTACCAAAAAAAAATATGATGAAATTGTAGACAAGGTAGTTGATGAATATGCAGCCAATAAAAAATTGGCCGGTAATGTTACCAAGCTAATCAAGAAAGACCTAAAAAGCCGCTGGGGCGATGTAGAAAAAAGCGCAAAAAAAACTGTAAAAAAAGCGGCTAAATAATAAGATTCATTCATGTTTACCGGGCTGGTTCAACCAACTAAAATTCTTAGTATTGAAAAACATCCTGAAAAATATTTGGTCTGCCTGGCTAAGCCCAGAAATTTTAAAATAAAAATAGGTGATAGCATTAATATTGACGGAATTTGTTCCACTGTTATCAAGCAGACAAATAAATATTTTTGCGTTGAGTACATGGAAGAAACCCTTAAAAAAACTACTTCTTCCACCTGGGGAAAAAACAATTTAGTAAATATTGAGCCCAGCCTAAAAGCCAATGATCTTTTAGGCGGGCATTTTGTATCCGGTCACATTGATTGCACCGGAAAAATTATTAGATTCAAAAAAAAAGAAAAGAGTACATTAATGGAAGTGAAATTTCCAAAAGAATTCAATAAATTTTTAATAGAAAAAGGCTCGATCGCTTTAAACGGAATCAGCCTAACGGTCTTTGATGTAAAAAATAATAAATTCCAAGTTTCCCTTATTAATCACACCCTCAAATCAACTAATTTGGATAAATTAAAAAAAGGGGATATGATTAATTTGGAATTTGATCTGATTGCTAAATATCTCGAAAAAATACATGGCCAAAAAAAATA
>JBDRCS010000089.1:0-13625 GCA_043821615.1 Patescibacteria group bacterium
ACACCAGCATCCGGAAAATAATCGGCAGTGATATTGTCCACGCCACCATCCTCCTTTTTACAGCCGGCATTGCCCACCTGTTTGTGGGTAATGTCGATTGGAATCTTGTTTGCTATCTTTTGATCGGATCAATTCCCGGTGTCATCATCGGCAGTAAGCTGTCTGCCCGCGCGCCAAAAAAAATAATCAAGTCCGTCTTGATTATTCTTCTGATATTTTTTGGAATCAGGACAATTTTGTATTAAGAAAAAAGTAGAGACGCGATTAATCGCGTCTCTACTTTTTATCTATCATTTTTAGATTTATTTCTTCCGATGCTTCTTTCGCCATTCTTCTATCTTTCCATGATCACCAGATAACAATATCTTTGGCACTTTCATGCCCTTGTATTCTTCCGGCCGCGTATACTGCGGATACTCCACATAATCCAGCCCCATAGAATAAGACTCTTCCAAGGCCGAATGCTCATGCCCTAAAACTCCGGGCAGCAATCTTGTCACCGCTTCCACCACTATCATGGCCGGCAGTTCTCCTCCGGATAAAACATATTGTCCGATCGAAAGTCTTTCATCCACCAGTTTATAAACCCGGGCATCAAAGCCCTCATACCTTCCACAAATTAAAATAATTTGGTCTAAGTCTTCAGAATATTTCTGCGCCATCTTCTGGTCAAACATTTTTCCTCCAGGATCCAACGCAATGATTTTCCTCCGCTTTTTAGAATTCGAACTATTTGTATCATTCGCGTCATTCGCGATCCTGTCGATCGCATTATCAATTGGCTCAACTTGCATCACCATGCCCGGCCCTCCCCCATAAGGCGTGTCATCAGTATTTTTATGCTTATCTTTTGTAAAATCACGAAGATTATGAACATTAATTCTAATCTTCCTTTTTTCTTGTGCGATCTTTAAAATGCTCTCCTTTAAATAGGAGTCAAAAATTTCCGGAAAAATTGTAATGATATCGAATTGAATATTTTTATTCCTCAATCACTTCTTCTGTTCCTTCTGTTGTCTCCTCAATCACTTCTTCGCCGTCTTCACCCTCAACATCAATCTCTAAAGTTTCTTCTTCACCATCTTCAATTTCTTCATCTTCAATGTCGCCGGTATCAAATTCAAAGAAGTCTTCACCAAATTCATCACCTTCTTCGTCCCAGGAGATATAATCCTCATATTCGTCTTCATACCAGATATCATACATTACCCAAGGCTTGGTCCAATATGAAAACAAGTTCCATTCATTATCAGTTTTTCTTTTGAATTCAAGCACATAGGTTTCCAAATTTCCATCTGTATCCACTACCACCCAGGCTCTGTAATTAGAAGCGAGCCATTGATAATAAGGCTTAAATTTTGTGATTTCTTCAATTTCGTCTCCATCTTCATCAACAGTCACGGTCATTTCCTGTTTCCAACCCTCGTCTTTCTGGATGTTATAAGTAATTTTATCAGCTTCTCTCCATTCATCTTCTATTTCCTGGTAATAGTCTTCATAGTCTTCAATAATAAATTCCTCATAAGTATCTTCTAAAACAAAGTCACTGTCTTTTTCAATGTCTTTGAAATAAGACTTAATAAAATGTTTAGGTCCTGAATAATACATAAAAATAGAGGCTCCTAAAACAAACAAGATGACCAAGCCAACAATAATGGCAATGGTAATGATCATTTTTTTCTTTTCCATAGTGTTTAAAAGTAATTAATTATTAGGTATATTCTATACAAAAATCTATATTTTGTAAATAAATTAACCCCCGCCTATTAGCGAGGGTTAATCTTTATAAAAGAACGTAAAAATTAGATTTTTAGGTCGTCAATAGCGCTTGTGTCAGCTTCTTCCACTTCTTGTTGTTGAGGAGCAGGAGCAGCTTCTTCCCTTTTTGGTGGACGCTGGTGGCCTTCTGGTTCGTCAATCTTTAGGTTTACGCGAGCTTGGTTTTGGGCACCGACAACTCTTAGTAAAGTTCGGATTGATTTGGCAGTTTGACCTTGTCTGCCAATAACTTGGCCTAGATCATTGGGATCTACTTTTAAGGTGATTAAAACACCCATTTCGTCGACTGATCGTTCAGATTGGACTGCATCAGGGTTAGATACGAGTGTTTTTACAACGTACTCGACAAACTCTTGATCTTTTTCCATTTTAGATTCACTTAATTTTTAAATAGCAATCAAAATTGCAAAATTTATTATACCAACAACTATATGATTGTCAAGAAAAATGTTATATTCCCCAATTTTTATTGACATCTGTCAATTTTTTTGATACAATACATATATAAAAATAAAAACAAATAAAAAAAATGTATCAATTAGTTAAAAAAACGATGTTTTTTAGTAGATAATGCCTAATTATTTGGCATTTTTTTATTTTATGCTATGGTTATATGTTAATAAAAAATTTCACAAATATGAGTAAAAAACTTCAAAAAAAGTTTGAACAACACGGAACAAGCGTTGTAAAAAGGTTTTGTTATGCGATTGCTCTGTTATTTGTATATTTTTTCCAATCTGCATATCAATCTTTTGCCTTGCTTTTCAATTCAAATCCTAAAAGTTTCAATAAACTGGCTTTTCAGGAAGAAACAGGTACTTATAAGGATTCTTATGTAAAACACAAGCAATTTCAAAGCGGAGTCCGGTATTTTACTATTTCCAGCTTTTTAGTAATCGCTGTCGCTGCTGTTGCCGTTTTTTCAATTTATTCAACAATTTTTCCTTTTAAAGACATTAAACCAGCTTTAGCTGCAACAGACTTTACTTTAAATTCCCAGGGTGATGGACCTGATGCTGCTCCTGGAGATGGAAATTGCGCTGATGGTGGAGGTTTTTGTACTCTTCGGGCTGCCATTCAGGAAATTAATGCTCAGGGCGCAGCTGCTGTTCCTGGTCCTTGGGCTATTCAGTTTGGTTTAGCCATAGACGGGGCTACTATTACTCCTGCTACGGCTCTACCAAAACTTTCTTACACTACTAATATTCATGTTCATAATGCTGCCCCTGGTTCATATAAGGTTTATATTGATGGCTCCGGTTGTGCTACTCCTAGTTGCGACGGCCTTCAATTAAAAGGCGCCAACACAACTTTAAATGGAGAAATAACTGCCACCAGCGGTACTGGCGGTATTCGTATTTACGGTTTTCCCGGCGATGGTGTTGAATTAAGCGCTGCCTCAATTCAGGTGAGGGATATATATATTGGAACTTCGGATGGCACTACCGATAACGGCAATACCTTAAATGGAGTAAATGTAGGTGCTACAGCTAGTAGCGCCAGCGTTGGAGCAAATACAATTTCCGGAAATGATCAGTCAGGAATTAACGTTACCACCGGCAGTGGCCATACCATTAGAAATAATTATATCGGCACATCTTCAGACGGTACTGCTGATCTTGGTAATGATGAGCAGGGCGTTTATATTGCTGACGGAGATGTTACAGTGGAAGATAATACTATTTCCGGGAATGGCGAAGCTGGCCTTGAAATTGCAGGAGGTTCCAGCCATTCTATTACTGGTAATTATATTGGAACCAATGGCACGGGCGCAGCTGCTGTTGCTAATGCCCTGGAAGGTATTGATATTAATGGCGGAAGCACAATAACAATCGGCGGCACTGGAGCCAGTGACGAAAATATCATTTCCGGTAATACTGATCATGGCGTGGAAATTGATAATGCCACCGGTGTTACTTTACAAGGCAATTATATCGGTACTAATGCTGCCGGAACCGCAGCAATTGCTAATGGCAATGAGGGTGTTTATATTAATAGCTGTACTACTTGTGAAATCGGCGGCACTGCTGCAAATGAAGGCAATATTATTTCTGGTAATATAGACAATGGCATTGAAGCCAATGATATAACTAGTTTGGAAATTAATGGAAATTATATTGGTACGGATATCAATGGAACCAGTGCTTTAGCCAATGGCGGTGAAGGCATACGGTTTACTGGAACTGTAACCAATCCAGATATTGAGGCAAATATTATCGCCGGTAATACAGACAATGGTGTTGTGAATGATGCAACCATGTCTGGCTTGGAAATGTATTCTAATTATATTGGTGTTGCTTCCGATAAAACAACAGATGTAGCCAATGATAATGGTGTAAAGATTAATACTTCCTGTAGCACGTGTGTAATTGGCAGCGTTGCCAATCCAAATTATATTAGTGGAAATACTAGTACTGGTTTATATATTGCCAATAGTCCTTCTATTCAAATCATAGGCAACTATATTGGTACAGACGATTCCAGCGGCACAACCGATGTCGGCAACCAAACTGGAATTAGCATTTATCCAACTGGAGATACTGCAAATATTTCCGATAATGTAATTGCCTACAATAGTTCAATTGGTGTCGGTATTCAGTCTTCCGGAGGTGTTTATCCAAAAGATGAAACTATTAGTCAAAATTCAATATTCGATAATGGAACTGGTTCAGAAGAAGCAGGAATTTATTTGGCAAGCGGTACCAATAATAGTATTGAACCTCCTGTCATTTACGAAGCTGATTATAATGGCACAACCACTACAATATCTGCCTGTGCAGACGTGGGCGGCACTATGGAATTCTTCACAGATGATAATGGCTCTCAAGGAAAAACTTATCTAGGCAATGATACGACTGACAGTGAAAATTGTGGTTCAATTAATTATGCTGGTTCCATTGCTTCAACCAAAACTATAACCGCAACCATCACAGATTCAACTGGTTCAACCTCGACTTTTGGCATTGAAGAAACAACTGATCCTTCCGCCTCTGTTGATCCTGCCGGAGGAACATATGATTCCGGCCAGACAATAACCTTTACGGTAACTGATGACACCGATCCTAATCCTTTTGTAAATTACACTACTGATGGCACAGATCCGGCCACTTCAGCTACTGTTCAGACAGTAGAAAATGGCGACACCATTGAAATTAGTGAAACTACCACTTTGCAATATTTTGCTGAGGATGCCTTAAGTAATACTCAATCAACTCAGACCGAAGAATATATTATTTCTACGCCTACGCCTTCAAGTCTTTCAATTTCTAATGTTAAAGTAACAAATATTGGTGGCACTTATGCCACAGTATCCTGGACAACTGACAAGAAAGCTACTTCCGAAGTAGAATATGGCAAAACCAATGCTTTAGGCAGTTCAAAATCAGATTCAACCAAAACAATAAACCATAGTATTAAACTGACCGGCCTAGATACGAATACAAAATATTATTATAAAGTTTTATCAACAACCAGCACAGCCTCAGCTGAAAGTGCTATTAAAAATTTTACTACCTATAAGCAAGACATTGATCCGCCTGTTATTACTTATCCTAAAGATGATCATTTCTTCACTGCCTACATGGAAGCCAATGACGAAACCATTGATATTAAAATTTCAAATCCAGTTATTAAAAAAGGGAGAAATAAAGTTAATATCGATGATGTGGCTCAAGATAATGCCGACACTGGCAAGAAGTATTCCAAGATTGGTGCCAATGGCAAATCAACTTTCCCGGTTGCAGTTAAAGACAACGATATCATGACCAATGATCTTCATGCCATTGATGCTATCGCCAAGCTTAAAACCGGCAACACTTCCGGTCGTTCAAAGAGCAAATACTTTACCATGGCTTCTACCCATTATTCAAATTACATCACTTTTGCTCCTGTAAAAGCAGACCGCGACCCTAATTTAATTAATACCACGACTACTTCTCAGCCTACTATTGGTTCGTACTTCCCGGGTACAGTGAATCCGACCGTGGAAATTTGGAGAAAAAATAAAAATGATAGTGATTATATATTAGACGGCAATGCCACTAATATTACCGGTAGCGCTTCCGGCATTATGAATTTTTCTTATAAATTCTTCCTCCCCCAGCCGCCCGGGGCTATCGATGTTTATTTCAAAGTTAAGAAGCCGGACGGAACATTGCAATATACTTCAGAACCCTTCGGATTAGTTTATTACAAGGGCTGTCCTGCAAACTGGCAGGGAGCAGTTGATGATAGCAGTAATCCATATAAGCCATATCTAACATTCTTAATGTGTGGTAACCAATATTATGAAGTCTTCATTGATGATGAATTTAATGGTGATGGTTATGCTCCTGGTGATGGCGTGGTTTCTGTGTCATACAAACCATATGTCGATTTAACAGAGGAAGAACATAACGTCACCATTAGAACCTGGGAAGAATGGGGATATCCTTACTCTGATATAGACACTACCATTGAAGTAGAGGCCGCAGAAGAAGAGGAGGAGGAAACCGGTTCTTCAGCCGGCACTCCAGCTTTTGTTATTGTTCCGTCTGAAGAAGAGGAAGAGCTGGAAACCGAAGAAGAAGAGGGCATAGAAGAAGGGGAAGAGGCTTCGATTGAATCTGTTGAAGAAGAAATCGCTGAGCTTGAAGGCGAAGAGGGCACAGAAGAAGACGTGGCTGGGCTTGAAGAAGAATTAGAAGATTTAATTTCTGAAGAAATTGGAATTATTGAAGAGGAGATTGATACAATCGAAGAAGAAGTGGCTGAACTCGAAGAAGAAGTGGCTGAAAAAGAACAAAAGGGTGAAGACACTACAATTGAAGAAGAAAAAATTGATGAATTAGAAAATAAAATTGATGAATTAAATGGTCAAATTGTCAATCTAGAAGACAAACTTAATAAATTGCCTGCCAAGCCGGAATCTATTAATACCAAAAAGGTAATAGAATTGAGTGATGAGGAAGAAAAAGAATTAATCACTTCATTAAACGAGTCTCTGCAGAATAACACTATTATTGAATTCTTTATTAATGGTCAGCGTCAGATAATAGAAGGTTTGAGTAATATTTGCCTCAAGCGTTGCTTGTATCCGTCTTTGGCAAATTTAGACAATACCATTAACATCAACGGCCAGATCGACCTGCCTGAAACCCTGGGTAAAAAATTAGTTGATGCCGGCGCAGAAACCAAGACTGCCGTAGACATGGGTGGTGTGGTAAAAATTGCCACTGTCAATAAAACCGGTGAATGGACCATGTCTGTTCCTATTTCAGAATTGCCTGAAGGACAATTTGATGCCACGGCTCAAGCTTCTTCCAATGGCTCTCTCTCTGATGAGGTGGTAATTGCTAAAGTCGAGGCTCAAAAAGAACCAGCCATTTCCAGAACCTCTATTCTAATCTTTGCCAATGTGGCCCTGGGTCTAATAGTTATTATCGTTGGCGGTCTCATGTATCGCAGACGACAACAATAAAATACTCGTAGAATAAAAGTAGAGACGTGCCATGGCACGTCTCTACTTTTTTATGTCCTGATGTTTTATTCTTTTTTAGGTTCTTCCTTTACTTCTTCGGCCGGTTTTTCTTCCTTCTTTTCTTCCTCAGCCCCTTCATTTTTCTTTATCTTGGGCTGAACCACTCTCATTTTTTTGCCTTTTATAATTCCCTCGTTAATTAAGAGATTATGAACTGTAGCAGACGGTTGCGCGCCGTGTCCCAGCCAGTATTCAATTCTTTCCTTATCAAGAGTAATGGTTGCCGGATCAGTGTGGGGATCCATAGTTCCAACTTTTTCTACAACGGAGGAAGATGGAGCTTTGGTTTTTTCCTGAACAACTATTCTAAAATAGGGCTTGTTCTTTCGGCCGATTCTTTTTAGTCTAATTACTAACATAAATTAAATTTTTATAATAATAAAAGTGATGGTTTAATATAGATACTAATTAATTTACCCAATTTCGTCAAGTAGAGACGAAGCATGCTGCGTCTTTATTCCTGGGTAAACTTTTTAGCTTCATCCAATTTTACGGATAAAATCGAGGAAGAGCCGTCCGCTTGCATGGTTACTCCATAAAGAACATCTGCCTTTTGCATGGTCTCCCTATTATGGGTAATCACCACAAACTGGGTCTTTTTGGAAAGGTGCCTGATAATATTGGCAAATTTTTCCGCATTGGATTCATCCAAGGCCGCTTCCACCTCGTCCAGTACCACAAAGGGAGGAGTGTTTGAATCTATAATTGAACAAATCAGGGAAATAGCAGTCATGGATTTTTCTCCGCCCGACAAAGCATGAACATTTTTTAGTTTCTTGCCCGGAGGAGAGGCCTCAATTTCAATGCCTGATACAATTTTTGCTCTTTTCTTTTTCTTACCCAATGGTGCAAAATCAGAAACTTTTTGTTTAGTAGATTCCTGTGTAGCCTCTGGCGAATCAGGACCTTCTTCTTCATTTTCTTCATCCATTACCAGAGAAAGTTTGGCGCTTCCTCCCTCGAAAACAAGCTCAAAATATTTGGAAAAGTTTTCTGAAATTTTCTTGAACGCCTTATTAAATTGATTTTTAATTTTTACATCAAGTGAATCAATCAGCTTATCCAAAGACATAATCGTCTTTTTCAGATCCGTGGTTTGGGTTTTTAAAAATTCATATCTTTTTTCTGTATCTTCATGTTCTGCCAAGGTCTCCGGATCAATGCCGCCAATCAGCTCCAGTTCGTGCTTCAGTTTTTCAACTTCAATCATTATTTCTTCGGTATTTTCCGCCTGCTCCTTAAGCTCTTTGGCTTGCTTCTGGGCTTGCTCATTCATTTCTTTTTCCATTTCTAAAAGGATGTCCTCCCTTTTTGTTTCCAGCTTGGCCAGGTTGATGTCAATTTCATTTATAAGGCTCTGGCTGGCATTAGATTTTTGCTGCCAGGATCTGATTTCAGACTGCAGTCGCAATAATTCATTTTTCTTATTTTCTTCAACTACGTTAAATTGGGAAATTTTATTTTCTACCAACACCAATTTTTTATCCAAAGCGTCAATTTGATTTTTAATCTCGTCATTTTTTCTTTGATATTGTAACAGCTTGCTTTCCTTGTCCAGATCCTTTCCCAGAGCGGTTTCAATTTCCTTTACTTCGTTTTCAATTTTTTCAAATTCAAGTTTTTCACCCTTACCCGCTTCAACTATTAAATTTATCTTTTCCTTTTTGGTTTGAATCTCAATTCTCAAATCATTGCTCTTATTAAGAGTCGTTTCTTTTGCTTCCAGGGCTGTCTGCAATTTTTTTTGCAGCTGGCTAATCTCCATTTTTTTAGCGGCAATCTCATCATCTTTTTGTTCGTAAAGTTGATCCAATAATGCCGCAATATGAGTGGTGACTATCTCGGCGTCTTTTTGCACGGCTTTAAATGTATCCAAGGTACTGCAAGAGAGCAGTCTTTTCAAGAAAGATTCCTGTTCTACAAAAATACCTTTAAGATCGTCTCTGATTTCCGGAACAGACAAAACAGAAATGTGTTTTTCCAGATCCTCCTTGGCCTTTAACAAGGCATATTCAAAATCTCTGAATTCTTTTCCGAATTTTTCTTGATCAACTGTTGTTTGTTTTAATTTTTCCTCCAGCGCAATTATATTTGACTCTATATTTTCAAGCTCCTTTTCCCTGCCGGCAACCACGCCTCTCAGTTCATCGGCTTTTTTTGAAAGCCAAGCCAAATTTGTTTGCCCTTGTTTTTCCTGTTCGATCTCCAGCTTGCCTTTTAAAACTACCTGTTCCTGAATGAATTTATTTTTTTCGTTTAAAAATTTATTTTGTTCCTGTTGTAGCTGGGCAAAGTTTTCAGTTCTGGATTTTTCCTGGCCTAGCCGTTCTGTCTCTTTTTCCAGGTTTTTTATAGTTGCCGTAATCTTTTCCAATTCTGCGGTCTGTTCTTCTTTTCTTTGCCGGTCAACTTTAATTTGATCGTTATAGCGGATGTAATAGGTACCATAATATTTGATTTGAATTTCTTGAAGTTCAGCCTCTATTTCTTTTCTTCTCTCCAGCTTCCTCACTTGTCTTCTTAAGGAACGCAGTCTGGGCTCAATTTCTCCCAGTAAAGTGTCGGCACTTTCCAAATTTTCTTCGCTTCGAATCAGTTTATTTAAAGCCTGATCCCTCTTGATTTGAAATTCTCGTACTCCGCAGGCGTCGTCAAAAAATTCCTTTCTGTCTTGGGGATTGGCATTTAAAATGTCCGTAATCATGCCTTGACCGATAATGCCGTAGCTTTTTTGGCCGAAATTTGATTTTGCCAGCAACATAATGATGTCAGCCAGCCGGACCTTATTTTTATTAATGGTATATTCCGAATCTCCGTTCCGATATAATTTTCTGGAAAGCACTACTTCCGGGTAATCAATCTTTAGGCGGTTGTCTTCATTTTTTAAATATAAATCAACCTGCGCCATACCCAGGCGCCCCAGTTTCTTGCTGCCGGAAAAAATCGCATCCTCCGCTTTTTTAGCGCGGATAAGTTTGGCAGACTGTTCTCCCATTACCCAGCGCAAAGCATCCACAACATTTGTCTTGCCGCCCCCGTTTGGTCCTACAATGGAAATGTAAGGTTTTTTAAATTCAAAAGTGGTTTTATTATAGAAAGATTTAAAACCAGTTATGACAAGCTTTTCTAAATACATTTATTAATTCCAGTTTTTGTTTTTAATTGCTTCTTGGGCAGCGGCTATCTGGGCCTCATGTTTTGAGGTGCCTGTACCAGTTGCCACCTTTTCTTTTCCCAAGTATACGCCGACTACGAATTTTTTGGCATGATCCGGCCCCTTTTCTGAAAGGACGCGATATTGAGGGGTGAAGCCGGTTTTCTCCTGAGCTGTTTCCTGAAAATTTGATTTTGGGTCAAGAAATAATTCGTTTTCCAGGATTGCCTGAAGTTCAACCAAGATGAGTTTAGTAATAAACTCTTTGGCTGCGTCATAGCCGTGCTCCAGATAAACGGCTCCGATAATTGCTTCCACTCCGTTAGCTAAAATCTGAGCCCTGGCTTTGGTATCTTTTTCTTTGGCTTCTCCGCGGGAAAGGTATAATAAATTTTCAAAATCAAGCTTGGCGCTGATCTTGGCCAGCATCTGGCTGTTTACCAAAGCAGCTCTCCAGTTTGTCAGCTCGCCTTCAGGATTTGGATAATTTTCATATAAGTGCACAGTCACCACTAGCTCCAATACGGCATCTCCTAAAAATTCCAATCTTTCATTTGATTCCAAATCAAAACCTCTGTTTTCATTCAAATAAGAACGATGCACCATTGTCTGGCGTAGCAGATCTTTATTTTTAAATTTTAGTCCTAGGTTTTTTTCTAATTTTGAAAAATCTTTATTCTTTTCCATCGTGCTCTTTTTTATAAATACTTCCCAGTACGCCGTTAACAAATTTACCGCTGGCCGGGCCGCCAAAAGTTTTTGCCAGTTCTATGGCTTCGTTAATCGCTACCTTGGGAGGAATTTCTTCATTCATGCCCAGCTCAAAAATTCCCATTCTTAAAATATTCCTGTCCACTACGGTAATTTGATCCAAAGGCCATTCCGGAGCATATTTAATTATTTTTTTATCAATTTCTTCTTTATTCTCGAAAACCTTTTCAATAATATTTTTTGAAAAATCAGCATCGTCAAAGTCTGGTGCAAATTCTTTTAAGTTTCTTTTCAGAATTTTTTCCAATGACTCTTCCTGCTTATTAAAGTCCCATTCATAGAGGCTTTGCAAGGCAATGGTTCGAGCCAGATGCCGATTGGCCATATTATTTTATTGGGTTACCCATTTCGTCCAACTTGGTTGGATCTGCCTGTTCTGCCTTGGCGTCTGCTTTTTGCTTCTTTTTCAATTCCTTTTTAGTTAGTTTTGATTCCAGCTTCAAGATATCTTTTCCTTTATAAAAGCCGCAATTTTGGCAAACAATATGCGGTCTAACTGGTTTTTTACATTTTGAACATGTTCCTACATCTGTTTTCGTAAGTCCCATATGAGATGCTCTCATTCCTTTTCTCCTCTTGTTTTGTCGTTTCTTTGGTACGCTCATAACTAAATTTAAATAATTTTAATTAAATAACAGAGTATACTATACTGTATTACTATATATTTTGCAAGGCTTTAATTTTATCCTAAAACGCTTTCTATTCTTTCTTTTGTTTTCATTAAAAGTCTAACTCTGTTTTTAGCGGGATCTTCAGGAAATTCTAGTTCGCCTTTAACTTGTTCTAAATCCTTATATCCCTGTACTTTAGCCATTTCTTTTATTGCCTTATCAATTATTTCTAATCTTTGGCTTAGAGCTGCTTTTAAATTTTCTGCTTGAGTTTTAACTTCTTCAATATATTTTTGACCACCTTCTGATATTTTATTATATCTTGCAAAATCTTCTATCGTGAATAATTTTTCTTGTAAGGCTGTTGCCATTTGTTCGGCTCTGCCGCATACCATGCTGATTTGCATGCCATCATAAATACTTATTTCAGTTAAACCATCAACTGCCGGATCAGTTTCTATGCCTATTTTTGGATCTCTTGGTCCTTTTTCACCTTCAAAATATGCTTTTCGAAAAGCTGCTGCTGCTTCTTGTGCTTCCGCATCCCCAACTAATAATTCTCTTTTTGATTGTTTTGGAGCTTGTTCTCCTGCTGGTGCCACCATATATTTATAGTTAATTATTAATTACCCTATAATATTAGCAAAAATCCCTTGTCTGGCAAATTGAATATGCTAGAATAGACTAATAATAACTAATCAATAAATATGCCAAAAAAAATTTTAGCCGCTAATTGGAAAATGAATAAAACATCTTCTGAAGTTCAGGAATTTTTAGAAAAATTCAAACAAAATCAATTTCCTTCTGATCGGGAAATAGTAATTTGTCCGCCATACCCGTATTTGCCATTATTAAAAGAAACCGGCTTTAAATATGGTGCTGAAAATATGTATTGGGAAGACGAAGGTGCTTTTACCGGCGAGATTTCCGCCAAAATGCTCAAAAATTTAGGCTGCGAATATGTTATTTTGGGCCATTCTGAAAGAAGAGAATACTTTAAAGAGACAGACGAAGATGTGAATAAAAAGGTAAAAAAAGCCTTGGAAAGCGGTTTAACCCCGATTTTCTGCCTAGGTGAATCCGAACAGCAAAGAGAAGAGGGAAAAACTCAGGAAATCATTAAAAATCAGCTTGAAAATGGCCTAAAAGGTATAAATGACTATAAGGTCATTGTGGTGGCATACGAGCCAATTTGGGCTATTGGGACCGGAAAAACCGCTACTCCAGAGCAAGCCCAGGAAGTTCATGCTCAAATTAGAGAATTTGTTGGCGAAGAAACCTCAATTTTATATGGTGGTTCAGTAAAATCCGCTAACATTAGCGAATTAATGGCTCAAAAAGATATTAATGGTGGTTTAGTAGGCGGCGCCTCTCTTGATCCTGAAGAATTTGCCCAAATCTGCAATTTTGCTTGACAACAGCAAAAAAAAATGATAAAATAATAGTAGTTAAAAACAAAAATTAAAACAAAAATTAAAAATGAAAAACGCTGAAGAAGTAAAATTTTTCCTATATTGTTAACTAAATACCATTTTTTGGTATTTTTTTATTCCTTATTAAGTAAAAATAAAAAAAAATAAAAATAAAATGAAAAAATTGCTCTATTGCCAGGCCGGTAAATGGCAAAAATCTCGGTTCACAAAAGTGATCGAGCATAAAGAATCCATTATTAATCAGCTTATCGCCACCGTGTTTTTGTTTGCGATTTTTGCCGCTATAATGTACATCCTGCCTGATTCAGTATCTGCTGCCCAATAAAAATATATCAAATAAAAAGTAGAGACGCGCCATG
>JBDRCS010000090.1:0-2238 GCA_043821615.1 Patescibacteria group bacterium
CAGCGCCATCCATAAATATTTTTTGATTCTGATGTGATTGGTGTGTGGCATATAACTATTTGATCCTTGAGATTAGCCCTTCCATATTCTATCCTAACGCAAACTGACAAAAAAACCAGCCACTCGGGGCTGATGGAGAGATAAGTAATTAATTGGGCTTTGAATAAAAAACTTTCTTTTGATTTGCTTTGTGTCATGCCTGACCGGATATTGGAGTGTCAATTTCCATAACCTAATATGCCATAAACTAATTTCCAAAATTTGTATGTTTCCGGAATATAATCGGCAAAAATATTCTTTAAATTAAATGGCGGAAAGACTGGATTTACATGAGAAAATATTTTAAACAGAAACAAGTTGGTCCGGGTTTTATCTTTTAAATTATCGCGAAGCTCTAATGACTGGGCATAAGGTATTACATTGTCATTGATACTATGGATTATAAACAATTCCGCTGAAAAATCCTTAACCTGAAGCAAGGGATTAAGTTCGTTGATAAAATTATTTAGCGCCACCGGGAGACTATCAATCAGCAAATCGAACTGGACCGGATCCGTATTGACGACAAGTTCAAAAATAGACTTTCCCTCCAAACTCAGTTGATTGGCAAGATCCGCAACATTGGATTTCGAATCTAAAATCCTCATTTGGGCAATTTGCTTCAGAATTAAAGAATCCTTCTCATTTTGAATAAGGTCGGAATAATATCTTATAAAAAACCAGCGGCTTTGGTAATCGGGTTCAATGAAATAATCTTCTCCTTGATAGATGAAATGGCCGGTAGTGCTGAATTTGATTACCCCTTTTAAATCATGATATCCGCCAAAGGAAATAAAAAATTCAATTGGTATTTGGTTTTCAAGGCGGGAAACCGCGATCATAGCCGGCCCCGAGCCGATACTAAATCCCAGAACTCCGATTTTATCAGGATAGGCGATATCATCGCGTGAAAAGATGTATTTCAAAGAGGCTTCTATTTCTGATATTGCTTTGGGGTTAAATTTCCCGGGACTCATATCGGGCAGCCCCGGCACCAATACCACAAATCCCGCTCGAGTAAAAGTTTTGGCTAGATTTTCGAGCCGCGGATCGTCTTTTCCCAATTCGTTTACTCCATGAACATAAACGATAGCGGCATGTTTTTTGTTGTCGCCGGGACGATACAGGTTGGTTTCTAATTGCCCGTTTTCAAATGATATCCTGGGATGCTCGATAATCGGTTCGCGGGATAAGTAATTAAGCCATTTGGACTTTGCCTGGGGTATAAGATCATGCATAACCGCCATGCCTAAAAAGGCCCTGTAAATAAGAGGGCTGAAGATTATGGCCAGAATAATAAAAACTGCAACAATTCCTGCTTTTAACATAAGCCGATTTTTTTCCATATACTATATTAATACAATAAAAAGCATTTGGCTAAGACACTTTTTTAAATGCATTTTATTTCAATCGGCTTATCAACTGCCACGAATTTATCCCCCGCCGCCGGATTCCTGCCTGCCGGCAGGCAGGTTTTACCCCGCACAGCGGGGCGCACAGCTTTCGTATTTTTAATTTATCATGCCTCTGCAATTTTTACTTCCGCATTTGCACTTAAAAGCAAATGAACTGCCTTTTTTGTAATCAGAAGTTATTTCCTCGCCTTTTTTAATATCTCTAATGGCGACATCGTAGTAGTTTTTTACTCGCGTGTTTGATTCGCAAGAATGATTAACGAATTTTTCAGGCGATTACATTAAAAAATATTTATTCTTTCCGGCCTTGTAAATATAATGCTTTTGGTCATTTCTTAACTTTTCAACTTCTGATTTTCCCAAAAATTTTGGGATCCACTTTAAAACAATTTCGCCTTTCTTGAAATCTTTTACAGCAAACACACCTCTCTTACTGATTTTCGATTTTTTTACAACTATGTTTTTCATTTAAAATTTTTGAGGTAGACTTGCCCGTCCTAAGTGAAACGAAGGAGGGTAATTAATTACTTACATCCATCCTACCACCAAAAAACGGCTTTTTCAAATAAAAAAGCCCTGGCCGGCTTCATAAATATATTTATCAGCGTATATTCTTCACATACTTATCAAAAAATTCCACGGTCCTTTTCATGACTGTCGGCCAGGCGTCGATGAATTCGTGGGGTTCTCCCGGATAGGTGTATAAAGTCGCGTCTTTGCCGGCAGCTTTAAGCGCCTCAACCGCCCTTTGGGACCACTCGAGCGCGCATGAATCATCGCTCGT
>JBDRCS010000091.1:0-21773 GCA_043821615.1 Patescibacteria group bacterium
AACTGGCCATTTCTCCTCTCTAATTAATTGTATTGCCTTTGCTCTCACCCTAGGCAAATATGGGTTTTGTGAATATGACATAATACTATCCACTATACACCTATCTATTCTAGAGTGTCGCAAAGGTATTGAACCATTACGCAAGCATTGACTAAAGCCTTAAATTATTGTTATAATCACTTGGCTAAACTTAATATTTTATTAATTTTTTTTATGTCCGGACACTCAAAATGGGCAAAAATTAAACGGCAAAAAGGCACGGCTGATGCTAAAAGAAGTGATATTTTTACAAAGCACGCTAAAAACATTGCCATTGCTGCTAAAAACGGAAAAGACCCGGAAATGAACCCCTCTCTTAAAACTGCCATTAATTCGGCCCGGACAGTTAACATGCCTAAGGCCAATATTGAAAAAGCCATTCTTCGTGGAGCTGGTGAAATGCCCGGCCAAGAATTGATTGAAGCCACTTATGAAGGCTATGGCTCCAACGGTGTGGCTCTTTTCATCGAAACCATTACTGACAATAAAAACCGCACCACCTCTTTCATTAAATCAGTTCTCAATAAATTTGGCGGCTCCCTGGGCGGACCTAATTCAACTGCTTACATGTTTAATAAAAAAGGGGTTATTCGCATCGAGTCTGCTGATGAAGATTTTCAGCTTAAAGCCATCGACGCCGGAGCTGATGATGTTGTCGAAGAAGAAGGCGGTCTTACCATTTATACTTCCCCCCAAGATTTAGACAAAGTAAAAACAGCCCTGGGTAAAGTTGATTTTGCAGATATTGACATGATCCCAGAAACCAAAGCTGATCTTAATGACAAAGCCAAGGAAACAGTGTCAAAAATGATAGACGAGCTTGAAGAAAATGAAGATATAAACAATGTCTACACCAATGCAGACCTATAAAATTATTCTAGGCATTGATCCTGGCCTGGCAACCACCGGCTGGGGGGTAATTAAAAACAGCAAAGAAAAAAACGAACAAACATTAATTGACTACGGCACCATCGATACCAAGCCCGGACTTGAATTTCCTGCCCGCCTTAAATCAATATCTGACCAGCTTAATAAAATAATAAAAAAAACCAAGCCTGAAGTAATTGCCGTGGAAAAACTATTTTTCAGTAAAAATATAAAAACCGCCACTGAAGTCGGCCATGCCCGCGGAGTAATCCTTCTCACGGCCGCTCAAAACAACCTCCCTATAAAAGAATTTACTCCTCCGGAAATAAAACAGTCTGTCTCTGGATATGGCGGAGCCGACAAACAGCAAATCCAAACCATGACCAAGTGCATCCTTAAAATGCAGGAAACTCCCAAGCCCGATGATGCCGCCGATGCCCTGGCCACAGCCTGCACCTGTGCCACTCATTTAAACTCACAACTATATGAAACATCTTAAAATACTATTTACCTGCTTTCTTCTCGGTTTTTTTATTTTTTCTCCGGCTTTTGCCCAGGAAACGATTTCTCCTCCTGAAGAAGAAGAAGCCAGCTTACAAAAAATCCAAACCATTAAGGCCGTGGCTGGTGAAGATAAAAATGTTGGCGCCGGCCGTTCCGTGCTTTTTGACGCCTCTGGCTCCACCGGACCCGATGGAGTTGAACTTAAATATTTGTGGGATTTTGGCGACGGTATTTCCACTGAAGGCATTGACGCTACTCATATCTATGGGTCTCCCGGCACCTATATTGTCACTCTTAAAGTAACCGGTGGCGATTTGGAAGATTCCGCCTCTGTCATTGTTTCAGTCGAGGAAGATATTATTGTTCTTTTAACAGACTCCACCATTGATCCGGAGGCTATCGCCGAAGTTGAATTATATGCAAAAACGCGCGACGTTCTCCTTGTAAAAGTCCAGACAAAAAAACAAGAAGCCGATTATATTGCCGCCACTAAACTGGCTCAAAAACTAATCGAGCACAACGACGATCTGGCCCAGTCTGATCTTATTATTTCCTGGACTGCCGGCAACACCGGCCTCACTGCTCTGAACGAATTTGCCAATATCTATAAAGAAGCGGGCATCAATATTAAATTCGGCCAAAAAGGCATTGTTGGCATTACTGATCAAAATCTTTCCGCCTCGGCCCGTCTTGGCCAGTCTACTTTCAATAATCTTCAGCCCGAATACATTATCATTACCCATCCTGAATATATAAAAAATGTAATTGACGCCAAAACTTCCGAACAGGTCATCTCTGAATTAAATCAGGCCGACGCCCCCTATCAAAGAATCGGCATTCATAGCCAGAGAGACCTTTCCAAAATCAGCCCCTTTAATATCATGAGCTACAGTGTTAACTATATGGTAAACAAGGGCATTATGCTTGATACCATCTATCTGATTCTTATTTTACCAATCATTGCCACTATTGTGGCTTTTGCCCGTCAAATTATTGGTATCCGCGCCTTTGGAATTTATGTGCCCTCTATTCTTGCCCTGGCCCTGCTTATTACGACTTTAAAATATGGCCTCTTTATACTTTTTATTCTTTTGGTAGCCGGCACCCTGGCCCGCTTTATTGCCAAACGATTAAAAATATTATATTTGCCGCGTATGGCTATCGTTTTAACCATTGTCTCTTTGTCCATTTTTGTTTTATTTCTTTCCGGCGCCTACTTCAACCGGGCCGGCTTCACTGCTGTCTCCATTTTTCCCATACTCATCATGATTATTCTCACGGAAAAATTTATCGAAGTCCAAATCGAAAAAGGTCCTAAAACTGCTGCCATTCTTATTGCTGAAACTCTTATCATCACCATTCTAACCTACTTCTTGGTTTCCTGGGAAACATTTAAAACCCTTATTCTCGCTTATCCGGAATTAATCCTTCTCACTTTTGTTATTAATTATCTCCTTGGTCGCTTCTCTGGTTTGCGGCTGATGGAATATTTTCGCTTTAGAAAAGTATTACAAGATGCTGGATCTAATCAAAAATAGGCATAAAGTCCTGGGCATAAACGCCCGCAACCTCCGCTTTACCCACCCGGCAAACACCAAGACCGCCTCAAAATTAGCCCTAAACAAACTAATGACTAAGGGTAAGCTTGAAGAAGAAAGTCTGCCCGTGGCCAAGCTCTTTGGTGCTATTCGCAATCGTAAAGAATTGCTTAACTTTCCTTGGCATAATTTACCCGACTCTTTTGTTTTAAAGCCAAACTTTGGCTTTGGTGGCGAAGGCATTCTTCTGGTTTATGGAAAAAAGAAAAACGACAACTGGATTACCACTCAAAATCAGGAACTGACTGTTCATGACATTATGAGCCATGCCTCAAACATTCTCGATGGTAATTATTCCATGCATAACGTAGCCGACGTTGCTGTCTTTGAGGAAAGACTAAAGGTTTCCCCTTTCTTCAAACACCTCGCCTATAAGGGCATTCCTGACATCCGCGTAATCGTCTATAACCAGGTCCCGCTAATGGCTATGCTGCGCCTGCCCACTAAAGCTTCCGGTGGTAAAGCTAATGTTCACCAGGGCGGCCTTGGTCTGGGCATTGATTTGGCAACCGGGATCACCACTCATGCTGTCTCCGGAAATAAATTAATCACCCACCATCCAGAAACAGGGCAGGCTTTGTCCGGCATTAAAATACCAAACTGGTCGGAAATTCTTCGGGTTTCCGTTTATGGCGCCAACGCTCTTAAGCTTGGTTATGCCGGGGTTGATATTGCCATTGATAAAGAAAAAGGTCCGGTTATTTTAGAAGTCAATTCTCATCCCGGCTTGGCTATTCAAATTGCCAATCTTACCGGTCTCAGAGAACGCCTGGAAAGGGTAAAAGACCTTAAAATCACCTCCAGCGAAAAAGGCATAAAAATGGCTCGTTCCCTTTTTGGCGGAGAAGTGGAGCAGGAAATCGAGGAAAAATCAGGCCGTCATATCATTGGATTGGTAGAAAGTGTTATAATAAAAGGAAAGCAGAGCCGGGAAAAAACTATTTCCGCAAAAATAGACACCGGTGCCGACTTCACCGCGATTGATATTGGCCTGGCAAAAGAACTGGGCTTTGAAGAGGCGATTACCCTCTTTGAAAATGAAAACATTCCCCAGGACCTTTCTAAAAAAGACGCCCTGGAATTAAAAAACGGACTTTCCGCAAAGCTATCCAGCGCCAACACAGACATCCGCGACCTGGCTATTGTGAAATCCTCCCATGGCCGGACTCTGCGCATTAAAATCCCGATCACTATTATGCTGGACAACGAAACCCTTAGCACTCAGGCCTCAGTCACCGATCGCTCCCAAATGAAATACCCTCTCATTGTCGGCAAAAAAAATCTAAAAAAGTTTTTAGTTGATCCCACTAAAAAATAAATCTTATGCAAAAACAAACAATTCTCGGATTAATCGAAACCGTAAAAATTAAAACCCCCACAAAAACATATTCACTAAAAGCCAAAATTGATACCGGGGCCAGGCGCTCTGCCATAGATGTGTCAGTTGCGGAAAAGATTGGCTACAAATCCACCTGGATGGAGTTTGAAAAACAAAAACCTAAAATAAAAATTACTAAAAAAAACTTCCAGGAAAAAAGAAAACTTATTAATCAGGCCTACAAAAAAAAGCTTCTTCAAAATATTCCCGGCTTAGTAGACATCAGGGTTGTTCCGGCCACAAACGGCTTCACCCTTCGTCCTTATGTCAAATTAACCTACTATCTTAAAGGAATAAAAATTTCATCTCAGGCCTCTATCGTGGAAAGAAGGCATATGAGATATTTAATGCTTGTTGGAGTTGAGGACATGAAAAATTTCCGTATTGATCCCACCAAAAATATTTATAAGTCTGTTTAAAAATATGAAAATAGGCATCCTCACAAAAGAATTTCCCCCCTATGTGTATGGTGGGGCTGGTGTTCATGTAGGAAATTTAGTTAATGAATTATCTAAAAAAAACCAGGTTTGGGTAAACTACTTTGGGAATAAAAATTTTAGAAAAAAAAATCTGACAATCACTGGCTATTCTGGATGCGACAAACTGAGCCAGCCAGAAAAAATAAAATTTAAGAAACTTCTTGAAGCTCAGTCCATTGCCCTGCAAATTGCCGGCACCAATCCAAAATTCGATATCATTCACAGCCACACCTGGTATACTGCCTTTACCGGATTTTTATTAAAAACTCTCTATAATCTTCCTCTTGTTACAACTATGCACAGCCTTGAGCCGCTTCGCCCCTGGAAAGCAGACCAGCTTGGCACCGGATATAAAATCAGCTCCTGGATGGAAAAGCTGGCCATTGAAAATGCAGATAAAATTATTGCTGTTTCTGAAGGCATGAAAAAAGACATTGTTCGTTGCTACAATATGCCCCCCTCCCGCATTGAAGTAATTTATAATGGGGTTGATGCCAACCAATTTAAAAAAACTTCCACAAAAAGTATTTTTAAAAAATTTCACATTGATGCTTCTCGGCCCTACCTTCTTTTTGTAGGACGCACCACCCGACAAAAGGGCCTCAAATACCTTCTTGAAGCCTTTGGAAAAATTAAAGAGCCTGCTCAATTGGTAATCATCTCTTCAAGCTCGGATGAAAGAATAATTCATCAGGAAATAAAGGAAAAGATTCATGTTCTTCGCAGACAAGGCAAAATCATTCATAATATTGAAAAATTTATTTCCTTTAATGAACTTTCTCAATTTTATTCGCACGCTTCCGTTTTTGTCTGTCCCTCTGTCTATGAACCCTTTGGCATTATTAACCTGGAGGCTATGGCTTGTGAAACTCCGGTAGTCGCCTCAGCTGTTGGCGGCATTCCTGAAGTGGTCGTCCCCCATAAAACCGGCTTGCTTGTACCCTTTAACCCAAAAAATGAAAAAGCTTTTATTGCCGGCTTGGAAAAAAACATTAATCAACTTTTAAATAACTCTGACCAGGCTAAAAAGATGGGGGTCTTCGGCCGACAATTAGTAGAAAAAAAGTTTTCCTGGAAAAACATTTCCAATCAAACCCTGGCCGTCTACAACAAAACATTAAAAAATTAAAAATGAAAGAAAAAACAAAAATTCTTTTCCTAAGTTCCGAGCTCACTCCCCTGGCCAAGGCCGGCGGTCTGGCTGACGTGGCCGGCGCCCTGCCTAAAGAACTTATCAAGTTAAATTTGGACATCCAGGTGATTATTCCTTTTTATCAGGAAATCAGAAAACAAAACATAAAAAAGAAAAAAATCATTGCCCGCCTGCCCGTTCCTTTTGGCAAAGAAATTCATCATGTTAATATCTATAAAAGCCATACGCCGGACAGCAAGGTTCCCCTATTTTTAATTGAAAACTATACTTTTCTGTCACGCGGAAAAATTTATGACAGCGGCATTGATCGCTTCATCTTCTTTACTCAGGCCATTGCGGAATTTTTAAAAACCAGAACTTTTGTGCCCGATATTATTCATGTTAATGACTGGCATCCGGCTGCTCTTATTTCTCTCTTAAAAACTGTGCCTGCCAAAGTGCCCTTTAAAACCCTTCTCACGGTCCATAATCTTTATCATCAGGGGAAGATGCCAAAAAATAAATCCTATTTATGGCACCCGCCCCTTTTTCCAAACAATCCCGGCAACACCTACAACATTTTAAAAAGCGCCATCCTCAATACCGACATGATCAATACTGTCAGCCCCACCTATGCCCAGGAAATATTAACGCCCGAATATGGCGAAGGGCTTGAACAAAAATTAAACCTCAGAAAAAAAGATCTTTACGGTATTTTAAACGGCATTGACAGTTCCTATTTCAATCCCCTTAAAGATCCTTTCTTAAAATATAACTACTCTATCAAATCCTTATATATAAAAAAGAAAAACAAAACTTTCCTTCAAAAAACATCCGGACTTCCGGCTGATGAAAACATTCCAATCTTTGGAATAGTCTCCCGCCTGGTCAAGCAAAAGGGTTTTGACCTGCTTTTGGAAATTATCGACGACCTGGCCAAACTAAACGCCCAATTCATCTTTACGGGCACGGGATCTTCGAATATTGAAAACGGCTTTAAACGCGCCCAAAAAAAATATCCTGATAAATTTTATTTTTTGAATAAATTTGACCTTCCTTTTGGCCAATATATTTACGGCGGTGCTGACATGTTTCTCATGCCCTCCCGCTTTGAACCCTGCGGCCTTGGCCAGATGATCGCCATGGAATACGGTGCCGTCCCCATTGTTCACGCTACTGGCGGCCTAAAAGACACTGTCCTGGAAGGAAAAACCGGGTTTGTATTTAAAAACCAAAATTCCCGGGAATTTCTAAAAGCCATAAAAAGAGCTATTACCGCCTATCAAAATAAAGCCAGGTGGCAAACAATTATTAAAAATGGAATTAAAACCGATCATACCTGGTATCATTCTGCCCGGGAATACAAAAAGCTTTACGAAAAGCTTCTAAAGCAATAAAATATAACTATGAATAAAAACGAGCCCGACATTAGGGAAAATTACATCCACGACCGCTTTGTTATCATTGCCCCTGGCCGCTCCAAGCGCCCCAACCAAACAATAAAGCCGGTTTCTCCAAAACCGACTGCTGAGGAAATTCAAAAATGCGTCTTTTGTCCTCATAATATTGATAAAGAACCCTTTGTTTACAAAGACGGTCAGGGCAAGAAATGGGATGTAAAAGTAATTGCCAATAAATTTCCCATTGTTTCAAAAAAGTTTACGGAAGCCTATGGCAAGCATGAAATAGTGATCGAAACTCCAAATCATGGCCAGGAATTAGCCGACCTTTCTGTTCCCCACATTGAAAAAATATTAAGGGCTTATCAAAAAAGGACCTCTGAAATTTCCAAAGACCAAAAAATAAAGTACATCTTTATTTTTAAAAATAACGGCGGCAAGGCCGGCGCCTCCATTGAACACGCCCATTCCCAAATTTTTGCCACCAGTTTTCTTACTCCGCATATTATTGAAAAATTGACCCGCGCCAAAGAATATCAGGTAAAACACGGCTGCTGCTATTATGGCGAGCTTGCCAAAAAAGAATCTGCCAAAAATTCCCCTCTTCGAATATTCAAGGATAAATATTTTTCTGTTTTCGCGCCTTATGCTTCCACTTATAGTTACGAAGCCTGGGTTATTCCTTTTCGCCATGTTGACAACATCACCGCCCTCTCCAAAGCCGAAATAAAAAGCTTCGCCAAAATTATCAAATGCCTCACCGGCGAATTAACAAAAGTCGAGGATATTGCCTATAATTTCTATTTCCATCAGGCCCTGACCGATTCCGACGAACATTTCTATTTTCGCCTCTGTCCACGCCGCTCTGTCCACGCCGGCATTGAGCTCGGCTCCCGCCTCATTGTAAATACCATGCCCCCGGAAGAGGCCGCTAAATTTTATCGCCAGGGATTTAAAGGTTGCTAGACTTTAATTTTCAAAAATTTCCTCTTTCCCACCCGCAACAAATCATTATCATTTAATTTCACTGATTTTTTCCAATCAGTGATTTTTTTATCGTTAATCTTGAATCCGCCCTGTTCAATCACTCTTTTGGCTTCTGATTTTGAAGCTACTAATTTTAAATCCATTAATAAGTCTAATGGAGGATATTTATTTTTTTTAACTTTTATCTCGGGCACATCTGTGGGCTTGTCTTTTTCTTTAAAGACCTTGTCAAACTCTTCTTCTGCCTCCTTGGCTGCGTCTTCCCCGTTGTAAAGCTCAACAATTTCATAAGCCAATTTAGCTTTTAAATTGCGCGGATTCTCGCTATTTTCAAGCTGCTTATGCATTGCGGCAATTTTTTCCATCGGCATATCTGTGCACAATTCAAAAGTTTTCAATATTACATCATCACCTAGGGTCATCACCTTTCCATAGAGATCATTCGGCTCTGCACAGATCGCAATCGCATTGCCGGCGGTCTTGCCTATCTTTACGCCTTTTGAATCTTCTAAAAGTTTTGTTGTAAGCACAAACTTTTCCTTTTTTTTCATGTCTTTCATTAATTCACGACCCGCCATCATGTTAAACATCTGATCGGAGCCGCCCACCTCCAGATCCACATCCATAGCCACCGAATCATAGCCCTGCATCAAGGGGTATAAAAATTCATGAAAATAAATCGGTTGCTTTGCTTTCATCCTCTTCTCAAACATGTCTCTTTCCAGCATTTGCTGGACTGTAAAATGAGAAGCCAGCTCCACCACGTCTGCAAAATTCAATTTTGAAAGCCACTTGCTGTTATATTTAATCTTAACCGGATTTTTACCCTTAAAATCTAAAATCTTGCTGGCTTGTCTCTGATAATCTTTTGCATTGGCCAGTACTTGTTCACGGGTCAATTGGTTTCTAACCTTATCCTTTCCTGAAGGATCTCCAATTAATCCTGTAAAATCTCCTATTAATAAAATCACTTCGTGTCCCAAGTCTTGAAATTGTTTCAGTTTTTTTAATTGAACAGAATGTCCTATGTGCAAATCGAATCCCGTGGGATCAACGCCTAAATATAGCCGGATTCTTTTTCCAGATTTTAATTTTTTCTCAAATTCTTCCTTTGATGGATAGATCTCTTCAACCCCTCTTTCTATTGCTTCTTTTATTTTCTCGCTGTCAGTAATTACTTTCACCATAATTTTTATTCAAAAATTAGTATTTATTAATATAGTAAAAATACAATATTTTCGCCAAAAAATCAATAAAATGATAAACTTAAACCACCCTTTACAAAATCAGGTTTTTTCCTTATACTATACTCGTTTAATTTATAAAATTAATTTTAAAATATGCCCATTACACAGGTCCGTAAAAAACCAAGTGGCCGCCGAACCGGCTATAAAGAACTGTCTGTTAGTGGTAAAAAAATCCCTGTTCAAAAAGGGCCCGGTCCCAAAGCCAAAAAAACCAAATCTCAAAAAACGAAAAAATCTCGCCGACAAAAATTGTTCCAAATAATCCTAGTTCTGTTTATTAGCGGCTTTTTGGCGATCATTGCCGCTTATGCCTGGTTTTCTCAAGGAATGGTTGATCCGGAAAAAATATCTAAAAGAATGGTCGCGGAAAGCACCAAAATTTATGACCGCACCGGCGAACACCTCCTCTACGAAACCGGAGGCGAAGTCAAAAGAACCTATTATGCCCTTGAGGATATTCCCGACAATGTAAAAAACGCCACTCTTGTTCTGGAAGATCAGGAATTCTATACTCACCCCGGTTTTAACTGGCGCGGGCTGGCGCGGGCCGTTCTCAAACAGGCCACAAATCAATCCGGCGGCGGTTCCGGCATTACTCAGCAATTTGTAAAAAATGCCGTGGTTGGCTCTGAACACACTTATGCCAGAAAAATAAAAGAATTAATTTTTTCCATTCGTCTAGAGCAAAAATATTCCAAGGATGAAATCTTTGAATTTTACTTAAACGAAATCGGCTATGGCGGTGTTAATCATGGTATTGGCGCTGCTGCCCAGTCTTATTTTGGTAAAGCCCCGGGAGACCTCACTCTGTCTGAAGCCGCCACCCTGGCCGCTCTTCCCCAAAGGCCCACATATTTTTTAAATAATTTGGACGATTTAAAATGGAGAAGGGATTATGCCTTAGATGAAATGGTGGCTGAAGACTATATCACCGAAGAAGAGGCAGAAGTAGCCAAGCTGGAAGATATTAATATTCAGGAAGATGTTCAGGATATTAAAGCTCCTCATTTTTCTCTTTATGTTCGCGGCCTACTTGAAGAAAAATACGGCTCTAATGTAACTTCCCAGGGATTAAAAGTGTACACCACTCTGGATTGGGACAAACAACAAAAAGCCGAAGAGGCTGTAAGGAACGGCATGGACAAGGTCTACGGCTATGGCGGCTCCAACGCTGCCCTGGTTGCCATAGACCCCCACACTGGTCAAATTCTTGCCATGGTCGGCTCTTACGACTATTTTGCCGATGATTATGACGGCCAGGTAAATGTGGCCCTCTCCGCCCGTCAGCCCGGATCCTCCTTTAAGCCCCTGGTTTACGCCACTGCCTTTTCAAAGGGCTACACCGACAAAACCATTCTTTTCGATCTCACCACAAATTTCCCGGTTGATGGCATTGATTACATTCCTCACAACTATGACAATTCAACTCGCGGCCCAGTTACAATGCGCCAGGCCCTGGCCACATCCTTAAACATCCCTGCTGTAAAAACGCTTTATTTAGTCGGTGTAGACAAGGCTCTGGAAACTGCTGACGCCCTTGGTTACACCACCCTTAAAGACAAGGACAAGTACGGGCTTGCCCTGGTTTTAGGCTCTGGTGAAGTTAAACTTATAGATCACACCTCTGCCTTTGCCACCTTTTCTCGCGAAGGCGAACGCCACCCCCCTACCAGCATTCTAAAAATTGAAGATCAGCGTGGTGAAGTTTTAGAGGAATGGTCGGACGCACCGGAACAAGTTTTTGATAAAAATGCCGCCCGAACCTTAAATAATATTCTTTCCGATTCTGGTGCACGAGGATCTACCTTTTCCAGTCTTAACCTTCCGGATCGTCCCGTAGCCGTTAAAACTGGCACCACCTCGGATTATCGCGACGCCTGGACAATGGGCTACACCCCCTCGCTTACCACTGGTGTCTGGGTGGGTAATAATAACAATTCTGAAATGAGTGCCGGCGCCGCTGGTCTGGTCGTGGCCGCTCCTATTTGGAAAGAGTTTATGACCAATGTCCTGGCCGGCCAGCCCGTAGAAGAATTTCAAAACGTGGAAGAACCTGATACAGACAAGCCTGTTCTTTTAGGTAGCATCGGCACAACCGAAACAATGAAAGTAGACAAAGACACGGGCAAGGTAATCCCCGAAGAATGTATTAATAGCTATCCCAAAGAATATATCACTGAAAAAGAATTTAAAACGATACATAATATTCTTTATTATGTAATCAAAGAAGACCCTCAGGGTCCATACCCTGAAGACACCAATATTGATCCCATGTTTTCTTCCTGGGAAGGAGCCGTCCATGGCCTTGCCCAGGCCAACCCCGGAGAATATGTCACTGACGAGCCAGAATATCAAGACTGTAATTATCGCGATACTGACCCGCCCTCTCTTTCCATTTCTTATCCTCAGTCAAATGGTAAATACACCGCCACCACTCTTTCTATTATGGTTTCTGTTTCAGCGGATAGCAACACAGAATTAAAAAAAGTTGATTATTATATTGATAATAATCTTGTAGACACAAAAACCTCTTCCCCTTGGCAATCAAGCTATAAACCAACCAGCCTCACGGTTGGCAACCACACCTTAAAAGCCCTTGCTACTGATGCCTTGGGAAATACTTCTTCCGACACTGTCAGCTTTGAATTCTCCGCTCAAAAAACCGACGACGAAAAAGATAAAAAAGACGATAAGAAAAAAGATTAAACTTTAAATTTAATCTCTTTCACTTCCTCAAAATTATTCAGGTTGTTATTTAATTGTTTTAGGATTTCTCCTTCGTGGATTTTAATTTCATGAGAAAATCCTGAATTTAATATTTGAATATATAATATTTGATTTTTAAAATACAAAGGCATTATCTGGTAAGAAACGTCTTTTCCCCATTTATTGATAATTATATTTTTAAACTCTTCTAAAATACTCACCGCCTCAACCTGATTATTTACTCCGGCTTTTATTACTGCTTTTTTTAATAAATTCCTGCTTAATTTCTCCACTATTATTGCTTAATCGGCATTATTATATAAACAAAACCATCTTCATTTTCCGGCATAAATACTCCCGGGGAAGCATTGTCAATAATATTAATTTTAATATTTTCAGAATTAATATTAGTAAAACCGTCTAGTAAATATTTGTAATTAAACACTATGTCATTCTCCCCACCCGTGATTTCCGCCTCCATTGATGCATTATTCTCTCCCAATTGGCTATTCACGGTGTTCACTAACAACAACTGCTCTTTTTGGTCAAAGACCATGTTGACATCATTTATTCCTGATTTAGAGAATAAAGACGCCGCCTTGATTAATTTGATACATTTTTCCTTATCCACTATCACTTCCGTGTTTTTGTTTTGAGGAATAATTTGTCTGTAATCAGGATATTCCCCTTCAATTAATCTTGATGTAATTTTAATGTCTCCTAGGTCAAAAAATACCTGGTTATCACTAATATATAAATCCACTTTCTCAAAAGTAAATAATCCTGATATTCTAATAAATTCTAAAATTGTTTTCTGAGGAATAATCGCTTTTTTATTTTCCCCGCTATATTCGCATTTAATTTTCTTTTCCGCTAATCGATAACTGTCCGTGGCTGCCATTATTAATTCGTTTTCAAAAAAATTCATATACACCCCCGCTATTTCCGGCCTTGTTTCATCAAGACTGGCTGACCCAACCACCTGAGAAAGACCCTTAACTAAATCCTCGAATGTGCAGGTGATTTTATTCTCTTTGTTCACCTCGGGAATAATCGGAAATTCATCCACGCCCTCTCCTTTTAATTTAGTTTTTTGTTTTCCGGATTGAACTACTAATTCCTTTCCCTCTAAATCAACATCTATATTGTCCCCGGTTAGTAAATTTATATAACTGGCAAAAACTTGAGCAGGAACAGTAAAACTTCCATCCTCCTCAATTTTAGATCTCACGTTACACACCACCCCAATCTCTAAATTAGTTGCCGCTAAAGTTAATGACGTATCTTTTGCCCTCACTAAAATATTATTCAAGATTGGTAAATTAACATTCTTAGAAGCTATATGTGCTACCACCCCCAAAGCTCCATTTAGATTCTCCTGTGTACATTTAAACTTCATACCTTATAAGATAAATAATAAATATATTATATAGTAGTAATAATAAGGCCTGTGGATTTGTGTATAACTGATATTACTGCTATTTTAAAACGTTTTTTAATACCCCTTTTTGAAAAAAAATGTGGGAAACTCTGTGGGGTATTCCTGTATAATTATTGCGACTTTTTATTTTGGTTTTACTAACACTTTTTCAACAGTTTTTTCCTCCAACTTCCTAACAGCTTATTAACATGCTAATTATTATAAATTATTTTCTTGATTATATTAATGTCTTGTTGTAATTTTTCATTCTCTTCAATCTATTTTGTAATTTTTGAATAAGAATGCATGGCTGTGGTGTGGTCTCTTCCTCCAAGCTCCTGGCCAATATTCGGATAAGAAGATTTCATTTCTTCTCTCATTAAAAACATTACAATTTGTCTTGGCACAACCAGTTCTTTTTTTCGGCAGTTGCCGGTCAGGTCTTGGTTTTTAATCTCAAAATACTCCGACACAGTATTTAACACCTGTTTCGCCGTAATAGCGCCCTTCTTTGGTGTTTGTGATATAGAAGAAAGAATGGATTTTGTTGATTCCAGGTCAGGATTTTTTCCAGACAACTGGCTGGAAGCAATAATTTGATTTAAAGCACCCTCTAATTCCCTTATATTACTATGCACATTACTGGCCACAAAAGTGTTTATTTCATTATCCAGGTTAAAATCTTTTTCTTTACACTTTGTTCTTAAAATAGCAATTCTTGTTTCTAAGTCAGGCGCCCCCACATCAACCAGCATTCCCCATTCAAATCGAGACACTAGCCTGCCCTCTAGGGTCGGGATGGCCTTGGGTGGCCTGTCTGAACTAATAACAATTTGTTTATTATTCTGATGTAAATGATTAAAAGTATGAAAGAAGGCCTCTTGTGTTTCAACCTTGCCTGCTAAAAATTGGATATCATCTATTAATAAAATATCCACCCCGCGATACTTGTTTTTAAATTTATCTCCTTGTCCCAAAGAGATTGAATTAATAAATTCACTTGTAAAAGTTTCACAAGGCACATACAAGACCTTAACACTGGAATCTTTGCTTAGGGCGTGGGTGCCAATGGCCTGCATTAAATGTGTTTTTCCTAGACCAACCCCGCCATAAATAAATAATGGATTATAAACCGAACCAATTTTGTCTCCAACTGCCTGGCTGGCTGCCTGGGCTAATTCGTTTTTTTTGCCTACCACAAAAGTTTCAAAGGTATAATTAGGATTAAGCCCGGCGGTTTTGATTAATTCAGACGAATCTTCATTGTGTTCTTCTTGTTCGTCTGCCTCTTTTGGGCTGTCAATTTTCTTAGATTTGTATTTTTTAATAGGAGAGACCTTATATTGAACATTAAGGACTTTGTTTTCCGTTATGTTTTGCAGAGCCACTAAAATTTTTGGATGATATTTGTTTTCCAGCCAGGTTTTTGTAAAGGCATTGGGAACTCCAATAACAACATCTTCTGAGCCGGCCTCTAAAATAAAGGTATTTTTTAACCAGGTGGTAAAATTTGCTTTTGATAGTGAGACTTCTAATTCACCTAAAACAGCACTCCACAATTGATCGGTATTCATACTTTTGTATTTTTAATAAATTAACAGCGTTAACTGAATATAACACATTTTTCCACATGCTAGAATGAGTCAATAAAAACAAAATTGTTAATATTCTGTGGATGACCTGTGTATATGAGGGGCTTGTTTTTTTGCCCTTGACCAAACTGGGGGTTTTTGGTATTTTATACTAGTTAATTTCAATAATAATTATGCCTAAAAGAACTTACCAACCTAAAAAAAGACACAAAGCAAAGACTCATGGTTTTCGAAAAAGAATGAGCTCTAAAACAGGAAAGAGAGTATTGAAAAGTCGAAAAACCAAAGGAAGAAAACGACTTACTCATTAAGCAAATGCTTAATTCAAAGCACAGCCTCAGGCACGAGAATGAAATAAAGGTGGTTCTTAAACATGGAAAAACCATTAATTCACCTCTTTTTCTACTTAAATTCAAGCAAAACAGCTTGTCTTACAACCGATATTTAGTGATTATTTCAAATAAAGTATCGTCAAAAGCCACTGTTAGAAACAAAAAACGTCGACAAGTAAAATATTGGCTAAAAAATCGGGAAAAAAGGCCAAAAAACGGATTTGACATTGCTATTATTTGTAAAAAACCGCTAATATTAGCAGATTTTACACAAATTAAAGAAATCCTTGAAAACCTCTTTAAAAAAGCCCATTTATTGTGGAAATGATAAAAAAAATTGCTTTAAAAACCATTAAATTATATCAAAAAACCCTTTCTCCGGATCACGGTATTTTTTCTGAAATTACTCATTATGGTTGCCGTTATTACCCCACTTGTTCAGAATATACTTATCAGGCAATTAAAAAAAAAGGGTTATTTAGGGGCATTTTCAAGGGAATGTGGCGAATATTACGATGCAATCCGTTTTCAAGGGGCGGTGTAGACTTCCCCTAAAATTAATTAATTTATTTTGATATCATGACACAACTGTTTTACACCGTGCTATATGATCCGTTATTTAATGCGCTTATTTATATTTATGATGTTCTGCCCTGGAAAGACCTTGGCATTGCCATTATCATTCTTACCATTCTTATTAAGCTGCTTTTATTCTGGCCAAACTACAAGGCTTTAAAAGCTCAGAAGAAACTACAGGATACCCAGCCCATGCTGGAAGAAATTAAAAAGAAATACAAAGACAACAAAGAAGAACAGGGCAAGCAATTAATTGAATTTTACAAAAAAAATAAAGTTAATCCATTTTCTTCCTGTCTTCCCCTGCTTATTCAGTTGCCAATCCTGATTGCCTTATACCGTGTCTTCTTTACCGGAATTAGCATTGACCCGGCCACAGGCACTCTTCTGGAAGAACAGCTGGCTCACTTATATCCGGTCCTCAGAGATGCCTATGGCACAATTCAAATCAACACTACCTTTTTGGGGATCGTAGATTTAACTAAAAACCACAACATTGTCTTGGCTGTATTAGCCGGTGTTTCCCAATTTTTCTCATCCAAGCTCCTGGCCACTAAAAAAGCTCCAATCAAAACAAAGGGCGCTAAGGATGAAAATATGACAGCCATGCTTAATAAGCAAATGTTGTATTTTATGCCGATCATTACTATCGTTTTTGGTTATCAGTTTCCTGCCGGCGTAACCCTCTACTGGTTAACCAATACCGTCTTTACTCTTGGTCAGCAATTAATCATGTTGAAAATGGCCAACAAAAGCAAAGACGATGACGAGGGTGAAAAACCTAAAGACATAATCGAACATAAGCCAGATAAGGAACAAAAAAAATTAAATGAGGCTGACAAACAAACAAATTCTTAATCTTCCGGTTTACACTGTTTCGCAGGATTTCCTCGGGCGAATAGCCAGTTTTAACATTGATAGTGAAGATAGAAATATCACAACTTATCATATTGGTGTTTCTTCGTTTGTAAAAAAACTTTTATCCAACACTCCTGAATTAATCATTTCCGATGCCCAGGTTATATCCGTAACCGAAGAAAAAATGACAGTCAAAGATGCTGTCATTAAAGAAGAAGTACAAGAGGAGAAGGAATCTTCTCAGGAACAGGTGGCAAACACTGCGCCGCTAACTTCCAAGTCCGACTAAAATAATTTCTCTTTTATCTTTATTGATAGTTTTAAAAAATACATCTGCCTTTCCTTTGGGCAGTTGTTTTTTTATTTTTTCCGGCCACTCTATCACAACAATATTTTTTTTATTAATAAAATCACTCAGGCCAATTGTATCTAAATCAGAAACCTTTTTTAAACGATATAAGTCAACATGAACAAATTCCCCGCCTTTTTTTAAGGGGTAGTTTTTGAAGATTAAAAAGGAGGGACTTTTAATGTTTTTCTTAATGCCCAAAGCAGTGGCTATGCCTTTGGTAAAAGTTGTTTTGCCACTGCCCAAATCACCCCACAAGGCAATTACTTGACCGGGTTTCAATTTTTTCCCAAAGGATTGGGCAATTTTTATGGTTTCCTTGGCAGAGCCAGATTGACAAATCTCTTTTTTCATGATATACTTATCATATAGAAAAACAAAACAAAAAGCAAAAACAATGGCTACAATTACAAAATCTCAAATAGATAAACTTTTTAGAATAGCCGCGGAGAAAAAAGCATCTGACCTGCATCTTTTAGCTGGTCAGCCGCCCATCCTCAGAATCAGCGGTGTTTTAGCACCCATAGAAAAAGAAAAACCCCTTAGCAGCAAGGAGATTTTTGATTTAATATCCAGCATTACCACGGAAGAGCAATTAAACAAATATGAAAGGGAAAGAGAACTGGATTTTGCCTATGAGATTGAGGGAATTTCCCGTTTCAGGGTTAATGCTCACTGGGAAAGAAATAATGCCGGCATGGTTGCCCGTGTTTTAAGCCTGGACATTCCTACCATGGAAGACGTATTAATGCCCGAGGTGGTTTATAATCTGGCTCGCATGAAGCAGGGCCTGATTGTGGTTACTGGTCCTACTGGGTCAGGCAAATCAACTTCTTTGGCTGCCATCATTGATTTTATTAACAAAGAAAGAAACGAACACATTGTTACCCTTGAAGATCCGATTGAATATGTTCATAATCCAATTCAGTCATATATTAGGCAAAGACAGCTGGGAACAGATTTTATCTTTTTCTCTGAGGGCCTCAAAAGAGTAGTCAGGCAGGATCCGGACGTTATTCTGGTTGGTGAAATGAGAGACCTGGAAACCATTGCGGCCGCTCTGACCATTGCCGAGACTGGCCACTTGGTTTTTGCCACGCTTCACACCAATGGCGCTGCTCAGACCATCGACAGAATTATTGATGTCTTTCCCCCTCATCAGCAGGAGCAAATTAAACTGCAGCTTTCCATGGAGCTTCGGGCGGTTATCTCGCAAGTCTTGATTCCTAAAATAAACGGCGGTGTAATTGCTGCTCGGGAAATTATGATTAACACCCCGGCCGTTGCCAACCTTATCAGGGAAAACAAGGTGCCTCAGTTAAAAAGCGTTATTCAGACCAGCAGCAAAGAAGGCATGATGTCGCTTGACCAAAACTTAAAGGATTTATATAAAAACAAGTTAATATCTAAGGAAACAGCCCTTAGTTATATGACGTCTGATACGAAACTATAGAGTAACAAAGGCCTTGATTTATTTTTTATTTTCTGATAATCTTTCCAGGTTATCTTTTTTTTGCGCCCGTAGCTCAACTGGATAGAGCGCGTGGCTTCGGACCACGAGGTTGGGGGTTCGACTCCCTCCGGGCGCACCATGGGCTGTTAGCTCAGTTGGTAGAGCAATCGCCTCTTAAGCGAAAGGTCAGAGGTTCAAATCCTCTACAGCCCACCAAAATAAATACTAATAAAAACCCTCCAGCCATGGCTGGGGGGTTTATACAAACACGACAAGCACTAAAATTATTTCAAAGCGTCTTTGAGGGCCTTGCCTGCTTTGAATTTGGGCACGGTCACTGCCGGGATCTGAATTTTTTCAGAGGGGTTCTGAGGATTCACGCCCATTCTAGCTGATCTTTGTCTGGCAGAAAAGGTGCCAAACCCGGTTAAGGTAACTTCGTCGCCTGTTTTGATTGTTTCGATGATTACTTCTTCCAATGTATCTAAAACATTTTCAACTGATTTTTTGTCTAAGCCGGACTTGTCAGAGATTGTACTAATTAAATCTGCTTTATTCATATACAAGTTTTTAATGCTTATTTATATAAATAATTATATTATACCTCTACCAACTGGTCAATGCGTTTTATGTGGACGGCCAGCTTTGTTTGAGGGTCAGTTTCAATTAAAACGGCGTTAATGGTTACTCTACCTGATTCGGGGGGTTCAAAATGCAGGGGAATCTTTGTGAGAAACCTTTTTAGGATTGGTTCTTTCTCTCCACCCAGGATAGATTCCCGGGCTCCCACCATGCCCACGTCACTGCAATAGGCCGTGCCCATAGGCAGTATCCATTCATCACAGGTCCCAACGTGAGTGTGCGTGCCCAACACGGCCGAGGCGCGTCCATCAGCATAAAAGCCCATTGCTTCTTTTTCACTGGTTGCTTCAGCATGGAAATCTATCAGCATGCCATCGTAATCGTCTTCATGATAACCCTCCAAAATTGTGTCCAGTTCTCTAAAGGGGCAGTTGGCATCCTTTTCAATAAAAACTTGGCCAAGCAGGTTGATTATCAACAGTCTTTTTGTGCCCACTTCCAGCAAGACATGCCCTTTGCCCGGATCATGTGAAGGAAAATTGGCCGGCCTTAATATTTTTGCGTCTGGCTTTTTTAAATATTCAATCCCCGGCTCCTTGTCAAAAACATGGTTGCCTGATGTAAGAAAATTAAACCCCAGGTCCAGCAATTCCAAAACCGTGTCTTCAGTAAAGCCAATGCCATGGGCCAGGTTTTCGCCATTACCAAGAACAAAATCAGGTTCATGCTCCTTGATAATATCAGGCAGGACTTTGGCCAGGGCCTTGCGGCCAATTTTTCCAACCACGTCCCCAAAAAATAATATTTTCATGTTTATATTTTAGCACAACCTAAAGATATTTTCACCTATAAACTCTGCTTCTTCAATATTATGAGTCACAAACAAAGTTAATATTTTTTCTTTATTTAGAACGTCTTTTAGCCAATGTAATAAATCATTTCTAAGTTCTGCATCCAGCTGCGCAAAGGGCTCGTCCAAAAGCAATAAATCCGGTTTGTAAATAATTGCTCTAGCCAAAGCAGTTCTTTGTTGTTCGCCGCCGCTTATCTCCTGAGGCAGGCGCTCTGCCAAGTCTTTAATTCTAAATCTAATTAAAATGTTGTTTACTTTTTCAGAGATGGTTTGTTTATTATTTTTTCTAATCTTTAGGGGAAAAGCAATATTTTCAAAGACGCTTAAATGAGGAAACAAGGCTAGATCTTGCGTAACCATGCCAATGTTTCTGTTTTTTGTGGGGGTGTTGTCAATTTTTTTGTCATTAAACAATATAGAGCCTTGATAGTCCTGAAGTCCGGCCACGCATCTCAAAAGTGTAGTTTTACCTGAGCCCGAGGGCCCTACTATGGCCAGGTTTTTTTCTGTAGCAAAAGAGATGTTTTTTAAAATGATCTTCTTTCCAATTTTTACTTTAATATTGTTTACGTCTATTTTCATATAAATAAATAATTATGAATATTATTAAAATCAAACTAAATATAGAAATTAGAATTACCGTCAGGCCGGCTGAGGCCAAAGAAAATCTATAAGCCCCTAAATAGGAATAGCTCAGGCTCATGGCCGTCTTAAATTTATATGGCGCCAACACAGACACGATTGCTATGTCGCCCATTACAAACACTATTGATATAGCTAGAGCTTTTAAAATTGTTGTACTCAAGTAACTACTGATTATTTTTATCTCATCTTTCCAGTCAGCGCCCAATAATTTTATAGATTCAATAAAGAAAGCCGGGCGGCTTTTCCAAAAAGAGGATACCAGAAAATAATTAATAGGAAAGCTTAAAAATATATAAGCCAACAACATCCCCAGCACAGAGTCGCCAAATAAATATAGCAAGCCCGCTCCCAGTGCTATGGGTGAGATTGCTAAAAACACCAAAGACCATTTACCCAGATCTTTTTTGGTGTTCATTAAAATAAATACTAGTCCCAAGCTTATTGCGCCAGAGCATAGGGCTAGCCAAAAAGAATTAAACAAGCCCATCCAGTAGGTAGTTGAATTTAAATTTATAATATCACCCAGTCCCTTAAATAAAACTCCTCCAATCGGTAATAAAATAAAAATTAACACTAATATTCTAACAGTAAAAATAAAAATAGAGTTTTTAAAATTATTATCTTTTGAAATATTAAAATATTTTTCAGACTGATTGGTTAAATATCCAGAGAGTAACAAAATTAATGCCAGCAATCCTACAAATTGCAGGCCCGCCAAAATTAAAGCCGCCTTTAAATCTAATTGTTGAGTGATTAGAGAATATATATAAACTTCG
>JBDRCS010000092.1:0-5123 GCA_043821615.1 Patescibacteria group bacterium
GAAGATAACGGGGTGAAACTGGACGATGAATTTTTAGGAAAAATGCAGAAGAGCTTACAAAAAAGAATTAATGAACTGGAAAAAAAGATTCATAAGTTAGGGGGAGAGGATTTTAATATTGCCTCACCGCAACAATTGAAAATAATTTTATTTGAAAAGCTGGATATTGATACGAGTGATATTAAGAAAATAAAAACTGGACTTTCCACGGCTGCGGGAGAGCTAGAAAAAATGAAAGGCCGTCATGAAATTATTGATTTGATTATTGAGTATCGCGAGTTAACAAAATTGCAATCAACTTATGTAAAAGCTTTACCAAAATTGATCAGCCCGACCACAGGCAGGGTGCACACCAGCTATAATCAGGTGGTTACAGCCACGGGCCGGCTATCTAGCAGTGATCCAAATTTGCAAAATATTCCAATAAGAACAGAGCTGGGTAATGAAATTAGAAAGGCCTTTGTTGCCGACAGAGGCATGAGATTGTTGTCAGTGGATTATTCTCAGGCCGAGCTTAGAATTGTGGCTTCAATTGCGGATGACAAGAAAATGTTGGAAGCGTTTAATAATAATGAAGACATTCATACCAGAACAGCCGCAGAAATAAATGATATACCGGCCAAGGAGGTTACCAAGGAGATGAGGCAAAGTGCCAAAGCAATTAACTTTGGCATTATTTATGGCATGGGTGTGTTTGGCCTGGCCAATGCAACGGGTTTGTCCCGGGGAGAGGCTAAAGAATATATGGATAAATATTTTGAATTATTTAAAGGCGTGAAAAAGTATATAGATAAAACCAAAGAAGAGGCCCATGAAAAGGGATATGTAGAGACATTATTTGGACGAATTAGAAATTTGCCAGAGATTGATTCTAGTTTTCCGGAAGCCAGAAGAGCGGCGGAAAGAATGGCGATAAACATGCCAATTCAGGGAACAGCAGCCGATTTGATGAAACTGGCCATGATAAAAGTGCAGGAAGAAATTGACAATGGCAAAATCAGTGCTAAGATGATTTTACAAGTGCACGATGAATTGGTGTTTGAAGTTAAAGAAAAAGATGTTGAAAAAGTGGGAGAGCAAGTGCGCAAGATTATGGAGGACATTCATAGATTTAAATGCCCAATTACTGTGGATGTGGAAGCAGGCAAGAATTGGGGAGAGCTAAAAGAGGTTTAATGATTTTATATTTAATAGGCGAAGATTCATATCGTCTTCAACAAAGATTAGATTTTTTAAAACAAGGCTTCATTAAAAAATATGATGAAAGTGGTTTTAATGTTGATGTTTTTAATGCTGCTGATCTTTTAATAGATGATTTTAGAAAATCGGTAATGACACAAGGTTTGCTTTCCAGCAAAAGATTTGTTGTAGTTAAAAATATTTTTGAGGCCAATGATAAATTCCAGGAACAATTTTTGGAGAGCCTAAAAAGTGTTGGTGATGATACAATTTTGGTAATTACTTCAGATAAGGGGCCAAAAAAGGGTAATGTTTTAGCTAAGGCTTTGTTGGGAGTAGATAAAGTGGAAGAGTTTCCATTATTAAAGGGGATGCAAATTCATCAGTTTGTGCAACAAGAGGTGAAAAAGCTTGGTGCGACAATTGATAGAGATGCAGAGAATTATTTTGTCCAGGCGATAGGAGATGATTTGTGGCAAATGAGTAATGAGCTTAAAAAATTAGCCAACTTCAATAAAAGAATTGATTTAAAAACAGTAGAAGAGTTCGTGCCTTCGGCAGTGGACGATAATATTTTTAATTTTACAGACGCTTTGAGCCAGAAGAATTCGGCGATGGCATTGAAATTGTTGCACGATCAGTTTAAAAGCGGAGCTAATGAATTTTTTTTACTGACTATGATAGCAAGGCAGATTAAAATATTGTTGCAGGTTAAAGAGACAAACGGACAGGGTTTGGATTTACATCCTTTTGTTATAAAAAAATCTTTAACTCAAATAAATAAATTTGAACTTAACGACTTAAGAAAACTTTTAGATAAATTGGTAGATATTGATTTGAAAATGAAAACATCCCAGGGTGAACCCAGGATGCTTTTAGATTTGTTTGTAGTGGAAGCCTGCCGATAATTATTTTCCCATTTTGTTCAGCTTTTTCATTAGAGAAGATTTTTTTCTGGCAGCAGTATTTTTTTTGTAAATCCCGTTTTTGGCAGCCTTATCAATAGCTTTATAGGCTTCCTTTACTTTATTGACGGCTTCCTGTTCTTTTTTCTCAATTAGTTTTTCCGCGGTCTTGGTAAGGTCGTGGATTTTTCTTTTTTGAGATTTATTGTGAACTGTTCTTTTTACAGTTTGTTTCCTGTCTTTAAGACCGGCTTTTTTAATTGGCATATTGATTCCTCACCCCCTCTGTTCCCCCTCTCCATTCAGAAATGGCGAGGGGGAGGTACATAGAAGATGGTTATTTATTAATTAATATTGAGATAAATTTAGCATAATAGATTATTTTTGTAAACCGTTGAGGAGGGAGGTTTTGTATTTATCAGGATGAAAGGGTTTTAAAGCGATTACATTATATTTTCCGCCAGGGAGCTTAACATCCTGATCATAACCAAGGCAGATAATATTGGGCTCAATTTCTTTAATAATGTCCATGCGTTTTTTAAAGTCTTTATAGCCCATGATTACTTCATCGACTATGTCTAGATTTTCTAAATTTTTTTTGCGGGTTTTTTCATCATCAGAGGGGTAAGAACCTTTTATGTCTTTTACATTTTCATCTCTGGCAACGACGACAACTAAATAATCACCATGAGACTTGGCCTGTTCAAGGAAATTTTTGTGGCCAGGATGGAGGCGGTCGAAGGTGACGAATGTTAAGACTTTATGAATGTTTTTTATTGGGTTCAAAATTTTGAACCCCTACAATTTTTTAAGCTTATTTACATTATCTCTTATAATAGCAGCTTTTTCAAATTCAAGATTGTTGGCGGCCAGCTTCATTTCTTCGTTCATGTCTTTAATGAAGCTTTTTACTTCTTCACGGGTGAGTTCTTTAACTTTATCTAGATCAATATCATATTCTTCTTCCAGAGATTTTTCTTTGGCCCCGGATAGGCGTTCGTCTTTGATGGCTTTTTGAATGGATTTTGGGGTGAGGCCGTGTTTTTTGTTGTAAGCTGTCTGAGTTTTGCGTCTGCGTTCGGTTTCTGAAATGGCGCGTTTCATGGAACCGGAAATTTTGTCGGCGTACATAATAACTTGGCCGTCTTGATGACGGGCAGCACGGCCAATGGTTTGGACCAAAGAGATTTCATCACGAAGGAAAGATTCTTTGTCGGCATCTAAGATGGCAACCAAAGAGACTTCGGGAAGATCCAGACCTTCTCTTAATAAATTGATGCCCACAACCACATCAAAGACGCCGGTACGGAGATCACGTAAAATCTCGAGGCGTTCAAAAGTTTTAATATCAGAATGAAGATATTGCACGGCTATGCCTTGGTCTTTGAGGTGGTCGGTTAGTTCTTCGGCTAATTTTTTGGTGAGAGTGGTTACAAGAGCACGCTGGCCATTGGCAATACGGGCTTCTATTTCTTTTACTAAATGTTTTAGCTGGCCACGAGTTGGTTTGATTTTAATTTTTGGATCAAGTAGACCAGTAGGGCGAATGAGCTGTTCAGCCACTTGTTTGGATTTTTTGAGCTCGTATTCGCGAGGAGTGGCAGAGACATAAATAACTTGGTTGATGAGATTGTCGAACTCTTCAAATTTAAGCGGGCGGTTGTCTTTAGCAGACGGCAGGCGGAAGCCATGATCGATGAGGGTTTGCTTGCGAGCTTGGTCACCGTTGTACATGCCACCAATTTGGGGAACTGTTATATGGGATTCGTCTATGAACATGAGGAAGTCATCTGGAAAATAATTTATTAAAGTGGAAGAGGGTTCGCCCGGCTGACGGCCGTCAAAATAGCGGGAATAGTTTTCTATACCATTTACAAAACCAGTGGCTTCTAGCATTTCTAAATCGTAGGTCACTTTTTGTTCTAGGCGTTGGGCTTCTATAAGTTTGTTTTGTTTTTTAAATTTGGCAACTTGGGTTTTCATGTCGGCCCTGATATTGGCAAAAGCTTGAGCCTGATAGTCGGGCGGCATTATATAATGAGAGGCCGGAAAGATTAGAAGACTGGGCCATTCCTGGATGGGTTCACGGGTGAGGTAGTCCATCTCGATTATTTTTTCTATGGCATCACCAAAGAATCTGATTTGGTAGATAGAATGTTCGGAAAAGCTAGGAAAGAGCTCCACAGTTTCGCCTTGCACGCGGAAAGTGCCACGGACCAAATTTACATCGTTGCGTCGATATTGGATGGCAACTAAGCGTTTAAAAAACTCAGCGCGATTATATTTCCCTCCCCTTTTTACTTCATAAGAAATATTTTTGTACAATTCAGGCGTGCCCAGGCCGTAAATACAAGAAACACTGGCGACGACAATGACATCGTTTCTGGTCATGAGGGCGTGCGTGGAAGCATGGCGCAATCTATCTATCTCTTCATTAATATCTGTTTCTTTTTCTATATAAGTATCGGTTTTGGCGATATAAGCTTCGGGCTGGTAGTAATCGTAATAACTTACAAAATAGTTAACAGCATTTTTGGGAAAGAATTCTCTAAACTCACTAGCGAGCTGGGCAGCGAGAGTTTTATTGTGAGAAATAATAAGAGTAGGCTTTTGTTGTTGCTCGATAATGTTGGCCATTGTAAAAGTCTTGCCGCTACCGGTAACCCCTAATAAGGTTTGGTCGCGGTCTTTTTTTTCCAGGCCTTTTACCAGTTTTTTTATGGCCTGAGGCTGGTCGCCTTCTGGTTTAAATTGGGATTCTAATTTAAATTTCATAGAATATTAATAATATCTTTAATTTTTTGGCTTGTCAAAAGTCAAAAAATTTGCTATAATACATAAGTGACGTAGTAAACAAGGCCTAAAAATCTGGCCTTTTATTTGTGCCCACTTTATATGGTAGTATTATATTTCATATTTTTATTATTCATCTTAGCGCTATGTTTTTACGTAATGGCGCAGATTTGTAATCAATATTTTATTGTTTCCCTAGATAAGATTGCAAAAAGATTGAAGTTGCCCAAGGATATTGCCGGGGCA
>JBDRCS010000093.1:0-2532 GCA_043821615.1 Patescibacteria group bacterium
TCATCCCTCATCCTTCATCCCTCATCCCTCATCCTTCATCCCTCATCCCTCAGCCTTCATCCCTCATCCCTCAGCCTTCATCCCTCAGCCCTCAGCCCTCAATTGAATATCCTAAACGCGATATAAGGTATGTTCCCAGAGCCGTTCTTTCCAAAGCGGATAAAGGAAGTATTAGAAAATTATCACAAAAGAAACCTGTCATTATATTTTCAGACGACGCGGAGCTGACAGACCTTTTCAAAAATGAACTTTCAAAAATGAAAGTGGTGTCCCATGTTTTCACCTCCATAAAAACAAAATCGGCAAACACCATCGTTAATGATTGGAAAGATATTGAAACGGTTGAAAAGAATATAAAAGACTTTGCGTCTGAACATGATGATGTTCAAGGCATCATTTATCTTTTGGGAGCAATTGAAAAAAAACTTGGCAAAAAAACCGCGGCTTTTGATGACCTTAAGCGCTATGCCATGCCATTATTCTTTGCCGTTAAATATTTTAATACTGCCTTAAACACTCCTGAAAACGGCAATTCAACATTCATAGCGGTAATTACCAAAGCTGACGGGTTTATGGGATATAAAACAAAAAAATCTTATGACCCTATTTATGGAGCGATTAACGGTATCGTCCTATGCGCCAGAAAAGAATTGGAAAAATGCGTAGTGAAACTTATAGATTTTGCTCCAAACGCAAGCTTGGATCTTATAAGCCAAAAAACCTTCTTTGAAATAATATTTTCAGACTCTCGCTTAGCGCTTTCTTATGACGGCAATAAACGCCACACATTGATGATGAAGCCGGAATCAATAGAAACAAAAACCGAAAAGCTTGACTTGCGGGGAAAGAAGATTCTCATAACCGGCGGCGGCAGAGGTTTGGGAGCTTTATTCGGCAAAATTATGGCCGAAAAATATCAACCGCATATAATTATTTTTGATATTATAAATTTTGGGGAAGAATCCGCAATATGGGCAAAAATGGACGAGAATCAGCTTAAAGAACTTAAAGCCAAGCTTTGGCAAGATTTAAAAGCAGGCCAAACAAAAGCAACTCCCGTTATGCTTGAAAGAGAATTCACAAAAATCAAGGATTCAGCTCTGCTCTATAAAACTATAGAGGAATTGCGCGCCAAAGGATCTAAGGTTATATATTACTGCTGTGATTTAAACAATCGGGAAATATTTGGAGCCACCATTGAGAAAATGAGAAAAGAATTCGGCAAAATAGACGGAGTAATTCACTTTGCCGGACTTGAACGGTCCAAACTTATTCTTGATAAAACCGTAGATGAATTTTACGCGGTTTTTAATACTAAAGCCAGCGCTATCAATCTATTAAACTCCGAGATAGTGAAAGAACGGGGGTTTTGGGTTATGATTTCATCCATAGCCGGAAAATTCGGCAATCTCGGACAATCGGATTACGCTGCCGCCAGCGATTATATATCAAAACTCGCCATAAGTTTGCAAAATAAAGGCGCTAGAGCTTTCGCTGTAGATATGACTGCATACGCCAATATCGGCATGGCAATAAGGCCGGGTGTTGAAGCATTTCTTAAATCCCAGCAAGTGGACTTTATTTATCCTGAGGAAGGCATGCTTGCCATAGCGGATGAGCTTGTCTATGGAACGGAGCCTGAAATCGTGCTTTCGGCAAGTCTCGGAAAAATGGATTGGGATAATCAATTGGAGTTGGCTAAAGGGATCGGCGGCGCCGAAGTAACCAGTAACCGGTCATCCCGCCTTTGGCGGGACAGGCCAGTCACCGGTAACAGCAAACAACAATCAAAAGCTGTTTCCTCTTTAAGCGGGGAAAGTAATTTTCACTTCATTAAAGAAACGCAAAAAACCGAAAACCAAGTTCAAGGAAACAAGGAATTTAATATAGCCGAAGATCCTTACCTCTTAGATCATTCTATAAACGGCACCCCTTATGTTCCTGGAGTAATGGGGATAGAAACATTCGCGCAAACCGCCGCCTTTGTATTGGGAAAAACTCCGAAAGTGATCAAAGACATTCATTTTCACTTGCCCATTAAACTATTAAAAAACAAGCCTGTAAGAATAAAAATCACGGCTGAAAAAGAAAACAACGGTTTAATCGGCATGAAAATGGAATCCGATTTTATAAATTCAAAAGGAGTTAAACTTGGAAAAACAAGAACGCATTTTACGGCAAAAGCCGCCGAAAAGTTTAAAAGCAGATGGGCTTCTATTGAAAAACCCTCAATACCGGAAAAAAGGAAATACAAAATAGACAAGGACAATATTTATAAGGTCTATTTCCACGGCCCGAGTTTTCAGGTTTTAGACGGAATAATATCGCTTGATAAAGACAAAGCGCTGGGCGTATTTAAAAAACCCAAAACACCTTTATGGCAAACTAAAGATGAAAATCTTATCTCCAATCCCATGGCCATAGAAGCGGCTTTCCAAAACTGCGGCTTTAGGGATATTCATTTTGAAAGCAAAATGGCTTTGCCTGATTCCGTGGATGAAATAATAATTCATAATAATGACGATAGAACCG
>JBDRCS010000094.1:0-2207 GCA_043821615.1 Patescibacteria group bacterium
TATCGATTGCCCTTTTCAAACATAAGACTCCATTCAAGAGCAAAGAGCAATTTTTGATACGTGATTTACGACTTCTTCTGTTGGTTTCTTGCCATTGATAAGTGTCGGGTTTTTTAATGGAGATAAGTAAATGCGTATCAAATCACGACACCGCTCAACAGTATGCCGGTCATAAAGATCAACGTAATACTGCTTAGATTTTAGATATTTTTCCATCACTTGCTTTTTAGAAAGATCTCTGTTGTTATAGTAATAATATCTTGATTTTATTTCAAATTTCATATATACTCGTTAATGAAAGTTCTTTTCATTTATAAAACTTAAAACGGTCGGCGCAATGTTGCCAAAAAGATTGCCCAATCGCTTTAAGAATCCAATTAACGGATTTCATCCTGAGGAGCCTGACTTTTTCGGCTGACCCATCTAATGGTGGTAGATACTGTGGGAGGCAGTAAAACCTTCCTTATTTCATTTTTGTATTAGGGTTATCATTCCCTTGAAAAAATGCTTTACGGCAGACTTACCAAACAATTTGTATCGGGGACTAAACCCTCAAAAATGACTTGGTATTCTTGAGGACAAGAAATGTGTTGAATTGGTAAACCAGTAGGCGCTTTTTAGCGTTCCTAGTGTTTTACCAATTCTACGCATCACTAAAAAAACAACCTACTGGAAGGTCGTTTTTTTAGTTATTAGTTAATAAAAATAGTTATGAAAAATAACTTTAACGAGCTTCGGGACAAGCTCAAAATAACATATGTCCCAATAAATTCCCTTCGGCCGTCGGATTATAACCCACGCGTCTGGAGCGAAGAATCCATAGCGCAGCTAAAAGCAAGTGTTAAAAAATACGGATTGGTCGATCCGCTTTTGGCAAATAGCGCTTCAGATCGAAAAGGAGTTATTATTGGAGGACACTTCCGATACAAGGTGGCAAAAGAACTTGGCATCAAAGAAGTGCCGGTAGTATACATTTCTGTTCCCGATCTGGAAAAAGAAAAAGAATTAAATATCCGACTCAATAAAAACACCGGAGAGTTTGACTGGGATCTTCTTGCCGGTTTCGGAGAATCGTTTCTGCAGGATATCGGATTTACCAGCGAAGAGCTGGACGATATTTTTGGCATTGAAGAAACGCCAGAACAGTTTGACCTTCAAAAAGAGCTGGCCAAACTAAAAATAGAAAAGATTGAAATAAAAAAGGGCGAAGTGTACGCGCTCGGCGAATCTAAAATGATGTGCGGCGATTCAATGATTAAAAACAATGTGCTGAAACTGATGGGCAATGAAAAAGCTGACATGTGCTTTACTGATCCGCCATATATCCTGGACTACCTAAAAGGTAAAAAGAAAAACGGCAAAGCGATCACCGGCTTTGGCAATAAGCGGGACAGAAGATATTTGGAAACGGATGTTTTATCTCCGGACTTTACTGAAAAATGGATGGCTAACGCGTTTCGGGTCAGCAAAGATAATTCCAATATCATTGTCTTTGAAAACTGGAAAAATATTCCTACGATTTGGTCTGAGATGGCCAAATATTGGAAAGTCAGGAATATGATTGTCTGGCATGTTCCAAATAGGGTTCAGGGCTTTGCGGCAAAGTATAAGTTTTTTAACAAACATGATATTGCGCTTGTCGGCGCCAGCGGGAATCCATTAATGAATCTTAAACCGGAAAATGATGAGCTTCTGGATAACGAATATGAAACCGCTTTATACGCCACATCCGGCAAGCCGCACTGGGAAGGATATGAAAAGGGAAAGAAAATCTGTCCAACGGACTTTATTACGCATGTGGCAGCTGATGAAAAAAGTTCAGGGCAAGGCATAATATTCGGAACCAAGCCTCTTGAACTTCTTATCCCCTACATTAAAGTCCTGACCAAGCGAGGAGATCTTATTCTTGAACCATTCGGCGGGAGCGGGTCGACGCTTATCGCCGCAATTAAAATGAAACGCCGATGCTATCTTATGGAAAAAAGCCCTGTATACGCGGAAGTTATTAAAAATCGCTGGGAAAAACTTACCGGTCTAAAAGCCGAAAAAATTCATGGATAAATCTTCGTACGATAACAGCATCGCAAAAAGGCAAAATGAGGATAAGCAAGCGCTTATCAGCGCCCTTAGAGACGCGCCTATTGTCCAAATAGCTTGTAAAAAAGCCGGGGTAGGCCGAGCGACATATTACCGCTGGAAAAACGAAG
>JBDRCS010000095.1:0-37401 GCA_043821615.1 Patescibacteria group bacterium
GCCATGAAATATCATGAAAAATGGTGGATCTTTTTAATTTACGGACTGGTTGATATTGCCATCGGGATTATTGTTTTGTCCTGGCCGGGTTTGAGCTTGGCAATATTGATATATTTAATCGCTATTTGGGCAGTAGCTTCAGGAACAGTTCAATTATTTGCGGCCGTGGCTTCGGGCTGGTCAGACGCACCAAAATGGGTTCTTGTTTTTGGCGGTATATTATCCATAGTTCTGGGATTGTTGATAATGTTTTATCCAATATCCACAACCGTTGTTTTGATTTGGTTCCTGGCTATTTATGCCATTATTTTTGGCATTATGATGATTGTAGTTGGTATCCAATCTAGAAAGGAAATAAAGAAAGAGGAAAAAAAAGACGAAAGCGGAGAATAAAAGTAAAATAAAAAAAGTAGCACAGGGTATTAAAACCCCGTGCTACTTTTTAATTAAAGAGATTAGCAAATTTTATGCTTTTTTGATCCTTTTTTGGCGGCGGGTTTTTTCTTGGAACCGGTTTTGTTAAGGGCGTCCATGGCATTTACAAAATCATCGTAAAGCATGTCGGCCATGTCGCGGGAAAAGTTTTCCTTGACCACGACGCGCATAATCACCACGTCTTCGGCATCCGGAGGCAGGGCATAAGCCGGAATAATCCAGCCGCGCTGTCTCATTTTGGCAGCCAATTCATAGAGATCCCATTTTTGAGATTTTTTTAAACGGAAGGCAACAATCGGAAGAAGCTGGGTTGGATTTAAGGATTCAAATTTTCCAGTGGACATCAATTTTTTTGCCAGGTATTTGGCATTACCGACACAATTTTCCATAATCCGTTTATAGCCCTCAAAGCCAAGGCGTAAGAAATTATAATATTGGGCAATTACCATGGCGCCGCCCCGGGAAAAGTTTAGAGTATAAGTTGGCATTTCACCGCCCAGGTAATCCACGGTAAAGACGATGTCATCGGGAATTACTGTTTCATCCCGGAAAATAACCCAGCCCAAACCCGGATAAGTTAATCCATATTTGTGCCCGGAGACATTAATGGATTTTACTTGCTCGAGGCGGAAATCCCATAAAAGTTCAGGGTATACAAATGGGGCAACCATGCCGCCGGAAGCGCCGTCCACATGAATGGGAATATCCCAGCCTTTTTGCTTTTTGATTTTTAAAAGCATGTCATTAATGGCTTTTACATCATCAGCCTGGCCGGTATAAGTGGTGCCGACAATCACGCCGACGCAAATTGTGTTTTCATCAATGAAAGGCTCAACATCTTTGGCATTGGTGGTCCACTTGCCTTTTTTAATTGGCACCATGCGCATTTCCACTTCAAAGTAGCGGGCAAATTTTTCCCAGCAGACATGAACATCAGAGCCAAAAACAATGTTGGGTTTGGAATAGTCTTTCTTGGCTTTTTTCATACGATTTTTCCAGTTCCACTTATGCGCTAAAAGGCCGAGCATAATGGCTTCGGAAGAGCCAATGGTGGCTGTGCCCGGGGCATTGCCTTTCTCGGGAGCATTGAAAAGCCTGGCCAGCATGTTAACGCAGCGTTCATGAATTATTTCGGTTTGAGGATATTCGTCATGGTCAATGAAGTTTTTATTGATGGTTTCCTTAATTAACTTTTCAGCATTCGGCTCCATCCAAGTGGTGACAAAACTGGCTAAATTTTGGGGAGGATTTCCGTCCAGATTTAATTCATCGTGGATGAGCTGGTAAGCCGCATCAGGCGGCATTTGGTTTTTAGGCATTTCGTATTTGGGAATGCCTTCAGTCATGTAGCGGGTGGCATAAGTGCTGTCTAATACTTTTTCTTCTTTTGTTAAATTTTTTAAATCTTTCTTTTTGTGCAACATAATTTTTATTAATTATTTTTTTATCCAACTTGGTTTTTTAAGGGCGCTGATGATAAAGGGGATAATCATGAAAACGGCCACTCCACTGACAACAAATAATACATATCTTGTGGGGCTGGAGATGGGTAATTGGGAAGGAGGGAAAAATCCCAGCACCAGGGCAAAAGCAACGGCGGCCATGCCTAAAACGGAAATGGCAATCATTCCAAAATTACCACCCGGTACTTTGTATGATCTTGGCAGATCAGGTTGGCTATAGCGAAGTTTAATAGCGGTTAGATATAGAATTAAGTACATAGTTAAATAGAGAATTGCAGTAATAGCCGTAAGAAGTGTGAATACTACGCTGGCATTGGGAATGGCAATGAATAGTAAAGTCAGTAAGGATACAATGCCGCCCTGGATCCAGAGAATATTAGTTTGAATATTATTTTTATTCATTTTTGCCATAAACGGAGGCAGGTCGCCTTCACTGGCTGTGGCCAGTAATCCTTTTGAAGGGCCGGCTATCCAGGCTGCTACTCCGCCCACAACGCCAAAAGCCGTGAGGAATCCCAGGAGGGCAATAAGCGGATTGATAAAACCGGCAGGAACTAATTTTGCCAGCATATCATGAAAGGCCTGCATTAGTCCGGAATTTAAATCGATTTCATCCGGAGATAATACCGACGCCACGGCCAGGGAACCCAAAGAAAAAATAACAATAATAATGGCCATGGAAATGAAAATTGCCTTGGGAAATTGTTTTTGAGGATTTTTTAAATCTTTTACATGAACCGCGCCAACTTCCATGCCGGCATACAACAGGACTATGCCTGCTAAAAAAGCCAGGCTGGCAAAGTTAGTAAAATCCGGAAGAAGGTGGGCCCGGCCTCCACCGGGAGCGTGCATGAAACCTAGATCATGGCCGGAAAGCGCCCAGATGGTGCCTAAAATGATAATAAAAATGCCGGGCAACAGAGTGCCGACAATCACGCCGATAGTGCTTAATTTACTGGCAGCCTTTATGCCTCGAAATGAATTGAAAGTAGCCAGCCAATATATTATTAAAATAACAGCCACAATAAACCAATTATTTTGAGAAAGGGCGCTTACTTTTTCCGGATCCCAGAACAATACCATGACATAGGCCACGCTTCCGCCGGCAAAGGACAAGACAGTGGGAAACCAAATTACATTTTGAATCCATTGAAGATAAATAGCAATAAAGCCCAGGCGGTTGCCAAAGGCTTCCTTAACCCAGAGATAAACCCCGCCCTTTCCATTTGGGAAAGCAGAGGCGAGTTCGGCTGATATTAAAGAAATGGGCAATAAAAAGAGCAGAGCGGCAAAGGATACGAAGAAGATGAGGGACAAGCCTTCTTCTGCCATCATGGGCAGGCCCCTGAGGCTCATAATGGCGGCCACGTTCATCATAGCCAAACCAAAAACCGACAACGAGATAGTTTTTGCTATTTGTTTTTTATTTTGCATGATCTTATTTTATTATTTTATTTCTACTTTTTTTGCCCAAGATGGTTTTCGGAAAGCGTAAATAAGAAGAGGAGCGCCCCCTAAAATTATTAGGCCGAAAAGAAGAAAGCCAACATAAAAATAAATACTGCCAGTTTCAAGCTCGTTCGGAGGTACATAGCCAAGCAGGAATGCAAAGATGGCTGCGGCAATGCCAACTCCACCTACAATGCACATGCCGGTTTTACCGCCCGGTACAGTATAGGCCCTTTCCACATCCGGTTTTTTAAATTTAAGGACGATGGCAGAAATAAACATGAATAAATAAACGACTAAATACATTTGAGCGGCCAGAGCGGTGAGAATCCAGAATGAACTGGAAACAGAAGGTAAGACCACGAACACTAATGAGATTAAAGAAACAATTATACCTTGGGTTATAAAAATATGGGTTTGCATGCCATGTTTATTGGTGTGCTGGAAAAAGGGGGGTAGGCAGCCGTCTTTGGCTGTGACAAGAAGAGCCTTGGAAGGACCGGCGATCCAGTTTAAAATTTGAGCAATCATGCCAGGGATGGCGACAAAAGCAATAACAGGCACTAACCAAAGTAAGCCAAATTTATCAAAAACAGTCATAAAAGTCTGCATAATGCCGGCCGTAAGACTGATTTCAGTTGAAGGAATAATAATCGCAATAGCCAGAGAGCCTAAAGCAAAAATACCAACAATAATAATTGATGAAATAAATATGGCTCGGGGATAATCTTTTTTTGGATTTTTAACTTCTTTTGCATGCACAGCGGAAACTTCCATGCCCGCAAAAAATAAGAAGACCCCGGTTAAAAATACAATACTGGAGAGATTGCTTAGGTCCGGCATAAAACTGGCCCAAGTGAATTCAATTGCAGAGGGATTTCCATAAGCGAGCCAGAGAATAGCACATCCCATTAATAAAATCCCAGGAAGAAGAACGCCACTAATAGTTCCTATGTTTGTAAAAATTGTGGAAATTTTTAAACCACGAAAATTAATTAAGGTGGCACCCCAATAAACTACAAAAATAACAATGATGGTAAATAGGGGATTGGTGGCCAATTGAGGATTAAACATAAAAGCAGTTGTGGCGGCAACGGCAGCTAGGGCAGTGGGGTAAAAAACTACATTTTGAATCCATTGGATCCAGATAGCAACAAAGCCCCAGCGTTCACCAAGGGCTTCTTTTACCCAGACGTAGATAGCGCCACTTTCTGGCCAGCCCGTAGCTAGCTCAGCCGAGATTAAAGCAACAGGAATCAAGAATATAATGACGGCTAGAATAAGAAAGAAGATAATGCTAAAGCCGTATTCAGCCATAGTCGGTAATCCCCTTAGAGCGGCAATCAACGAAATGTTGATCATAACCAAGGAAAAAACCGATAGCATTTTTATTGGTTTCGTCATAATTTTTAAATTATTATTAATTTTTATTTTCTTAAATCAGGATGTTTCCAGGATTCTTTTCGGAATTTATAAATAATATGAGGAACAACAATAACTCCAAATAAACCTATGACAAGGAAAGCTTCATAGAAAAATAAACTGCCGGTCGGCAATTGAGAAGGGGGCAGGAAGCCAAGAATGATCGCAAATAAGGAAGCAGATAAGCCAATGCCGGCAATGATAATCATGCCGATTTTACCGCCGGGTACGGAATAAGGCCTTTCCACATCAGGCTTTTTATATTTGAGGGCAATGGCGGCAATAAACATGATGATATAAACGGATAAGTAAAGCTGGGCAGCCAGGGCCGTTAGAATCCAGAAAGAGCTGGAAACATCAGGCATGAACAAGAAAATCAGGGAAATACAACTAACTACTATTCCCTGAATAATTAAAACAGTAGTTTGCATGTGGTTTTTATTGGTTTTGCGGAAAAGGGGGGGCAAGTCGCCATGCTTGGCAGCCACTAAAACACCCTTAGAAGGACCGGCAATCCAGGCAATAATAGAGGCAACTAAGCCGATTGAAACTAGAAAACCTAGGATCGGTACTATCCATTTCATTCCCAAATCGCCGAAGATTTCTGCAAATACTTCCATGATGCCGGCTGTTAGGCTGATTTCTGCGCGGGGGATTATCAGGGCAATGGTTAGGGCGCCTAAAATAAAGAGAGCGACAATAACAATGGATGACATTAAAATGGCCTTGGGGTAGTCTTTTTTCGGGTTTTTTACTTCCTGGGCATGTACGGCTGAAACTTCCATGCCGGCAAAAAATAAAAAGACTCCGGTAAGGAAGACCAAATTATCCATATTACTTAAGTTGGGCATGAAATTTTGGAAAGTAATAGGTATAGCCAAGGAGTGACCGCCTAAAACCCAATAAAAACCGGAGGCGATCAAGACGGCGCCGGGAATAACCAAGCCGGCAAAGACACCGATATTAGTAAAAAGACTGGACCATTTTAAGCCCTTTAAGTTAATGAAGGTGGCTCCCCAATATACTGAAATGACAACAACTAAAATATAGAGCGGATTTTCAGCCAAAGTCGGGCTAAATCCATAAGCCAGGATGCCGGCAGTGGCTGATAGGGCAGTCGGGTAGAATACCATATTTTGCAGCCATTCCATCCAAACAATAGCAAAGCCCCAGCGTTCGCCAAAGGCTTCTTTTATCCACACGTAAATACCGCCTTCTTTAGGCCAGGCAGTGGCTAATTCAGCGGAAACAAGAGCGACGGGAATTAAAAAAACGACAGCTGCGAAAAGAAGGAAAAATACTATGGACAGGCCTTCTTCAGCCATCGTTGGCAAACCCCTTAGAGAGGCGATCAGCGCGATGTTCATCATCATTAATGAGAAGACAGACAAAGCGTGCTTTTTTTGTTGTGTCATTTATTTTTATTTTAATAAAGGAAAATTATTATATTAATTATAGCATATTTTGAATTGATTGTCGATAAGAGATGTAGATATCCACAATAGGGGATTTACAGCTACACTCTTATAGCACTACAATAAGAGTGTAGTTATTTTAACATTAAAATACCTCTATGAAAAAATTTATGGTTGTTAATTTGGCGCTTGTCCTTGGCTTGGCGCTTTTTTTGGGCGCTTCCTGCCAGACAGGCTCTACAAACACCAAGGGTAAGACAGAAGAAAAGCAAACCATTAAATTGGGATATTTTCCCAATATCACTCATGCTCAGGCGATTGTGGGCATGGAAAATGGCACTTTTCAGGAATTTTTGGGCGATAATGTAACAATCGAGCCGATTACTTTTAATTCCGGTACCGAAGAAATCGAAGCTCTTTTTGCGGGCGAGATCGATTTGGGCTATATCGGACCAAGCCCATCAGTGAATGGTTACACAAAATCAGAGGGTGAGGCTTTACGCATTATTTCCGGGTCAAATTCCGGAGGTGCAGTTCTGGTGGGTACGCCGGAATTGGCAGTGGCTTTTAAAAAGGACGGAGCCAAGGCCTTGGAAGGCAAAAAAATTGCCTCGCCTTCCCAGGGCAACACGCAGGATATTTCCTTGCGCCATTATGTCCGGGAGAACGGCCTGACAGACAAAGTAGAAATCGTGCCGATTGCCAACGCCGACCAGCTGACCATGTTTGTTCAGGAAGAATTAGACGGATCCTGGGTGCCGGAACCCTGGGGTGCCAGGATGATCAAAGACGGTGGGGCCGAACTAATGATTGACGAGCGCGACTTGTGGCCGGACGGAATGTTTACCACCACCAATGTCATTGCCAGTACGGAATTTTTGGATGAAAATCCTGACTTGGTAAAAAAATGGCTGCAAGCCCAGATTGAGCTGACGAACTGGATAAATGAAAATCCGGAAGAGGCGCAAAAAATTGTTAATTCGGAAATTGAAAGGCTAACCACCAAAAAGTTGGATGAATCTGTTTTGCAAGATGCCTGGACACGGCTGGATATTACCGTGGACCCGGTGGAAGAATCGGTTTATACTTTTGCCGACTATGCTTTTGAAGAGGGATTTTTAGGAGCTACTGAACCGGATTTAAGTAATCTATATGATTTAACAATTTTAGATGAGATTACGAATAAAAAATATTAGCAAGGATTTCAGTGCCAGAAGCGGGCGCGTTGGCGCGCTTGACAATGTCAGCCTGGATATCCCTACTGGGCAGTTTGTCTGCCTGGTGGGGCCGTCCGGGTGCGGTAAATCCACTTTGCTTAATTTGATTGCCGGTCTGGAAAAACCTGATAAAGGCAAGATTAATGCGCAAGGGAAAATCGGGCTAATGTTTCAGGAATCAGCCCTTTTTCCGTGGCTCAAGGTGAAAGACAATGTCGGTTTTGGATTAAAGATAAAAGGCCTGCCTAAAGAAAAAATAAAGCCAGAAGTGGATAAATATTTAGAGATGATGCACCTTAGTTCCTTTGCTGAAGCATATCCGCATGAACTATCCGGAGGTATGAAACAAAGGGCAGCTCTGGCTCGAACTCTGATATTAAATCCGGACATTCTATTAATGGACGAGCCCTTTGCGGCGCTGGACGCCCAGACCAGGGAAAGGCTTTACGTGGATTTACAGGAGATTTGGCAAAAGACGCGCAAGACCGTGGTTTTTGTCACCCATAACGTACGCGAGGCCGTGTGCCTGGGCGACAAGGTTGAGATTTTTACGGCCCGGCCCGGAAAAATAAAAAAAGAATTTCTGATAAAGCTGCCCCGTCCCCGAGACATGGGCAATTTGGAAGTGACAAAAGTAAGCAATGAGATAATGGGCGAATTAAAAATAGAAATAGACAAAGTTATTCAGGAAATGCAGGTTTATAAAAAGAAAAATAACAACGCCAACCATGACTAAAAAAGATTTAAAAAGAAAAGGCAAAAAACTGATTATCAAGCTGGTGTTTTTGGCTTTTTTGATTTTTCTTTGGTGGGGAATATACAAATTGAATATTTGGCCGGCCTGGCTTTTCCCATCCCCGCAAAAAGTTTGGGAGACCCTGGTGAAAGGATTTCAAAGCGGAACCTTTGAATGGGGCATTGCCATTAGCTTGAAGCGGTTGTTTATCGGCTACGGCGTTTCCCTGGTAGTGGGGACTTTACTGGGGTTCTTATTGGCCAAGTCTAAGCTTTTAAATGAGACGGTCGGCTTTTTGGTGCTTGGTTTGCAGACCTTGCCTTCAATTTGCTGGCTGCCTTTGGCTTTGCTGTGGTTTGGCCTGAATGAACAGGCGATTATTTTTGTGGTGATTATCGGTTCCTTGATGAGCATTACCATTGCCATGCAGGGAGCTGTAAAAAATATACCGCCGTTATTTTTACGAGCAGGAAAAATGCTGGGAGTAAAGGGCTGGAAACTTTTTCGTTATGTGACCTTGCCTGCGATTTTGCCGGAATTTTTAAACGGCATGAAACTGGGCTGGTCTTTTGCCTGGCGATCTTTGATGAGCGGGGAAATGCTGTTTATTACCCTGGGCCTGGGCCAGCTTTTGATGATGGGTCGGCAATTGAATGACATGGCTTTGGTGATGGCGATAATGCTGGTGATTATTGCGATTGGCGTATTTTTTGATAAGTTTGTTTTCGGCATTCTGGAAAATAGCGTGCGCCGCAAATGGGGCTATAGATAATTTATTATAGCAAATCAGTAAATAGGGACAAAAAGGCGGGTTTCGGCTCGTTTTTTTGGTTGACTTTGAAAGAGGAAAGCATTAAAGTGGAATATCCTACAATAGGCAATTAAGCCTGGTAGGGGGAGGAAAGAGATGTCTAGAAGAGAGTATGAGAACGGCCCGATTTTGTGGCTGGGATTTCCCGGGACCGGAATCTTCCTGGTATTTGTTGGGGTTGTTGTCATGCAGTGTGTGGACTGGGACAAGGACGGTGTGTCCAATGCCGCGGGTGACTGCGAACCCAAGGATGGGCGAGTCGCGCCGGGACTGCCTGAGATCTGCGACGGGCTGGACAACAACTGCGACGGCGAACTGATGGAAGGCGAAGAGGACGCCGATGGAGACGGCTATCTGGCCTGCCACACCGGAATTCACGACTGGGATTGCGACGACAATGATCCTGAAGTGAACCCCGGCATGACGGGATCCTGCAATGGCAAGGGCAACAACAACGGCGAACGGCAGCAGGGGCTTCCGGCTCTTCCTCAGGAGCCAGGTCCGGACTCCACAGATACATACTTCTGGTTGCTGGACAGGCAGCTGGAAGAGACACGACAAGGGGAGCTGGATCCCCTGGAAGTGGATCCGCCATAGGCGAGGAGGCGGAGATGAGGACGAGAAATCAGAGGGAGGAGTTGTAAATCGACAGAACCACAAGCTTCTCCTTCCTTTGACTAAGTGTCTAATTATTACTACTATATAGTTAGATATTTTGAGAAGGAGATTATGAAAAATTTAAAAATTTATTCCTGGAATGTAAACGGCATCAGGGCTGTTTATAAAAAAGTTTTTTTAAATTGGTTTAAACGCACTAAGCCGGATATTTTATGTTTACAGGAAGTGCGAGCCAGAAAAGACCAGATGCCCAAAGATTTATTGGAAGTAAAAGGATATTATTCTTATTTTGAACATGCCAGAGTAAAAAAAGGTTATTCCGGTGTGGCTATTTATTCAAAAATAAAACCAAATAGCATATCTACGAAAATCGGTGTGAAAAAATTTGACCAGGAAGGCCGGATTCAAATAACAGAGTTTGATGATTTTATTTTATGCAATATATATTTCCCCAATGGTGGACGGGATAAAAAACGAGTGCAATATAAATTAGATTTTTATGAAGCATTTTTAAAGTATATAGATAAATTAAGGAAGCAGGGTAAGAAAATTATAGTTTGTGGAGATGTGAATACGGCGCATAATGAAATTGATCTATTTCATCCCAAGGAAAACGAAAACAACACCGGATTTTTACCTGTTGAACGAGCCTGGCTGGATAAGTTAATCAAGCATGGCTATGTTGATGTTTTTAGAAAATTTAATAATAAGCCTCATCAGTATACTTGGTGGGATCAAAAAACTAGAGCCCGCGAGCGTAATGTTGGCTGGCGCATTGACTATTTTTTCGTGAGCAAAAATTTAGCCAATAAGGTAACGGAAGCAAAAATACATCCGCGGGTGATGGGCTCTGACCATTGTCCGATTTCTATTGAGCTTGATATTTAAGAATCGTATAAAGCTTTGATTTGTTTCCGGCGCGGTCTTTCATTACCATATACAGATAATAAGTCTTGTTTTTTTCTGCAGTATAGCCCTGCAGATTTTTCTTTTTCTGCTTGTACTTGCTTTTAAATAGTTGTTTTACCTTGGTAATTTCTTTGTCTGTAAAGCTCATGTAATATCGGCTGACTCCGGCTGGGTTGTCGCGCCCCTTTGTCCAGATGAAGTATGGGGTAGCGGAAGCATTGACCAAAGTATCCCTGTAAACAACAGGATTTACTACGGTTATAGGATTGCCATTTTTACTGTCATAAATATATAGAGAAGTGGGTACTTTCGGCTTTTTTGTGTCAATGACTAGATTTTTCTTTTTCTTTAAGTTTTTGACTGGCTTAAGATCGTCGCTGGTCAGAGTGAGGCCGTCTTCGTCTGTTAGCGTGCCGGTAATTTTTTTAACATTCAAATCCTTGCTTTTATCGCCCTTGCGCACCCGATAGCGGCATGTTCCTTGCGTGGAGCTGCTAATAGTGAATTTGCATTTGCGGTCGGTTTTACCGGTTTCCAGCTTTACCTTAACATCTCCGGAAGAAGTGATCGGTTTTGAGAAATTTACATTAATTTTTATTTTAGTACCGGCTTTATAGTAGCCGTTTTTCTTTGGAGAAGTGACATTAGAGACAACGGCCGGAGAATCAACCGCATCGCAATCCGGAGTTGTCCCTTCTTCACCAGAACAGGCGCCGGCCTGGTCCATTTCCACGGCCATTAATGCTTTTTTAACCTGACGGCAGTCTGAACTATAGCCGTAAAGGTCATAGCAGGATTGGAGGACGGAGGTGTAGGCGGCATTGAAATCTGTGCTTGGTGTGTAGTAATTGGCTTGGGCGCGATAAAAAATAGCTTCTTCTTTGGTGCGACCGATACCAGTAATGGTACAGCCGTTGAAAGTGCCGCCCATGGCCATGAGGTAGGCGCCTTTGCCGGGAACAGTGCTGTTAACATGCACGCCATTATTGTCGCCTTCTCCGCAATAAAAATCATCGCTGTTGAAGCGGTCAGGGTAAGGCACGGTATTGCCGTCCAGAGTGTAGCTTAAGGCGGGCGGGTTGGCCATGTTGCGCGAAGGAGAATCCATGTCTGAGCCTGAAATCCAGTCGGAGGAGCCGGTGTAGTAATATTCAAAAGCTTCGCCGAAAATATCGGAATTGCCTTCGTTCATGGCGCCGGATTCACCGGAATAGGTGAGGCCTGAGGGCTGGCCGGCGTCGGAAAGCACAGTAAAGTAGTCAACAGCATGGGCATATTCGTGGCCGGTCACATCACCAACCACATACCCGGCGCAGAAGTGCACGGAATTTTCGCCGTTGAAGTAGGCATTGGGACAACCGTCATATTCTTCAGTGTAATGATCGATATAAGTGACACCCACGGTATTGGCTTTGGCAAAGACAGAACTGCTGTCATCGCCCATGCCGCCTTCGCCATTAGCGCCGTTAAGGGAATATTTGGCAGAATAATATGAAAAATTTCCTCCTAAATAATCGTAAAGATTGTCAGTATCAGCCGTGAAATAATAAAGTGGCTCAACTCCTCTTGCAGGTGCACCTTCGGATCGCCCATAAGTATAGCCCATGTAGAGTGTATCAATATAACAATTTCCCAACCAGGGGTAGCCAAGCCAAAGGTTAATTGAGCAGTCATAAATGCGGCGGTTGATGGCAGATTGCATGCCTGTGATCTGGTGGACAAGTTCACCGGTATGGGCGTCTATAAAATAATATTCATGGAGAGGAGGGTATTTTTCCTTGAAAATTTTCACGCGCCAGACCAGGTAATTTTGGTTGTCTTCCTTCCGGTTGGTAACAGTTTCCTTATTGAACACATAGAGCTTGGATTCCAGCTTGTCGTAAGCGTCGGTTTTAAACTGCTCTTGCCATAGTTGCAAGGCCTTGGCTTCGGCATCGGCTTGGCTGAAAGCGGGGGTGGTGTCCAGATTAATGTCATTTAAGAATTCACCACTAACTGAACTAAAGCGGGAGTCATTACCAAGGTGGACGATTCGCTGACCGCCGAATACTGGCACGCCCTGATAAGTCTGGCTGTAGCGGATGTGGGTAAGGCCCAAATCGTCGGTTTTTTCCTGGAAAGCGTAGAAATCATCGCCAGCTGATGTTTTTTGTAGATATTGGTCAGCTTCAATTAAAGCATTTGATGCTAATGCCTGTTGGGAAATAAAAAAGGCTCCTGTAAGAATAATAAAGGAACCAAATAAAAGCTTGATTTTGTTCATAATTTTAATTTATTTGATGATTTTATTTTAGCATATTCGCGGTTTTTATGATATATTTTGATTATGAATTGGAAAAAAATATTAATATTATTTTTATACATAGTTATTGCCTGCCTTTTTGTATTAATAATCAAGCCTCCTTATTTATTCAGCATATTAATTGTATATTTACCGCCAAGTTTGGTGAATTTTTTTTGGCTGAAGAAATCTCGAAGAAAGATTTTAATTTTTTCAGCATTAACAACAATTTTATTTGCCTTGCCAGTGGAGCTTTCTTCCAGATTGGCAGACGCCTGGGATGTGCAGTCAATTTTCCCCCGGCTTTTTGAAACGGCGCCTTTGGAAAATTTATTATTTTCATTTTTTAACTTTTTTTGGGTGCTTTGTTTTTATGAATATTTTATTGATAAGGATAAGGATAAAAAAATATCTTCTCGATGGAAATATTTGGTTTTAATTTTTTGTCTGCTTAGTTTAACTGTTTACACATTATATTTTTGCAATCAGGAAATTGTCACTATTCCTTATTGGGTGACCGGGGTATTTATTTTGATCATACCGGCAATAATTATTTTTAGTTTAAATCCGAAATTGTTAAAGAAAATAATTATCCCGACAATATTTTTTGCCTTTGTATTTTTAATTCACGAGGCGGTGTCGTTATATTTAGGGCATTGGTGGTGGCCGGGTGAATATTTGTTGCCGTTAAATATTAACGGGATTATTTTTCCGCTGGATGACGTGATTATTTGGTATATCTTGTCGACCCCGGCTTTAATCGGCGGGTATGAATTTTTTATGGATGATAATAAATAAAATTAACGGCCAGAGGGTTCCCAAAGGAACCATGGCCGTATTTGTTTAATGGGAACAGTGTCCCCGATCGCCAGACCAGCTGGAGGATCGGCTTTGAGTTTTCTTTTTTTTGGTCTCGGTGGTCGGCTCCGGAATGGTGACGCTCAACTTTCTGGTGATCAGGATTTTTCCTGATTGCTTAGCGATTTCTCTGATCGCCGCGGTTTTTTCACCATCAGTCAGGATATCACATAGTTCGAGGTTTTCGACGGACCAGAAGAAGAAAATTTGTTCCCCTTCTTCCAGAGCTTTTTTTGCCAGTTTGTAGCGGGCCTCCCCAAGATCATTCTTGATTTTCTCCAAACTTACGAGCTCAATCTTTCCCATTTTGTCCTCCCAAAGAACAATAAGCTTTTCAGAATTGAAAAGCCCCTTTCATATTTCAGAAAGGGGCTTGGATGAATAGGGGATTCAAATCACTATTAACACAACCTCTTCCTGAAATGAGAAAGGTTGTGATGATGTGCTATATTTTTCAGTAAATAAATTTTCATAGTTATTTTTTCTTTCTAACTCGTTTTAAAATTAATGGATATCCTCCGGAACCATATCTTATCCACCACGAGATGCGGGCGACTGTGGTGGTGGACATGCCGGTTTTTTTTGCTATTTCTCGATAAGAGAGCTTCCCTTCATCCAGTAATAGCACAGCATTCCAGCGTTCTGATATATTTTGGATTTCTTCCAAAGTCATTAAATCTCGAAAGAATTTTCGGCATTCCTCCTCGGTTTTAAGCTTTAAAATTGCCTGAAATAATGATTTGGTTTTTTTAACGTCCCAATCGGGGTTTTTACGTTTTTTATTCATTTTATATTGCTGTATTAATACATTAATACGATATTTAAATTTTGTCAATCCAGCTTGTGTAAAACGAAAAAATAAGCTATAATTAATTATAATTAAATTAGATTATTATGCTTAATCCTGAAAGGCAGCCTGCAAATAAAATTGAAAAAAAACCCGAAAAAAGAAACCGTCAGCTATTAGCCTTAGCGGCCGGACTTAGTGCTTCTATCGCCGCTCTGTTAGCGGGTGAGCGAATTATGCATCATCGCGGTCAGGAAGCGACTGAAGCCACGCCGTTGACGGCTGAGCCGGACAAGGAAGACCTACGAGAGGCGGTTCAAAAAGCGGAAGCTTTAAGGAAGATTCTGGAAGCGGCAGCCGACAGCACGTCAGAGGCGCCAGAAGCGCATCCTGAAAAAACGATGGATTTTTCTAAAATGGGCATTGATAGTGAGCTGATAAAGCAGTTTCCAGGCAAGGATATTGAACCTAGTCCCAAGAACGATGAAGGTTATTTTATAGTAAATCCGGATAATATGAATTGGAAGCAACTGGAAAAGGATCCGGAATTGAAAGAAAAATATTTTGAAGCCGTAGAAGAATTGGATTTTGCTTATTCTGATGACAATAAAAAATTGACTATTAATCTTCCGGACGAGCCTACTTTTGAGCTCTCTTTTTGGGTAGATGAGGAGGAAGTAGCAGGGGAGACAATCTATTCCGTGAAATACGATCGGGGTTCCGGTGAGGTCTTCACATATTTACGCGAAACAACCACTGATCCGGCCGGCTTCGATCCCGAACGGATCAGCGACATCACCAGGCAACAGGTGCAGAGGGCGCTTCTTAACCATTTCAAATATGGCCGTCCAGAAGGATTTGATCCCTTTGAAAATACTAATAAATAATTTAATTTAATAATTATGGAAAAAGAACACAAGTGCAAATGCACGACCCCGTGGATCGCGGGCATTGCCATCGGCGTTGCCATTGCGACGGTCTCATGCCTGGTTTATTTCTTTGTGCTCGATGATGGCTGCATGAGCGGCAATTGTGAGGCCTTCGTGGCAAAGCAGTTGCCGACTATTAATGCTAATACTAATAAAACACTTGAACTTAGCCCGGAGGAAATTGATATTTTAAAGCATAATAAGATATTATTGCTTGATGAATTCAATAATCCCCTGCCTGAATTTACGGTGGAATCTGAATTTGAACAAACAAACCAATGTATTGAAGATTGCATGAATGGCATTCCCTCTCCGATTGTAGTCGGTGAGGGTGATGTTTATTCGCAAGTTTATAATCCGACCGACCAGCAATGCGAGCAGTATTGTGGTGATCTTTACGGAACCACTACTCTGTATCAGTATTGTCTGGACTGGCCGGAAGGTGGGGGCGGCATGCCATGTGAAGACGGCATGTGCATAGATGATACTCTCTATGCTCGTTGTATGGATTGTGGAACCGGTGAGATTTCATATCAAGATGCCGGCAATTGCGATGATTGGGGTGTTCCGAATTAAAGAAAAATATTTAAAAAAGCCTCCAATATTATCAGAGGCTTTTTTATTTAAGAATTTTTTAACGATACCAAATAAAATTAACAGCCAGAGGGTTCCCAAGGGAATTATTGCCGTTTATCCTAGTGAGACCAGTTCCCTCCGGATTGTCTATCAGGTTTGGTGGGCTGGCTATCTTGGGGCTGAGGATGAATTTTAAATTGACAAAAGGCAAATTTAGTATTATATTAAGGATAATCAAAGAAAAATTATTATGCTTAATCCTGAAAGGCAGCCTGCAAATAAAATTGAAAAAAAACCCGAAAAAAGAAACCGTCGGCTATTAGCCTTAGCGGCCGAACTTAGTGCTTCTATTGCCGCTCTGTTAGCGGGTGATCGAATTATGCATCATCGCGGTCAGGAAGCGACTGAAACCACGCCGTTGACGGCTGAGCCGGACAAGGAAGATTTTCAAGAAGCGGCCAAGAAAGCTGAAGCTTTAAGGAAGATATTGGAAGCGGCGGCGGACAGTGCGCCGGAAGCAAACGAGCCGAAACCGGATAAGACATTGGAGCTTTCCCGCATGGGCATTGACAACGAGTTCATGAAGCACTTTTCCGGAGAGGAAAATTTTAGTATGGACCAGCCCGTAAGCGGCATTGACCATCGGATTTGGAAAAGACTGCAAAAGGATGAAAAATTGAAAGAAGAGTATTATGAAGCTTTGGAAAATCTTGAATTCAATTATTCAGATAACGGAAAAGAGTTTATAATAACATTGCCGGATGATCCGGTTTTTGAGCTCTCTTTTTGGGTAGATGAGGAAACCGTGGTTGGGGCAACGGTCTATTCCGTTAAATATGACCGCGGATCAGGAGAGATATTCACTTACATGCGTGACACAACGACTGATCCGGAAGGGTTTAACCCGGAAAGGATCAGTGGCATCACCAGGCAGCAGGTGCAAACTGCTTTAGTGAATTACCTTGAATATGGACGGCCAGAGGGCGTGATCCTTGAAGATATTACAGATTAACAATTAAAATAAGAATTATGGAAAAAGAACACAAATGTAAGTGTACAACTCCATGGATTGCGGGCATTGCCATCGGCATTGCCATTGCCACGGTTTCATGCCTGGTTTATTTCTTTGTGCTCAATGATGGCTGCGTGAGCGGCAATTGTGAGGCCTTCGTGGCAAAGCAATTGCCGACCAATCAGCCATTGGTCGCAAAAGCACCCGGAACTGTAATTAAATACACTTCAACTCCGGAAGTTGAAGTGGATCCGGCTTTGCAGGATGAAGGAGAAATCTGCGTGCAGAATTGTCTCGATGACAATACATTTTCGACGGAGCAGGAATGTACTGACTGGTGTGATGACATTCAAAATGCCCGGTCGCTCACGGAACAATGCAATGATACGATCGACGTCGGCGGGGAGGAACAGCCGCTAGACGAGGTCTGTACGGAAACGACAGTGCAGGGATCATGTTATGAGACCTGCCGCGATTGCAATTCTGGCGTAGAGTCGACATCATCATGTACTGATTAAATTCATATTTTAAAAAGCCCCTGTTTAGGCAGGGGCTTTTTAATTGGATTTTATAATCCGGGTCCGGAATAAGCGCCAATATTTTAGCCGTCTTGATCTGTGCCAATGGCTCGGCTGTTGGCTTGCAGCTAGAAATTCATGGTAGCCGGGTCAACGAATTTTAGATCCTGGTTATTAATATTAATGGGTTTATTATTTTAATGAAGTTATTTTTGAGTAATTTTGCAAGGAGTGATATAATTGTTTCAGAATTAATTATAAATATATGAGGTTTTTACTTAGGTTAGTTATTAATGCTCTCATTGTATTGGGCGTAGCATATTTGCTGCCTAATTTTTTTGTAGGGTCTTTTTGGTGGGCGCTTATGTTTGCCATAATTTTGGGTATAGTGAATGCTGTTATTAGGCCGGTTATTGGGCTTATTAGCCTGCCGATTACAATCTTGACTTTGGGTTTGTTTTCCCTGGTGATTAATGCTTTAATGGTGTGGCTGGCAGCCCTATTCGTACCTGGTATAGAAATTGTCGGGTTCTGGACATATTTATGGGCCGGATTAATTTTGTGGGTCGGTTCCTGGCTTACCAATCAATTATTAAAGGATTAAAATAATGGAAGAGAAAAAAAAATTTGGATCAGACAAGATAATATTCATATTGGCAATAATCATTTTTATCATTATTTTTATTTTTGCGGGATTGCGGTTTTTAGGCATAGAATTCTTCGTTGACAAGGGTTTTGAGGAGCAAATTAAAAAAATAAGCAGTTCAGAAAAAATTGAAGAAACCACAAAAGTTTTAGAGGCGGTAAAAGCGGACCATCCGGATATGAAAAAATTGAATCTTGAAATAAAATTGGGCCCTTCCGATTTTACGCTTAAAGACCAGCCAGATGCTACAAAATTATTTTATTCTGAAGCGACCTATAATTATGCCGATTTGGAGCCGTTTTTGGAAGAGATTTATTCGGATGAAGCATATCTGGCTTATGGATTGAATGAGGAGAACGCCTCATATGTATTGAATTGGAGCGACTTGATAGGAAAATATAATTTATATCTGACAGATTCCCAAATGCCGACCGTCCTGGATGTAAATATTGGTTCCGGCGACGGTGAAATAAAATTGGGACGAGATACTCTGGAAAAATTGAATTTGCAGGTTGGCTCTGGTGATCTGGAGTTTGGCTTAATTTCGCCAAATCGAACAAATATGGAAATGGATTTTAATATTGGTTCAGGCACTTTTGATTTTACCGGCCTGGCTTATGCAAACCTTTCCAAGCTAGCCGGAGAATATGATTCCGGCGACGTGTTATTGGATTTTTCCGGAGACACGGATAATAATTTGGTATCTGCGGCAATTCCTGCCACTCTTAAAGGGGGTTCCGGCGCAATGACCATAAGACTGCCTGATAATTATGGATTTAACCTGATATATAAAACAGGATCAGGAAAAATATTGCTGGATAATGAGAAAGAATTAAATGGGACAGGTGAAATGAAATCTGATAGTTATGACGAAGCGGAATTTAAAATTGATTTTAATATTACCCTGGGATCAGGCAATTTAACAATTGAAGGAGGAAACAAGAATGACTAAAAAAACAGAAACAGTTTTACTGGCCATGCTGGCCGTGGCTGTAATTGGCGGAGTTTCCTATGAATTTTATCAGCTGAATAAGAGGGGCTATTTAAAAGAAGGAAGCGAGAAGGCAAAAAGCGGCATTGAGGAATTCAGGGATAGCCAAGAAGATAAAGATAAATAATTTTTTTATATGGCAAAAGAAAACAAGGTAACAATAAAGATCCCGAGAAAACTTTATGATAATTTACAGAAAATCACGGACAATACCGGTTTTAATTCGGTAACGGATTTTGTAACTTATTGCCTCCGGGATATTGTCTATGAGGTAAAAGACAAAGAAGATAAAAAATTGTCCGAAAAAGACGTGACTTCTGTGAAAAAGAGACTAAAAAGTTTGGGTTATTTAGAATAACCCGATGCAGTTTAAAAAACTGCCCGGGTAAAAAATAATGAAAATAAAAATAATATTATTTATCTGTAGCTTGGCGTTAATGATGCCATTTTTTACTTTTGCAGAAGAAGGAGGAACGAACCAATATAATATTTTAGAGAAGACTGTAAACCCGGGAGACCAGCTGGAAGGCGTTGTGAAAGTATCTAACAACGGAGCTGAAGAAAAAAAGATTGGCCTTAAAGCTATCGGTTTTGAGGTGATCCAGGATACCGAGGGAATTGATCTGGAGTTCATGAATGATGAAGAAGTGGAGTGGGTGGAATTTTTAGAAAAAGATTTTTCCATATCTCCGGACGAAGTAAAAGAAGTTGTCTATCAAATAAATATACCGGCTGATTTTCAATCCGGGGCGCATTATCTGGCCCTGATGGTAAATAGCGATAATCAAAAGGTGATAGACAGTGTGTTTTTATTGAATGTGGGAGGGACCGCAGAAACCAAGGGCAGGATCAAAGAATTTTATACTGATAAGGATTATTATAATCCAGGCGAATTGGTTAATTTCAATGTTTTGTATAAAAATAGCGGCGATACCATTATTAAGCCACAGGGAATAATTGAAATTTTCAAAGGTTCTCAAAAAGTTGACGAGCTGGTAATTAACCCGGAAGCAAATTTAGTATTTCCCGGCACAGAATATAATTTTAAGGTGGAATGGCAAGAAGGCGCGAATTTTGGCAAGTATCAGGCTCGGCTTTCCGGAAGTTTCCTGGGCCTGGAAGAAGGGCAGGAATATGCGGTTAATTTTTGGATTATTAACTGGCTTATTTTGGCCGTTGTTTTAGGAGTTATAGGATTCTCCATTATTTTGATTATTTTTTTTACTAAGAAAAAAGCCAAAAAAATTCAAGAATAATTATTTACAAAACTGTTAAAAATTGATAAAATTTCCACATGGATAAATTTGAATCACAACATTTCAAGGATTTGTTTCTACAAGATACAAGAGAGCACATAGAGCTTGCTATGGTTTTGTTTAAGGAAATAAATGAAGATTATTCCAGCATGGCAAGTAAGGCAAAAGTATTAAACCTTATTAAGGAAGTCCATTCCATAAAAGGCAGCGCCGGTTTTGTAGGTTTTATGGAAATGGCCTTTTATGCCAGCGTGATGGAAAATATTTTTTCAGCGCTAAGCGACGGCAAAATAAAAATAGATGGTGATTTAGAAAAGGAATTAAAGAAAAGTTTTAAAAAATTATTAGTATCATTGAAAAAAATTGAAATGACCGGAGAAGAAGATGATTTGGCAGCAGCGACCTTCAAGCTGAAGGAATTATCCGGTATCAGCCTGGATAAAATTTGCGCCATTCCGGGAAGGCCGAAAATTAGCGAAAGGTTTAGGGAAAAACAATTTGAACAACTTAGAAAAAAATATGGAAACTAAAAAGAAAAAAATATTATTTATAGACGATGATAATTTTTTAAGAGCAGTTTTTGGGAAAAGCCTCAAAGATTCGGGTTTTGAAGTGGAAACAGCAGAAAATGGAAAGACCGGTTTTGAAAAATTAAAAACTTTTAGCCCTGATTTGGTGTTATTGGACCTGGTAATGCCGGAATATACAGGTTTTGATTTTCTTAAATTGAAAAATGAAGAAGGAAAGCATAAAGACATTCCCGTAGTAATTGTTTCTTCCATGGCTCAGCAGGAAGACATTGAAAGGGCGATGGAAATGGGGGCGGTGGACTATATGACCAAAGACAGCATGAGCTTGCGCGTGGCTGATAAAAAAATAGAAAAGTGGTTTAAATAATTTTAATTTAAAAAAATGGAGGGTAATAAAAAGACAATATTAATAGTGGAAGACGAAAAGCCGATGCAAAAGGCTTTAACAGGAAAGTTTTCAGCGGCCGGGCATAAGGTTTTTAATGTGAAAAATGGCAAGGATGGATTAAAAATAGCCCTGTAAAAAATCGGCAATATAAAAAATATATGGCAAACAAAAGGAATATTTCTGATAAAATAACCAATGAGAATTTGTGTTTACAGGCCGCCCAAGTGATAATTGTGGTCATTAACCGGCAAAGTAAAGTGACACTGATAAATGATTTTGGCGCCAGGTTTTTAGGCTATAAAAAAGAAGAAATTATCGGTAAAAATTGGTTTGCTAATTTTTTACCGAAAAGGCTGAGAAAAGAAACTTTAACTTTTTCAAAGCAATTATTGGCGGGGAGTGGGAAGACAGCTGAATACCATGAAAATGAGGTGCTATCCAAGAACGGAAAGGAAAAGTTGATTGGCTGGCATAATAAATTGTTGAAAGATAAAGTTGGCAAAATTGTCGGGCATATCAGTTCCGGCGAAGACATTTCGGAAAGAAAAAAGACTGAAGAAAAAATAAGCAAATTAAACAGTTCACTTAATTTGATTCGGGGGGTTAATCAGCTGATATTAAAACAAAGAGATAAGGACAAATTAATTGAAGCCACGTTAAAAATAATATCCCAAAGCCGGGAATTTACCGGCACGCATCTGGGAATTATTAATGATGATTTTAAAATTGAAAAATTTTACCAGGCCTCGCCTAGGGAACATTTAAGTGAAAGTCGGTGTAAATTTATTTATAAGCCGGAATTTTTGAAAAAAGTAAGAAGCAAGAAAATAGTAGTGGTGGCTGATGTCACCAAGGCGCCTTTTAAACAGCATTTTAATAAAGTGCCCAAGCATTCCGGCATGATTGGCGCTATTGAGCACGGCCAGAATTTATTTGGGTTTTTAACTGTCCATGTTGTTCCCGGGGAAAAAATTTCCAAAGAAAAGATTTCCTTATTTAAAGAGGTTGTCAGCGATATTGGCTATGCCCTGGATAACATTGAAGCAGAAAAAAAAATAAAAGAAAGCGAACTGAAATTCAGAAGCCTTTTTTCTTCCATGAACGACCTGGTGTTTGGCCTGCATAAGGACGGAGAATTTATATTTTATCATGCGCCAGAGGATATTCCTTTATTGGCAGAACCGCGGGAATTTTTGGGAAAAAAATTTGATAAAGTTTTACCCAAATATTTAGCTGATTTAATTAATCAAGCCTTTAGAGAAAATCAAAAAGGCAAGATTTCCGAATTTAAATATTCGGCCACAATTTCAGGCAGGGAATATTGGTTTTTAGCAAAAATGTCACCATTTATAATTGATAATGAATTTAGCGGATCTGTGGCCGTGGTAAGAGACATTACAAAATTAATGGAAGTGGACAAAATGAAAAGTGATTTTATTTCCTTGGCCTCACATCAAATGCGTACGCCTTTAACGACCATAAAATGGTTTACGGAAGATTTGTTGAATAATAACGAATTGAATGATAGACAAAGGGAATATTTGGAAGAGATATTTGATAAAAATGACAGATTAATAGATTTAGTGAACGGCTTTTTAAATGTTACCCGTATAGAATCAGGGGAATTTGTAGTGGATCCAAAAATGATTAATTTACAGAAATTAATAGCCAGGGTAATCCATGACCATGAAATTGAAATTAAGAGAAATTTATTGAAAGTTAATGTATCTTATGAAAAAGGATTAAAGAAAACATTTAATTTGGATGAACAATTGATGCATGTTATCTTTACCAATGTTTTTGATAATGCAACCAAATATTCAAATTATCATGGTAAAATTAATATTAAAGTATTAAAATCAGGAAAAAATTTCAAAATTTCCGTGGCTGATAACGGCCAGGGCATCCCCCGGCATGATCAGACTCTGATATTTCAAAGAATGTTCAGAGCGGAAAATGCCAGAATAAAGCATACATCCGGTACAGGTTTGGGCTTATATATTGTAAAATCAATTTTGAAACAAATTGGCGGAAAAATTTGGTTTACATCAAAATTAAATAAAGGCACAACATTTTATATTACCCTGCCTCTTTCGGGAATGAAAAGAAAAAAGGAAAAAAAGGGATTAGTAGTTTAATTATTTTTTTTTAAATAAATGACAAAGAAAAAAAATATCGTCCTGCTCATTGAAGACGAGACTTCAGTGAGGAAATTAATCGCAAGTAGGCTAAACGAAGAAGGCTTTGATTTTCTTGAAGCCCCAGACGGAAAAGTCGGCCTGAAACTGGCTTTGGAAAAAAATCCTGACCTTATTTTATTGGACATTGTTATGCCGGTAATGGATGGGATGACTTTTTTAAAGAAGCTAAGGGCAAATCCCAAAGGGAAAAACATTAAAGTAATTGTGCTTACCAATCTTTCTAATGAAGAAGATTTGGAAGAGTCAAAAGAACAGGGAGTTGATGATTTCTTAATTAAGGCCGATTGGAAGATTAACGATGTGATTGAAAGGATTAAAGTGGGATTAAAGAAAAAATAAAAAGTTATTCCGGAAAAAATATTTAAGATATATAATTAAATATGTTATAGTACATTTAAAAGATAAAGAATAATTATGAACAACAAAGGATTTACATTACTAGAAATTTTACTGATAGTGGCGGCAATAGCCATTTTGGCAGGAATTGTAATTATCGCCATTAACCCGGCCAAGCAATTGGCAGACACAAGAGATAGTGAAAGAGCAGCTGATGTTAATACAATTTTAAACGGTGCCTGGCAGTATGCGATTGACAATGACGGATCAATACCTGCTTCCATTCCCACTTCAGCTGATTGTTCTGGCGTGGCGACAAATGAAATTTGTAAAACCGGTGGCACTTGTACGGGCTTAGTTGATTTATCCGTATTAACAGCTAGCGGTACATATATTGTGGCCATTCCCACTGATCCCCAGGGCGCTACAACTAATGGAGCCGGCTATCATATTGCCAAAGATGCCAATGGCAGAATCACAGTTTGCGCACCAGATGCCGAAAACTCAACAATATCTGTAACAAGATAATAATTTATATGAAAAAAAAGATTTTAATAGTTGAAGACGAGCCATCATTACGCAGTGCTTTAAGAGATAAAATTAAGGATCAAGGTTTCGAAGTTTTTACAGGAGCAAATGGTAAGGAGGGGTTAAAGCAGGCTATTAAAAATAAACCTGATTTAATTTTACTAGATATTATTATGCCAAAAGTTGATGGCGTAACTATGCTTAAAAAATTAAGGGAAGAAAGCAAATGGGGCAAGGAAGTGCCGGTGGTGATATTAACTAATTTAGGCGCGGATGATGAAATTGTAAAAGATTGCCTGGAAACAAAACCTGTATATTATTTAATAAAATCAGAAGTTTCTCTGGAAGAGGTTATTGAAAGAATAAAGATGTATTTAAAAATGTAGTTTTTACAGTCTTAAAAGCGCAACCAAAAGTTGCGCTTTTTTGTTTATCCCCATTTTCAAAAGTTTAAAAATATGGTATAATAAAGATGTATTAATTAATAAAACAAAAATATAAAATGAAGATATCCACCAAGGATTTAAGGGCATTTTTAGTTGATTCTGATTTTATTAGTGAAAAGAAGTTTGCAGAAGCGGAAAAAGAATCCGAAGAAACCAAAAAAGAACTACTTGAAGTACTGGTTGACCGGAATTTAATTAAAGAAGACCAATTAGGACAAGTTTTATCCACTATTTTAGACATTCCTTTCATTGAGGTGTCTAAGGAACCAATAAATACGGAAGTATTAAAATTAATACCGGAAAGCTTAGCCAGAAAGAGGCATATTGTGGCTTATGCCGAGGATAAAGACGGAATCAAGGTAGCAATGGCTAATCCTGATGATTTGGAATTGGTGCAGGCAATTAAGAAAAAAACCGGTAAAAATGTGATTGCCCATTTGTCATCCAAAGAGGAAATAAATTCTTCATTGGCAAAATATAAAAAAGAGATAAAGGAAGAATTTGATCAGATAATAGAAGAGAGCTTGAAAGAAGCGGAGGGGAGTGGCAGTAGCTCGCCGGATCTGCCGATTATTAAAATTGTGGATACGATCGTAGAATATGCCTACGAAAACAAAGCCTCTGACATTCACATAGAACCGCATCGAAAAAAAATGATTGTGCGTTTTAGAATTGACGGCGTTTTACATGACGTGATTGAATTGCCAAAAGAAGTTTCTGAATTGATTGTAATGAGGGTAAAAATTATGTCCCGACTAAGGACGGACGAGCATCGGGCGGCCCAGGACGGAAAGTTTTCTAAAAGTTTTCATGATGAAAGAGTGGATGTGAGAGTTTCGATTTTACCGGTTTCCGAAGGTGAAAAGGTGGTTATGAGATTGTTATCGGGCGGGTCAAAATCAATCGGCCTTAAGGAGCTTGGTTTTGAAGATGAAGATTTAAAGAAAATTACGGCGGCCTATAAACGGCCTTATGGCATGATTCTGGCAACCGGCCCAACCGGCTCCGGTAAAACCACTACTTTATATGCCTTGCTAAAATTATTGAATAAAAGAGAAATAAATATCGCCACCATTGAAGACCCGGTGGAATATGATTTGGAGGGCGTTAATCAGATCCAGGTAAATGTAAAAACCAACCTCACTTTTGCGGCCGGGCTGAGATCATTGCTGAGGCAAGATCCGGATGTGCTAATGGTTGGTGAGATTAGAGATAATGAAACAGCCGGCATTGCCGTGAATGCGGCCATGACCGGTCATTTGGTTTTATCCACTTTGCATACAAATGACGCGCCTACGGCTTTACCAAGGCTTCTTGATATGGAGGTGGAGCCTTTTTTAATTGCTTCCACTGTTCATATAATTATCGCTCAAAGACTGGTTAGAAAAATTTGTCCCAAATGTCTGCAAAGTTATGTGTTAAAAGGCAAGGAGCTGGAAAAATTATTAAAGGAAATGGAAGCGGCCGGGCTTGATTTTGAAAGTGCGGTGGGCAAGAAGAATATTAAAGAATTAAATTTATACAAAGGCAAAGGCTGTAAAACCTGCCATGAAAGCGGGTATTTAGGCCGTCTGGGAATTTATGAACTGTTGGAAATGAAAGATAACATCAAAGAATTAATCATGAAAAACGCCAATGCCACAGAGGTAAGAGAGGTGGCTATAGCAAACGGCATGACAACGATGTTTAAGGACGGCGTTACCAAAGCCCTTAAGGGACAGACAACAATGGAAGAGATTTTAAGGGTAACCAGGGACTAGCAACTAAATACTATGGACTATATATATACTGCCTCATCTAAAAAAGGCGACATAAAGAAAGGCGCTGTTCAGGCGGCCAGCAAGGAAGAGGCCAAAAAAATGGTTGAAGAGGAGGGATTGATGCCCATTACTATTCATGCCAAGGGAGAAAAAACAGAATTGCAGGCAAAGGAAAAAAAGGGGATTAACATTTCCTTAAGCTTTGGCAGGGTTTCAACCGTGGAAAAAGTTTTGTTTGCCAAAAATATGGCAGTTATGATTAAGGCAGGCCTGTCCCTGAAAGAAGCTCTGGAAGTTGTCTATGATCAGGCCAAGGGCAAATTTAAAAAAGTGCTGGGTGAAATTATTGGCAATGTGGAAGCGGGAAAAAATTTAGCCGAATCAATGGAAAAATATCCGAAAATTTTTCCGAATTATTTTACCAGCATTATCAGGGTATCGGAAGAAAGCGGAACCTTGGAAGAAAACATGGCCTACCTCGCTGAACATATGGAAGCGGATATGGCCCTAAAAAGGAAAATAAGAAGTGCCATGATGTACCCCGGTTTTGTAATCGGGGCTACGGTAATATTGGGGTTAACTTTGGGCATATTTGTTTTGCCGAAAGTGACGAAATTATTTGAAAGCATGGACGCAGAACTGCCCATTACAACCCGGGCATTAATGTGGATATCTGAGATGATGCAGAGCTACGGACTTTATATTGCCATTGGCGTTGTAGTTGGTGTGATATTTTTATTTTGGTTTTTACGTTTGAAATTTATAAGGCCGTTTACCCACAGGATATTGTTGCATTTCCCGATTGTTTCAAAGATTTCGAAAAACATGAATTTAGCCAGATTTAACAGAAATATGAGCATCTTGTTAAGAAGCGGATTGCCGATTGACAGATCATTGGAGATTGGAGCGGAAACTTTAAATAATTATATTTACAAAAAAGATTTGGCCCAGGCATCGGAAGAAGTTAAAAAAGGAATACCTTTGTCTGAATCTCTGGTTGAGCATGAAAATGAATTTCCCAGTCTGGAAACACACATGCTGAGAGTGGGGGAAGATTCGGGAAATCTAGAGGAAACAATGAGCTATTTATCCGGCTATTACGAAGAAGAAGTCAATAATATCACGGAGAATCTAACAACAATATTGGAACCGGTTTTATTGGTGGGCATCGGCCTGGTAGTGGGCGGATTAGCGCTGTCCATTATTACTCCAATTTACTCGATATCCAGTACTTTAACGGGAAAATAACATGAATAATCAAAAAGGCGTCTCATTGGTGGAATTGTTGCTGGTTGTGGCTCTGATCGCCATGCTGGGCGGATTATCTTTGCCTTTTTACAGGGGTTATCAAATTGACCAGGGTCTGGATACGACCAGTAAGGATATAGTGCAGGCATTGCGAGAAGCCCAAAATATGTCTGTGACCGGAAAATCTGATGATGAATGGGGAGTACATTTTGATTTGGTGAATCAGGAATTTGGAGTTTACCAGGGAGTGGTATTTTCAGAGTATTATTACGGCCCCTCGGGAATTGACGGTTTCTTAAACATAAGCACGGATTTTGGAGAGGATATTTATTTTTTAAAAACTAAGGGCGAGCCTTTTCCGGCCGGGAACGTAACCATAGATGCAGATAATGGGAGCCAGGCATTAATTGAAATCAATAACTTGGGTTTAATTAATTTAACGATTTAACTATATGAATTGGATAAAAAATAAAAAAGGAATCTCTTTACCTGAAGTGCTGATTGCTATAGGGGTTTTTGTGTTAATTGCCGGCGGAGTGATTTTACTGGTGACAGATGCCTATGATTTATCCAGATTTTCCCGGGAAAGGAATAAAGCCCAGACCATTGCCGAAGAAGGCATGGAAGCCACGGAAAGCATTTCCAAGCGAGCCTGGAATGAATTGGTTTATGGCAATCATGGCCTGGATGACACGGCCGGCTATTGGAGGTTTTCCGGGGTGGATGATGTAGTGGCTGTATCCGGAGACCGGGATTACACTAGAATAATTAATGTGGGAGAAGTATATAGGGATTTAAACGGACAAATTGTGGAGACAGGAGGAAATTTAGATCTGGCTACAAAAAAAGTTACAGTCACAGTTTCCTGGCTGTATGATTCCGGCAGGCCCAATGAAATAGTTTTAGAAAAATATCTGACAATCTGGGATTCTGATGCCTGGATAGAAGATACGGATATGGAATTTTCCGACGGGGAAAATTTAAACACGGTTATTAGTTCGTCCGTTTCAGACAATGGCCATGTTCAGCTAAAGGGTTTTATGTACGATTACATTGAATCGGCCGTGGGTTTGTGGCATCTGGATCAGGGTGACGGTACTGTGGCTTATGACCGTTCCGGAAAAGGCAATAACGGCAACATTACCGGAGCCACCTGGGCAGATCCGGGCAAGTATGATGCTGCCCTGGATTTTAATGGCCCGGGTTCTTATGTGCAAGTGCCGGATAATCCTTCTTTAAATCCCAGCAAAGCCATTACCGTGGAAGCCTGGGTTAATTTTGACGTGCTGGAAGATTTTTGGCTGGTAGAAAAACATACCAGCACGCCCGACGATTATACACGCGGCTATGTTTTAAGAGCGGACGTGCCATCCAATGCGATTATTTGGCAGGTGGGAAATGGGTCTGAATATTCTAATGTTCAAACAGCTGATAACACAATTTCTACCGGACAATGGTATCACATAGCGGCAACATATGACGGAGCAAAAGCAAAGGTTTATGTAGATGGCCAGCTTCAGGGGGAAGAAGATTTTGAAGGTGACATTGATTATACAAATGTAGGTGATTTATTTATTGGGTCTTCCAGCCAGAATACCTTGAATTTAGATGGAAAAATGGATGAAGTAGCAGTTTATAATAGAGTGCTAACTTCTTCAGAAATTTTAGATCATTTTGAAAGTGGAATTTTGGAAAATAGATTGCGTATGCATTTTGATGAAGGCACAGGTGAGAATGCAGAAGATTCTTCCGCATATAATAATGCCGGCTTATTAAGAAATTATACTACTGGTTTAACCATGGAAGCTGGCGAGGTTTCCACTGACAGTAGCTGGACCACAGTTAATCTTACAAATACATATACAGATCCGGTGGTAGTGGCCCAAGTTTATGAAAACAATAGCACTAACTCTCCTTTTAGTGTGAGAGTAAGAAATGTAACGGCTAATAGCTTTGAAGTGAAATTAGATTATCCACCAGATAGTTATGTGCCAACCAGTGATGTAGCAGAGGATATTTATTACATGGTAATTGAAGAGGGTTCCTGGACAATGCCAGATGGTACGCAAATTGAAGGTCATAAATTTGATACAGATGTCGTGGCCTCAGCCAACAATGGCTGGGATGGTCCGCATCAGGTGCAACAATCTTATAGCCATTCTTATACTGGGGCGCCGGTTGTACTGACACAGGTAATGACAAATAATGATGCAGATTGGATTACATCCTGGTCTTCTGATCATGGCAATAGAAATGGCACGCCAACTAATAATTCAATTCAAATAGCTTTAAACGGTGCAGAAGTGACAGATAGCCATGGTTCAGAAACAATTGGCTGGGTAGCAGTGCAAACAAATAAATTAGGTGAGATTGATGGTGTGGATTATGAAACCCAACTTACTGGCAGAATAACTGAAGGCCATGACAATGGCTGTTATGATTATAGTTTTGGAAATACTTATGCTGATCCTCCGATTGTATTGGCAAATCAATTGGCCATGGATGGTAATGACGGATCTTGGGCTGTAATTTGCAAGAACAATACAACTGAATTGGGTGTTCATATAGAGGAAGATCAAACTAATGATGAAGAAAGGTTTCATGATGCTGAAGATGTAGGCTTTATTGCATTTAGCGGGCCATTTTCTTTGGATAATTATTTTCAGGCCTGGCAGGCGGGTAAATTTGGCAATGCTTTGCATTTTGATGGCATTGATGATTTTGTATATATTTTGGACCCAAGTTTTTCCGGATTAAAAATGGATGTGGGTGAAATGACAACAGATGCTAATTGGACTACAGTGAATTTGGATTATGATTTTGACAATCCTGTGATTTTTACACAAATGTATAACCAGCATAATAATAATTCTCCGGCCTCATTGAGGGTGAGGAATGTGACGACAAACAGTTTTGAAGTAAAATTAGATTATCCACCAGATAATTCTCCTCCTGGCAGTAATCATTGGGACCATGTTTATTACATGGCCTTAGAAGAGGGATTTTATACTTTAGGTGACGGTACCAAATTGGAAGCTCATAAATTTGATACAGATGTGGTGGCTTCAGCCGGAAATGGCTGGGGTGCAAGCCAGCAAGTTCAGCAAGCTTATGAAAATACTTATGCAGAGGCACCTGTTGTTGCTACTCAGGTGCAAACAGATAATGATTCTGACTGGATTACATCCTGGACAAGTGAATATACTCATGAGGAAAATCAACCAAATACTTCATCTATACAGGTTGGCTTAAACGGAGCAGAAGTGACTGATACTCATGGCAGTGAAACAGTCGGCTGGATGGCAATGGAAAATAATAAGACAGGTACAATTGAAACAGTTAATTATGAAACTCAGATTACTCCTCAAAATGTGATGGGATATGATTCTGGCTGTACGACTTATGCATTTAATAATAGTTATTCAAGTCCGCCTGTGGTAATTGGCCAACAATTAGGAATGAATGAAATTGATGGTTCCTGGTCCACAGTGTGCTCACCTTTATCATCTACCCATGTAGGTTATTATTTGTCTGAAGATCAAAATAATGACGGCGAGAGAGCTCATGTGGGCGAGAGAGTGGGCTTTGCTGCTTTCTCTGACCCGTTTGAAGTTTCTGGTGTATCTGGAAAAAGTCACATTGCCTTGAAAGATAGAGGATCTGTATCGGCTTGGATATATAGAGAAGGTGACAGCGGAGATTGGGAAAATATTTTAGGTAAATATCAAAATTTTGGTACAGACTGGGATTATGGCTTGGCCATTGATCCAAGTGATAAAATTGAATTTATTGTTACACCTGATGGCGATTGGAACAATAGGGTTTCTGTAGCGTCTGACCACAGCATTGAAACAGGTAAGTGGTATTATGTGACCGGTGTATTTGACGGTTCTAATATAAAAATATTTGTAAATGGAGTCAAAGACGCGGCTGATGTGGTTTTTCAAAATAATATTAATGTAACTTCAAAACCAATTCAAGCTAGTGATGAAATTTATACTTTTGAAGGATTAATGGATGAATTGCAAATATATAATAGAGGCTTGATTGATGAACAGGTCTATGGATTATTTAAAAGAAATATTGACCTGGTAGGTGATTGGCATTTTAACAACAGCACTGACGATTCTTCCGGATGGAATAATAATGGATCATTAATTGGTGGTCTTGGCTATTCATCTTCAGGTAAATATAAAGAAGCATTGGCCTTAGACGGAGTAGATGATTATATGAATGTGCCTAATGATTATTCTTTAAATTTAGTTGATACTGGTTCAGTTGAGTTGTGGTTTAAAACAACAGCAGATTGGACTTCATCTCCGACAGACCAATATTTAATTGGTAAAGAAGGAAACAATGGTTTTGGAGCATACTTGGCTTCGGCTTCGGGTGAAGAAGGTAAATTAAAATTCTTCTTGAGAGATGGTGCTGGCCAGGCTTATACAGTTACTTCGGATAATAGATTGTCTGACACTCAATGGCATCATTTTGTAGGTATATATGGAGATAAAGGAATGAAAATTTATATAGATGGAAATTTACAAACTGGTTCAGAAACCTATAATGGTAATTGGACAGATAATGTTTCAGCTTTAAAAATTGGCAATGATTTTGAAGGACAAATTGATGAAGTAAAATTATGGAGTAATATAATGTCGGCTGAAGAAGTGTTAAATTCATATTCTAATAATCTAGCGGGTTGGTGGAGACTGGCAGATAATATTAATTCGACCACGCTTGATAATTCTCCATATGGAAATAATGGCGCATTACAGCCGGCAGCTAATGCTCCTACCTGGAGAAGAGGCAAACTCGGATCTGGTTTGTATTTTGACGGTAGTGATGATCGGGTCAGAATAACTAATGATGAAAATTTAAATCCCAGAGAAGAAATTAGCCTGGAAGCCTGGATTAATTTTTCCGGAAACGGCGGTTTACAGAATATTTTAACAAACGGGTCGTCTAATCGGGCTTTGCGAGTAGGCGGGGCTGATTATGACTCTCCTAATGTGGTAATTTTCCAATTGAACGTGGATGGCACGGATCATACGCTTACATCAGGTGAAATTTCCGCCTGGGGAGACTGGCACCATGTGGCCGGCACCTACGACGGCTCCAATATCAGATTATATGTTGACGGCTTTGAGGTGGCTAGCGAAGAAGCCGAGGGAGAAGTTGCAGACGGAACCGGTGATACATTTATAGGTTCAGAAAATGATTCCGGTTTTTTCTATGAAGGCTTAATTGACGAAGCCAGAGTATATAGTACCGGCTTAACATCTTCTGAAGTTGTAAATAATTATTTACTGGGTCTTTATGCGGCTTATCCGGCTCAGGGAGTTTATACTTCAAATAAATATGATACCGGCGGAACTTCGGCTTTTAATATTATTAACTGGATGACCAATGAATCTGAGAGCCATGATTTAAGGGCGCAAATGAAAGCATCGTATGATGAGCTTGGGCTGGACGGCGCAGTCTGGTATGGGGCAGCCGGGGCTGATACGTATTTTAACGATCCTGAGGAGGCTACAATTTCTACGGATTTAAATGGTAACCGATGGATGCAATACCGGGCCACCTTTGATTCTGACGGTTCTTCCACGCCGGAAATGTATTTAATGAACATTAATTACACCTTGCAATAATACACATGGGGAGGAAAGAAACAAAAAAGGGTTTTTCATTAATAGAAATAATGATTTACATTGCCTTGTTGGCGGTGTTGATGGTTGCGGTTACCCAATTCACCTGGGATGTTTTGTATGGAGGAGTGAACGCTTATGTGGACAGGGAATTGCAGCAAAATGCCAGATTCTCCTTAGAAAAGATGACTTATGAAATAAGAAATTCAGAAAATATAGAATCATTAAGTGCCAAGGAATTGGTTTTGGGAAGGGGTGGAGATCCGAATATTACCATAAAATTTAATGATGGTGCGCAGAATATTACTATTCAGGAAGAGGGCGGTCCGGAAGAGGTACTGACAGCTGATAAAATTGAGGTAAGCAACGGCATTTTTACTGATATGTCTTATACTTATCCGGGCGGGACAAATCCGGCCACAAAGAACGTAAAAATTTCCATGGATTTTAATTATGAAAACCCTGAAGTTTTATTAGACTGGGCAGCGTTTGAACATTATGAAACAACCGTAGAAATAAGAGGCTATTAAATATGAAAATTATTAAAAACAATAAAGGTTATGTGGCTCTGATACTGGTCTTAATAGTGGCTTCAGTGGCTTTGGCCGTGGGAATAAGCATTTCTTTATCCGGAATCAGCGAAGTTAAAATGGCTTTTTCTGAAACTCAAAGTGAAAAAGCCTATAATTATGCTTTGTCATGCCAGGAAGAAGCCCTTAATTATATAAAATCTAACTGGGAATCATATAATTCAACTTTAAATTTTGCAGATGGCACTTGCACGCTGGAAATAAGCGTCGGTTTTGGAAACGGATCAGATGGTGCTTTAAGCGTGGCCGGAGAAACAACCATTGATGATGTGAAGAGGCCTTTGGCCAATGGTAATTATGGAGCCGGTGAAGCCGAAGAAAACAAAATAACTATTTCTAATGCAGCTGGTGAAGGAAGTTTTTCCGTGGACGATGATGTGCTTTTAATTCAAATGAACAATAATGACTTCCCCAATAATCTAGCCGGCCAATATGAGGAAATGACAATCTCTGGCATTAATGGAGATGAAATCTTATTTGATGAAAACATGGGAAATTCTTATATTCAGGATGGTGTTGGTGAAAAGGTGCAAGTAATTAGAATTCCCCAATACACAAATGTGACCATTGTTGACGGGGCCACGCTTACGACTGATGGCTGGGACGGCAATGTGGGAGGAATTTTAGCTTTTAAGGCAAATAACAATTTAAATTTTGAAGGATCCGGGCAAATTAGCGTAGTTGGAAAGGGTTATCGAGGCGGAAGCTGTGGAAATTGCGGATTTGATGCCTGGGGTCAATGCGGCGAAGGCATAACCGGTGTTGGGTCAGGAGGCGGAGCTACACCAGTGGATAATTATGAAGTTTGGTGGTGGTGGCCGCACACTTTTCCGGATACAGGCAGTAATGGAGGAGCCGGCGGATATTACAGGACTTTATATTTAGGAACAGCCGGCGGAGGCGGATCCAATGTTACTGTTGGCGGTGAAGGCATTGATTTTTTAGGAGCGATTGCAGATTTTGGCAATGATCTTTCTTATGATTTGAGCAATAAATTGATCTTCGGCGGAGGTGGAGGCGGAGGCGGTGGAAACAATGGCGTAACTCCAAATCCTGACGGCGGTGCCGGCGGAGGCACAGCCTATATTTATGCGCAATATACAAATAATGCAAATATTACAGCCAAGGGAGGAGCTGGCGTAGGAAGAAGCGGTTCAATCATCGGGGCTGTTGGTGGCGGAGGGGCTGGTGGTGATATATTTTTAAGGGCAGCCACTTTAACCACGAATATTATGGATATTTCCGGAGGAGCAGGAGGGCAGGACACGTTTGATGCAGGAGGAGCTGGCGGCGAAGGCGGTTTGGATGCGACAACTACTGAAGGAAATGCTATAAAAAATGTAATTGGTACAGCTACAGATGATACCGGGTCTTATGTTAGAAAAATAGAAATAGAGGCAGATAGTGATTTAAATATCATTAACTGGCAGGAATTAACAAATTAAATAACAGATAATTTATATGAAGAGATCGTTGGCAATTGATATTTCCGATTATTCTCTGGAGGCCATATTATTAACTGACAGGGTTTCGAAGCCAAAAGTCCACGGATATTCCCGTATTATTTTGGATGAAAATGTTATTAAAAATGGCGAAATTAAAGATAAAGAAAAATTATCCTTATATTTTAAGGATTTATTAAAAAAAGCCAGCCCCAAGTCAATAACTGATGCCAATGTAATAGTAAATGTGCCTGATTCTCGTGTTTTTACCCATATTTTTGAATTACCTTCTTCCCTAAAAGAAGATCAAATTAGGGCAGTTTTAAATAATGAAATTGATAATTTTTTTCCGGTAACTGTGGCTGAGGTTTTTTGGGATTTTAAAGTAATTAACAGCAAGAACGGCCAATATGAAGTTTTTGTGGCTGCGATTTATAAAGATATTGTAAAAGATTTATACGAAGCCTTAAGAGAGGCCGGATTAAGGCCAATTGTGTTTGATTTGGAGGCCAATGCAATATCCAGAACATTGTTATCTGCCAAGGAAAAAGGAAAAACAGTCATTTTAGACATCGGTGCCGATTCTTCAAAATTAAGCTTTGTTACTAAATACGGGTTAAATTTTATTTCCGTAATTGATTTGGCAGGCAATAAAATTACTTCAACAATCGGAAGAAAATTGAAACTTACCAAAGACAGGGCTGAAGACTTAAAAAAGAACAAGGGTCTAACTAATGAAAAAATTAAAAAGGCCCTGGAAGACAATTTAGATGAATTTATCAGGGAAATTAAAATGAATTTAAAGTTTTGCGGAGAAAGAAGCGGAATGAATATTGAAAAAATAGTATTAACCGGAGGAGGAGCTAAAATGCCGGGATTAATGGATTATTTAAAGGAAAAATTAGGGAAAGAAGTGGTTTTAGGAGAACCGCAAATAAATATTGTCAGTAAGGACGTAGATTTAAAAAATGCCTTGTATTATGAAGTGGTTGGCCTGGCTTTAAGGGGATTTGAAAAAAATTATGAAAAAACAGACCTAAATTTATTGGCTGGTTTTATTAAGCCTTCAAAAATTGGAAAATCTTCCTTGATTCCAATAGGAAAACCGGAAAAAGAGGAAAAGAAAATCCAGGAAAAGCCGGAATTTAAAATTAAAAAAGCCCCAAAAGAAAGAGTAATTAGAAGCGGTGGAGGCAATACTCAAAAATACTTACTAATCGGTCTGGGGGTAGTGTTTGTGGCTTTGGCAATTTTAGTAGTTTTACGCTGGGACAGCATATTTGGCACCGGAGATAAAAAGAAAGAGCAAACAACAACAGAAGCAGTGGAAGAAACAATTCAGGAAGATGTTTTACCTGCCTTAGGATTTAATATGGTGGTGGATGTGGATGTTACAGGCGCAAATACTGTTTCCGATGGTGTTTTATTAGGAAGACTGGCCGAAGTTCATGTTAATGGCAATGAAATGCTGGTGACTGAAGAAATAAGCAAGCAAACCGGCCAGTCGCCGGCCGATGCCAAATTAGTTTCTCAGGCAAATATTGAGCAAGGCAAAGAAGACTTAGTAAATAAATTGGTAGAAGAAAATTTGGAAAACATTAAAAAAGAAAATAATTTTGATATTGTTGTACCACAAATTATTGATTTCAATATTAAGCAATCAACAACTTCAGTGGAGCCGGGTGTTAATGCTGATGAGTTTCAATTATCAATTAAGGCCGATCCTGAACTATTGTTAATTTCAAAAGCAGAGGCGCTTAATTTTGTTAAAAATAAAACTGGTGAGGAAATTACCGAAAACCAGATTGAAGGATTTAATTACCAAATATTAAGCTATAATCGCAGCAATGGCGTGATAAAATTGTCTATTTTTGAAGAGGCTGAATAATTGTGGTAATTTAAAAATTGTGCTATAATATATATAATAAACTGTGGAAAAATAAAAATAATAACAATTA
>JBDRCS010000096.1:0-17300 GCA_043821615.1 Patescibacteria group bacterium
TTTGACGATGATTATATGTTAGAATGGTATCAGAAATGGATAATTAAAAATTATGAAAATCCACATCGGCACAAGCGGCTGGAGCTATCCCACCGGCCCAAACAAATGGAAGGGAATTTTTTACCCCAAGGGAAAAATTGACGAGCTGACTTATTTTTCCGAACACTTTAACACGGTGGAAGTAAATGTAACTTTCTATAGATTAATCCCTGAAACATTCTCCAACTCCTGGGTAAAAAAAACTCCCAAGGATTTTAAATTTTCCGTAAAACTTTACCAAAATTTTACGCATCCGGAAATGTCTGAACAAGCTACAGTAAAAGATATTGATATTTTTAAAAAATCATTGGAACCCCTTATCAAAGCCGGTAAATTTGCCGCCTTATTGATTCAATTTCCTTATAGTTTTCATGCCGATGAAAAAGGTTTGGAAATCTTAGACGACATTTTAAAAGACTTCGAAGAATATCCAAAAACAGTAGAATTCAGGCATCCTTCTTTTTTAGGAAGTGACGAAGCTTATAGAATGCTCGAAGATTCAAACACTCCTTGGGTAAATGTGGATGATCCTTTTGGAAAGTTTAATCGCTTTTGCCCTTTTGGCAAAACTCAATACCTACGTCTACATGGCCACAACAAAAAAGACTGGTATTCTAAAGGGCCAGACAAAGATGCTCGTTACGATTATTTTTATGAACCAGATGAAATAAAAAAAATAAGCCAAGAAATATTTAATCTGCCTGATAAAACCAAAGATGTTTATGTCTACTTCAACAATCACCCCTCAGCCAAGGCCGCTGCTAATGCGATGATGCTCAAAAAAGAACTTGGCCAAAAAATATCCAAAAATCTAACTCCTGAATTTATGGCTAAATATGGAAAATATTTTTAAAGTCCAGCCCCGCGAATGCGGGGCCGAACTGGGTGGACCCGGCGGGAACCTTCCTTCGCCCTTCGGGCTTCGGCGGGCAGGTCGAACCCATAAAAAACACCCGGAAATGGGTGTTTTCTCTGACACGTAATTTGACCCGTGGTTTCGGGACATACTACCTATGAATATATTTTATAGTAATAATCTATAACTGTCAACAAACTTTTCAACAATTACTTCTCAAAAAAACCAAAATCCCGCCATTCCATCACAACCTCTCCTTCATTCACTATTAAATCATTTTTTCCATCATTATCAGTATCTGTTATTTCTAAAGCATAAATATCATAGGGAATAGTAGAAGAAGCCCATTGCAATTCTGGTTCAGTTTTTTCCATTTTATAAACAAATAAATGATTGCCATAGTCATCGATATTTTCATCCAGCCAAAAAGGTAAATCCGGACCATAATATCCCCTTTTCTCCAATACCACCAAAGCTTCCTCATATCCGTCATTATCAACATCGCCAATCATTGAAAATTTCTTTTTTTGAGAATTTGTTTTTAAAGGAATAAATATTATTAATATAAAGAGCAATAATAATATTATTATAATTCCGTAAAAAATTATTCTCTTTTTACTCTGATACTTCAAGACCGTATGGATCCTCTATTAAAAATTTCTTTTGCCAATCTGCCACCGGCGGAACATTTTCCTGATTTTCCAGCTTCTTTCTCCATTCCGTATCAGTCATCCTCTGATCAAGCGGCACCAAAAATTCATATTGTGAATATACTCCGCCTTTTAGAATCTTCAGGGTTCCATCTACAGGAAAGACCACGTAAATATTATTAATATATCCTACTGCTTCTTCCAACACCGCCCCGTTTGGATCTGTGGCCACATCTGTCACCAAGGCAGCCGGATACTCATTTAATAAATCTTCCGTTGATTTTTCGGCTTTGTCTTCTTCGGAAAAAGTCTCAAGCCATAAATGCTCCAAAGATCCACCATAGGTTTTAATCACTTCATACTCTTTCTCAGTTAGAGGTTCGTTGTTTAATTCTTTTTCTGAAATTTCTAATAAATTCACCACTAATTCATCAAATAATTTTAAATTATCTTTATCTTTGCTATCTAACAAGTTTCTTGATGACAATCCATCGTTAGTTAAATTAATTAAGCTAGACAATCTTGCATAAACTTCTGGAATTGGTTCTACATAACCACGATCATCAATTTCCTCCACCGGACCTCCGCCCAGTTCAGCATAGACTTGTTTAGCGTATAAAATAGTATCATGCTTTAATTCCGTCCATGAAGACAGATATGTAACCAATTCTTTCCTGTCCCACGGCCTGTTCTGCATAAATAATGGGTAGCCCTCTCCAAACTGCTGCAACAACGGTTTTAGCGTATACATCCAACCCCAGTATAAATTCTGGGTCCAGGTTCCCTGATCCAAGTCGGCAATATATTTTTTCAAGTTTTTCATTTGTTCAGGATATTTCTCGTATTTTGTCTCTCCTTCATCTTCTAAAATATTTAAGGCAACCTCAGATCCCATTGCCGCCGGAATATCCAGATTTTTTGGCAACATCCTTGATTGTCCCGGCTTTGGACAATCCATGGTTCCATCCAAATTACCAACTTGCCTGCAAATCAAATTTTGAAAAATATCAGCATCTATGGTATATCTTTGGCCCATAAATCTAAAACCTTTGATTTCTTCTTCCAAATCTTCATTTCCACCTGCTGTCACCCCTAACACAGGAATAGAGTTTAATTTCGGACCTTCCAAATCAGCTGCCTTTTCCTTCAAAGATTTAAATTTTTCTTCATCAATTAAATCATTGGTGGTAAAAGAAACCCCATAAACCTCATCAAATAAACTTTTCATCTCATAAAAAGAAATGTCATCTGATTTGCCAACAAAGAAATTTGTAGGTTCGTATATTTTATCCCAAAGCTTAAAAATATCGGATTTTTGCATGGCTTTGGTGATAAGCACGGCCTGTCTTAATTCCTGATCGTTTTTAAATCTAAAAGTCATGCGGCCATACCACATCATGGCTTTGAAATACTGCTTTAATTCATCACTTTTATCGTAATGGCCGCGCGGCTTGTATTGCGTGTAATCTTCCTTGTAGCCTGCACCCCATAGAGGCGATACTGTTAATTCTTCCGCTGCGTCAATCATTGCCAATTCTTCCGCTACAACATCGGCCACCATTTCATCCGGCTCATAAGAAGGATCCAGCAACTTTTTGGCAACTGAATAATAAGCCACGTTTTTTTCCGCTTCTTGCTGCCATTTTGTATCCTTTAGCTCCTTATACTGATCCATGGATTCGGCCAGCATTATATCCGTCAATTTATTCAGAGCTTCACTTAGAGACTCTGTTTCCACTTTTTCCAGCAAATAATTAAAATATAAATGATAATTATGAAGAATGGAATCAGTAGTTATAAAAGATGGTACATAATCGTATCTATTCGCGTCATAGAGGGTAAAAAATTCTTCGTCGTATCCGGGTGTGACAATAAACTTATTTTCCACCAGCTGATTTTTAGCTTCATCTGAAAACCCTTCAACTAATTTCGGATTCAATGTATCTGAAAGGTCTTTCTTTACCGTATAAGTCGGAACTTGCGGGGAATATTCAACTTTTACATCTTTCCAGGTGCCAAAATTAGACGAACTCACTTCCTGGCCTATTGCTACTTCTTCTGCCTGCTCAATTACCTCTTCAACAACATTATCCTTTGTTGCTTCTTCCTTGACCTGGTTATAAATATACAACCCAAATCCCAAGGCCGTCCCTCCGCCAATAATAAGAATTCCTATAATTACAATTAAAATAATTAACCAGGTTTTTTTCTTTTTTGGCTTGTCCGCCAAAGCTTCAGCGTCGGCGGATTTTTCCGGTAAATTATTTACCGGTTCTAGCTTTTCCTCCATTTATTTTATCTTAATACTTATAACTTACTACTTACTACTTACTAATCTGTCCAATGATCAATATTTGGAACATTTCCATTTATCTCCTGGGCTGAAAATCCTCTTAACAACTTATCATATTGCCCGTCGCTATTTTCCACCTTTACCTCATAGTAACCAACTGCCATTGAGGTAATAGGCACTTCCACAGCCAAGGAACCGCTATTTTGAACATAAGTAGCCACCTTATAACTGCCGAAATAGGCTTGGGCGCCATATCTGAAATTAGAGCCTTTTATTTCAATCATGGCATTTCCAGACGGATAATCGCTGTATTTCAAGGATTTAGGCGTTACATATGAAACAGAAGGCGCTGCATTGGTATAAGGCGCTTCACCTTCAATATTTACTTTTCTAATTAAATCATTTAGCGAATCAGCTACATACAAGCTGTCCCCTTTTGTAACAATCCCATTGGGATTATTAAATTGAGCGGCTTTCTGAACGCCATTTTGAAAACCCCTGTCTCCGCCACCAGCCACCAATTTAGTCACATTTTTACTTAAATCCACTAATCTTACTTTTTGACTGCCAACTTCGCTAAAATACAATATATTTCCACTTAAATTCAATTTCTGTGGATAAGATAAAACAGCGTCATCCAATAATCCTTCTTCATAACCAGCCTTGCCAGTGCCCACTAATGTAATTACTTTTTTTGTTTTAACATCAATTTTTCTAATGGCATGATTGTTTCTGTCTGCCACATACAAAACCGTACCATCATTATTTATAGCCATTCCCATAGGAGCATTAAATTTTGCACTACTGCCGGTTCCATTTACAAGTCCGGCTGTGGTCTGCCCGGCAATTAATTTAGTTTTGCCTTTATTTTTACCTCTGGTTGTCACCCGCCTGATTAAATTATTTCCCGTGTCCGCTACATAAAGAAATTTCCCGTTTGGAGATAAAACTGCTCCGGCTGGCCGGGAAAAATAGGCACAACCTGATTTTCCTTTATCAAATTCATTGGGACAGCGGCTTCCTTCCTGATAACCGTTATTTGCGTCAGCTGCGGAATTAATTCCGCCGGCACCGGTTAAATAATAAGCTTTCCTGTTTTTAACCGTAATATAACGAATTCTATTGTTATAATGGTCTATCACATAAAGCTTCTTGCCATTTGGCGACATTTCTATATCAACTGCATCAGAAAACCTGGCATTTCCACCTATATAGGCCCTATTATCGTTTTTATTGTAATTATCAACTACATTGCCGGCAACAAGCTTGGCATATTTTGATCTTATTCTTATTTTTCTAACTTTGTTATTTTCTGAAAAATATATCCACTTCTCATTTTTAGACAATGCCAAATCCTTTGGTCTTCCCAAAATCGGATTTTTTCCATTTTTATCACCAAATCTGTTTGCCCCGGCAAAAACACCGTTATCTTCTACATCTAAAATATTATAACGATAAATAATACCAATTCCAGTTGAGGAAACATAGGCATTGTCATTGTAAATGGTTAAACCATTGGGAAAATTAAGGGAAAGCATGTTTTCATCGCTTGCCAACAAATTAACCTGACAACCCTCTTCATTTTCCTTGCTATTGGTGTCAACGTGCCATAAATAGCCCACGCCCACGCCGGCTGTGCCAGATGCAAAAGTGCCTGTCCCGTCAGTTACATATACATCCGTATTTCCTTCAGCGTCCTCATTTAATGCTATTCCCCATAAATTCCTGAATCTGGCATGTCCCAGACAGGATCCGCCCCTGTTTCCGGCCACGCCATCACCGGCAATATCCTGAATATAGCCTCCATCCAGCTTCACTCTCACCAGTTTATAACCCCCGGAATCAGTAATATAAGCATATGTACCGGCATCATTTATTTTCAATTTTTTTGGATTATTCAAGGAAGAAGTAATAGTTGTCACGGTACCGCCCTTTTTACTGACCCTTTTTAAGGCATTGTTGCCAGTGTCTAAAAAATATACGTTGTTTCCATGCTCATCTACGCCTTCAGGTTTATTTAAATTTTTAGCAATCGTTTTAACCCTTCCCTTTTTCACCCTTTTTATCTTGTCATTTCCCGTATCTGCCACAAATACAACTCCATTATTGGCAATTGAGACTCCATGAGGTTCGGCAAATTTGGATTTTTCCCTGGCTCCGTCTTTATCCCCATAAGAACCGGTTCCGGCAAAGGTATCAACTTTTCCTTTTTTCTTAATTTTTCTGATCACATTATTTTCCGTGTCTGCAATCACAAAAGCGCCATTTCCAACTGAATCAATGTCTTGGGGAAAATCTAAATAAGCTTTTAATCTGTTTCTACCGTCTCCGGCCAGCAATTTACCGGCATAAGTGGTGACATCGCCATAAGATGCAAAAGTTGCCAGCGGCATTAAAAGCAGAAGGCCCAAGAAACCTGAAAATAATAATTTTTTCATTATTTTAAGTATTAATAATTATAGTATGTATTATACAAAAAAAACCCTCTTCACACAAATAACGAATTATTATATAATATCAATACTTAATTAACTCATTAAAAAATTATGAGGCAAAAAATCTCTTTTCTTATTGGATTTTTTGCAGTTGCCATCGCTATCATGATAGTATCGCCCGTATCAGCGGCTACTATTTGGTCTGATGACATGGAATCTGGTGAAGGTTCCTGGTCAAAGACCGGCTTTTGGCATCTCCAAGAAAATCCTCAAAATTACAATGTTATTGCTGATCTTTACGATAACGTTGTTCAATTACCAGATTCCGGTTATTTACCTACTGCAAAATCAGGCAATAGTGTCTGGTGGTATGGTGAAACCACAACTGGCACCTTTATTGGCTATCCTTATGCTGATCAGTCTGCCTGGAGTGGCGGCACTTCCACTTCGTCAAATACTGGCAATTTAGTGACCACTCAAATTGATCTTACCGGCGTAAACACTGCGGCTTTATCATTTTGGGCCTGGTGGGAAATTGAAGGCGTTGATTCTGATCGATATGACATGATGCATGTGGATGTTTCCACTGATGGAACAACTTACACAAATATCGGCAATATTAACCCTCAAGAAGATGTTGACGCCCCTTCATACAGAGCCTATAGCTCCGGCGGAGTTGGCGCGCCAGGTGTTTGGGTTAACCCAAAATTTGATCTTACCGATTATGTAGGACACAATGTTTATGTTCGCTTTCGTTTTGAAACCGTTGACAGCCTTTATAATGCCTTCCGAGGCTGGTTGATTGACGATGTCGCTGTTACAGATGAACTGCTTGAAGTCAGCTTTGCCAATGCCAAAGCCACGGCCACCCAGTCTTGCTCCGGCTTTTCCGGCGGGGCTCAAACTTCTCCAGCCACCTTTTCTTTAAACACGGCTCAAACTGTCAGCGTATCATATAGCCAATCCTATAGCATTACCCCTTATGGATCATACAGCTGGGTCTGTTCAAATAAAAACAAATGTTATTTGCCGGCCGGCACCTATACCTTATGGTCAAATTTAAACAAGCCTTATTGTCCTTCAAATTCAGGCTCTTCAGCCACGGTTACCTATAAAAAAGGCGCTCCCTGGCCATCTGCCAATCACGCCGGCGGCCTAACCACCATTTTCGGTTCCGGATTTTATAATGGCATGAATGTAAACTTTACCGGCGGATCAGCTGTCGGCTCCTTAGCTGCTGCTTCCACAGAAGCAACTAGTGTGTCTGTTATTAATTCCCACGAAGCCATTGTGGAGACCCCTTCCACCTTAACTGACGGTACTTATGGTATCAATATTGAAAATGCCACCGGCACGGTTTCAAAAAATATGAAAAAGGCCTTTACTGTTACTTCAGAAACCGCCCCAAGCATTTCTTCTGTCTCTCCAACCTCAGTAAACAACGACGTTGTTAATGAAATTACCGTTACCGGCTATGGCTTTAAGAAAAAATCCAAAGTTACTGTAGGTGGCGTTCCCTTGAAAAAAATTCAATATGACGCCACTGCTAGCACGCTCACCGGTAATTTGCCAAAAGGCGATAATCCTGGCTATGCCAATGTGGAAGTACTGAATCCGGACGGCCAGCTTGATACTGAAGTCGGAACCATTAATATCGTTTCCGTAAAGAAAAAGCTTTATACTGGTAAAGAAGGGGCAAATAAATCCAAGCCTGGCCAGGTTAAAAAGCTTAAAATTGCCAATTTAAACGATGGCGGAACTAATGTAAAAGTTACCTGGAAAAAAATAAGCCGGGCTAACCGTTATGTTATCCAGCTGAAGCAGGGTAAAACTTTGGTGAAAAAATGGGCCAAAAGAAAAAAGGCCAATCTATCCATCGATGAAACCTATCTTCAGGCCGGAAATACTTACAAGATAAAAGTCCGCGCCAAAAACGGCTATGGCGCCGGCAAATTCAGCAAGTTTAAATCCTGGACCACTCAGTAAAATTGCTAAGGATAAAAAAATAACACCGGGGCACTGTACCCGGTGTTATTTTGATTAAAATTTCCTTTTAATAACCGCGCGTACGGTGCCACGCGGTTATTTTTTCTCCTCTTTCCTTTGGAATAAATAAAATTTTATTTCACAGGGAAAAGGTGGGCGGGCTGCTATTGTTGACTGGACGCTTAACAAGCATCAGTCAAACTTTAGCAGCCCGCCCGAGGTAGGAGCTCATCTCGAAAGAGAGCTATGGAGGTAGGAGCTCGTTGCCCGCAGGCAAGAGCTAGAACAGGTGGGCCAATCCCATGATGGCCAGCACCATGTAGACGGCACCGGCCACCAGGAAGGTTCCCCACTTGGTGACAGGGAACCAGAACGTCGCTGAATTGCTCAGCGTCGTCTGGGCCTGGACGATTTGAGGAATCGCCCAGGCGACAGCCATCACCGCTATGAACGGGGTGGCCATTTCCCAGGGCTCCTCCAGGACCATCTTGGTCTTGGTGGAACCCGGGCCGAAGAACGTGCCGCCCAGGAGGGTCAGCAGCATCCCCCACACGTACCATCCCAGACCGATGCCTAGGATAGTCACGAGCGCACCCTTCCAGTTGCGCTCGACGAGGTAGGGGTTTTTCTCGGAGTCGTCCTTGGCCTTTCCGAAGCCTGCGACGATTTTGAGGATGAAGGCGAGCACTGCCATAAAGGCCAATGCCACGAGGATCAAGAAAATCTGCGTTCCAGTCATGTTCGTTCCTCCGTGGGTAGACCCTAGTCCGAAGACCAGGATCTCCCCACTTCTTTGTTTTCTATGACCGGGACGCATTCTGCGAACCCGGCCTCCTAGGAGGACGTGGCGCCGCCCCCCGTGCCACCCGAGCCGCTCGGCTTGGACTTGCCGCTTTTGTTCTTCATGGCACCAGCGACATCTTTGGCGACCTGTCCCACCTCCGGCGTGAGCCCGATGGTGGTGTGGCTCTCGTTGAGGGTGAAGTGGGCGCCATCTTGGGCCGCGATGAAGCGTCCGTCAAGGTCTCCTGGGAATCGCTTTCTCCACTCCGCCCAGCGAGGAGCATCCCTTAACCGCTTAGACTCCCCCTCGAACTCTGCAGCATCAGCCGCGTGCATGGCCACGGTCTGCGCCATAAAAGCCTTCTCCAGCTCTCCATCCGGGGTATGCAAATTGCCGAAACCCCAGTCGAGGACCTTGATGTGGACCTCTCGCTCGAGCCTCTTCTGCATCTGCTTGAGAGCCTTCTGAACTGCAGACCTGTCGGTCGCAGCCACTGGATGAGTCTTACTGCCCTCGGGAACACTAGGCAGATCCTGCAGGAGCCATTCAGAACTGAGAACGATACTCTTTGAAGTCAGCATACGCGCGTGCAAGGTGCGCATCGCCATCAACGCATCCTGTACTGTATCCTCGACCGTCTTGGTCAAGGATTCGAAGAACATCCCTGACAGCTCGGTGACCACGTCCTTTACCTTGTTGACCTCGATCTGGTACCAGAGGATAAACTCGTAGACGATCGTTCCATCAATCGTCTCGGCTTCGGCCTTGACCAAGCAGATGCGCTGGCCCGTGTAGACCAACTTCAGATCCTTGGCCTTGCCCGAGAGGTCCTCCTTGGCCGGGTAGGGCTGCTCTCGCTGGAACAGGTTGCCCTTCCAGAAGAGGTTGCCGACCAGTCGATAGTTGTCGTCGTAGGTACCGACCACCTGGTTCTCCCGGCCACGTAGAACTGTGTACTTCTCGTCGCCGTAAAAAAAGTACTGGCCGTCCTTGGCCATCTGCGGGATCACCTTGTCCCAGATCATCCACATCATGTAGACTTGGGAGCCGATCCCCACCAAGGCGAACAGCCCGAGAGCCGCCCACCCGACCCAGTCATACCCGAAGGCCTTGGCCAGGTAGTAGCTGACGATCGAACTGGCTACGAGACCGTCGACCACCAGACAGAGGTTGATGAACTTGGCCCAGGACCAAAAGATGGTCTTGAAGCCACCGGGAACCGTGTTTACGGCCCCATCTGTCAGACCGAGTGAAAACACGGTTCCTCCAGTTCTCCTCCGCCGCTGCTGACGGGGAGGAATCAAGTTTGTTCTCAATATCTCGTTTCCTAACTGCCCTTCATAGTTCGTTTGCCCGAGAGCGATGTTGTTTCGATTCAATTTTCAATCTTCGTTTAGGAGACTAGCCTGCTAATGGAACAAGGCTTATTCAGTCAACAAAAACAGGGCTTTCACGCCCGCCGAAGACACTTAGTTTGCGTACAAAAGACAATTTGCTTGCCTTTTTTTCCGGCCATTGCCGGATACAGCATTGGCTGTACGCTCTTGTATCTACGTGGGTTGTATATTCAAGAACTTGGCATTATATGACTTTGTATAGGTTTTGTCAATAAATGTTTTTAAATAAGTAGTCAAGATTTAATATTTTTTAGCCTGATTGTCTAAGTAAATTAAGAATATATCGAAAGAAAAATTAGCATGGCCTGGTCTAGCCCCGGGCGTTGAGGTCCGGGTCTATTCATCCCGGATACGGTAAAGTTAACTGTAATCCTCCGCACTTGTGGTAACGGACCATTTCAGGCTATTACAAAAAAAAGAAGGCGCGACATCGATGTCGCGCCTTCTTGACGTTTTATGGATATTCTCGCTCCTCTTTCCTTTGGAATAAATAAAGCTTTATTTCACAGGGAAAAGGTGGGCGGGCTGCTTAGTTGACTAGACGCTTAACAAGCATCAGTCAAACTTTAGCAGCCCACCCGTGGTAGGAGCCCGTCGCTAACGAGGGATGTAGGAGGTAGGAGCTCGCTGTCCGCAGACAGAAGCTAAGACGTGAGTCCTATCACCACCAGCCGTATGTACCATACGACTGTGACGATCCCGACGAGCAGTGTAAACACTGCCGTCGGGAACCAGATGGAAGAATCCTGCCAGTTTCTGGCCTTGACCAGATCCGGCACGGACCATAGGGCGGCGAAGACCGCCACGAAGCAGCTGGTCCCCATCCAGGGATCCAGCAGCCACTCGTGGCTGTTGGGGCCGCTCTGCTCTTGGATGAGCCAGAGCAGGGCCCCGTACGCGCACCACCCCGCGGCAATGCCGAAGGTGGCGCGCAACGCGTCGCCGAGGTTGCGGACGTCCATCCTGGACGTCTTGCTGTTTTTGATCACCCCGGCCCTCACCAGGTGCGGCCGGAGCATCATCCAGGCGAAACCGATGGCCACAACAGCCACGGCAGCGAGGATGACCATGGTTTTGATCATTTCATTTTCCGTTCCGAGCCGGCCGGGCTACCCGAAGGCAACCCGACCGACTCTACAGGTGGTCTAGGATGCGCCTTCCGAACCACCCGGGAGGAGCCGTGCTCTGGCCTCCGCGAGACGAACGACGGTGGTGAGGAAGTCCGGATCTTCGTTGAGCTTCTTGAGCAGCTTGGCGATGTCCGGATTGTCGCTGCCAGGGATGGCGCTCCCCGACGACAACTCCAGGATGATGGGCATCCCGTCCCCGTCCTTCATGGCCAGCCACTTGGCCAGCTCCGGATGGTCCTCGAAGGCATCCTTGAATGCCCTGTACTCCGCATCCTTCTTGGCGCGGATCACCTCGGCCTCGGCAGCCGCCGCGGCCGTCTCCAGCAGCTGCAGCTTCCGCCTCTTCACGGCCGAATACTCCTTCGGATCAGCCGGCTGAGCATCGTTCACCTTCCATTTCAGAATGGTGAAGTTGACCTCGGCAGCGTCGGCCACGAAGTCGTCGATGATCCCACGAACCTGAGAGGAAATCTCTCGCGAATCCTCCTCAATCTGGTACGTTCCATTGGGCTGCTTGACGGCCTTCTCGAACTTCAGCTCCAGGTTCTGGCCGTCTCGGGAACCTCCGGTCCGCCAGTCGAGGAGGTCTCCGTTGATGTTCATGATCGCCTCGGCCGGAGCCAGGGCGATCAGCTTGGCCTCGGCCTCAGCCCGCGCCATCATCAGGCGCTGGAAGGCGTTGGTCTCCTCGCTGAAGAACATCTGGTCCAACACTTCGTGCATGGACCCGGTCTGAACGCCAGCCGCGGTGAACGCAGCGTTGTCGGCCTCACGGAACTGGATCTCGATGTCATCGGCCTGCAGACGCAGGTCGTTGTAGATCCGGTTCGCGGAGTCGTACGCAGCCTGTGCTCGCCTCTGTTCTTCTCGCGCCCTTCCCAGCTCATCCTGAGTCTTGTTGAGACGCTCCTGGAAGTCGTCGATCTGGTTCTGCTGAGTCATGGCCTGCAGACGCTGTTCGGCCAGCTCGCAGTCCCGCTGGGCCTGGCTCGGCAGGCTCTGCAGAATGAACTCGAGGTTATCCACCGCACGTTTGGCGTTGGACAAGCTGCTGTCAGCATCCCGGTGCCGGTTCTCGGCCTCCCTGAAGCGCTGCCACACTTCGTTGCGCCGTGCCTCGATGCGCGTCAGTTCGGTCTGCTCGGCCGAATCCTCGCGCGGCACGTTGATGCGGGTCGCCAGGTCCGACACGAGTTCAACCTCGATGTCGTCTTCAGCCGGAACCGCCTTGGACTTCATGTCCTCGATGTTGATGACTCGCAGTGAAACCGCGTGGTCATCTTCCTCAGCGCGAGCCCACTCCGGCGGCTGCTTGATCAGATGCCACGGCCACAAAAACGGCCGATAGCCACCGAACCGACCTCGCCCGAAGATGGTCCGCACGAAGTCACCACCCTCCACCACCAGCTTGGCAGTCCCCTTCGGAACCTCGGTGAAGAGGATGTTAGCCTTGGCCAGGTTGATGATGCCGAACACCACCCCTGCCGACAAAGCGACGAGGATGATATCGACCAACACCCAGGCCAAAGGACTCTTGGTCCAGCGCATGGCCAGATAACCGGCCAGCGCAAGGATTACCACATAACCGATTCCAACAATCTTTCTCATTTCAAGTTTCCTAACTGCCCTCCAAGGGCGTGTTGCCCTGAGGGCGGTGTTGTTTTCGATCTGTCCTCACAATAGAGGCGAATTATTCAGTTTTTTGAGATATGTAAAACAGAAGCAAAAAGGTGCGCCAACCCTTTGCTTCTGAATTTGCTTTTATATAATAGTAGTTTAAAGTTGAGTTTAATATTAAAGATTTATAAGTAGACCAGGAATAGAGGACAGAAAACCCCGTAGACACATTTTTTGTATTGATAAAATGAATCAATTTTCTGTCCCCTGTCCCTAGCCTACTTCAAGTAACTCAATTTAATTAACTATTAAAAAGATAAGTGACCCGAGGCGTTTGATAAATCAATCGCACGGGTAAAAAAATGGCACATAAAAAATATGTCCCATATCCACGGGGAATTTTTGGCGCGTTTCGATTCAATTTTCAATCTACGCTTAGGAGACTAGCCTGCTAATGAAACAAGGCTTATCTAGGCAACAAAAACTGGCTGCTCACGCCGCCGAAGATAGAAAGATTGCGTACAAAAGACAACTTGTTTGCCTTTTTTCCGGCCATTGCCGGATACAGCCTTGGCTGTACGCTCTTGTATCTACGGGGGTTGTATACTCAAGAACAAAACATTATATACCTAAGAAAGCTTTTGTCAATGGGTAAATTAAGAAATTAAGCTAATGTTAGCTAAAATATTGACTTTTTACTGATTATAGTTTACCTTTAATGTAGATTCGACGACCTCAAAACCATTGAGGCGTTTTTTTATGAAATTACATCACAATTCACAAAAACACTTTGATTTTAATGATAGAATATACTTTATTTCAACTAAAACTAAGGAAAATTTTCCTTATTTTAATACTGAAATATATTCTAAAATATTGATAAATGTAATATGGAATTCTCAAAAACTTAAAAAATTCTATATTTATGGATATATTATTATGCCCAATCATTTACATATAATGATTGAACCAATGAATTATTCTATTTCAAAAATACTGCAATCAATAAAATTAAATTCATCTATGGATATTAATAAATTAATTAAATATAATTTTAACAATCAATATTATAACGTTGAAGGCGGAAAATCGATTTTCCGCCTTCCCAAAAGAAAATTCGCTTGGCAACTAGGATTCCATGATCACCTCATTCGTAGTCAAAATGATTTTTTAAATCATATTAATTATATAAAAAACAATCCCATTCATCATGGGATTAAAATTCCAAATATTAATTTATTTATCAACAATCCTCTTCCTATAAAATAATAAAATTACCCCCAAAACTACCATCCCCAAGGCAAACCACTGCGCTGCCGTAAGATTATAGAATCTAGCATCAGTAAACGGCCCGTCCCAGGCCCGCCAAAAATCAAGGAAAAATCTTACCACTCCATAATAAATAAGAAAAATAATAGAATAAAAAGGTGCCTTATGATTCTTTCTATTTAATATCAAAAATATAATAAACAAAATCAAGCCATTAAGCGATAAATAAAGTCCATGATTATGCCTAATCACTCCGTCTACAAATTCTTGTCCCAAAAAAAATGAAGTCGGCTTGCCCGGATGATCAAACACAAAAAAACAACCCAGCCTTCCAATAAACAATCCCAAAGGCAAACCAAATACCCCCACATCAGCATATTTCCACAAATCCATTTTCTTCACCTTTAGATAAACAACCCCTCCGATCACGGCTCCGATAAACCCGCCCGATACCGTCATGCCCCCTTCCCAAATTTTAAAAACATCCCAAAAATTATCCTGATATTTATCTAGCTCAGTCAAAATATAAAAAACCCTTCCTCCAATTAAAGCTGGCAAGATTACCCAAAAAGCAAGATCTATTATTTTTTTCTCATCCAGGCCTTTTTTTCTGGCCTGATAATAAGACACCAATATAGCCGCTCCAATTCCCAGGGATACCAAAAGGCCCCAAACCTGAATGTTTAAGGGGCCTAAAGGAATATAAGTTACTCCAAAATATGGAAGCATTACTTCATGTTATTAACCACGTCTTCAATATAACTTTCTTCAACAGCGCCGGAAACCATTTCAATATCTCCGTCTTCGTTAAAGATTATTGTAGCCGGAGTTCCGGTGACACCGGCAGCTATACCCATTTGATAGTCATTATTTACTTTTGCAGCTACATCTTCATCTTCCAGACAGGTCTCAAATTTTGATGTATTCAAGCCAAGTTCAGAAGCCAGCTCTGTATAATAATTAGCTGCCAAGCTGCTTTGATTTTCAAATAAGGCATCTACATATTCGAAAAACTTGCCTTGTTCATTAGCGCATTCCGCTGCAATAGAAGCCGGCTTTGCCTGAGGGTGGCTGTTTAATGGAAAATGCTTAAACACCCATTTTACATCGTCATTGCCATCAACAAAATTTTTCACAGTTGGATGATGCTTCTGGCAAAAAGGACATTGAAAATCAGAAAATTCTACAATGGTAATTTTAGCATCTTCGTTGCCATACACAGCTTCATCTTCTGTAATGGTAATCATGTCTACGGTTAAATCTGAAGCTGCAGCAGTATTTGTATTAGCCACCACTTTATTTGTATTAGAGCTATCATCAGCTGCTTCACTATCAGAATCGTCGTTCATTACAAATCCAAGTAAAACTGCCAGACTTAATAAGCTGAATATTCCCACACCAATTACTATTCCCAAAACAAAAACCAGGCGCGGATTGGAATTTTCAAACATTTTTGATTTTCCTTCACTCATATTATTTGATTATTAATTATTAATTACTTTGTTAATTATAGGTTTTTTTGATTATTTGTCAATTCAGGCCGCCTTTAATAAAATTATATCCCCCACATTTGTGCCCGTCGGTCCGGTTTTCAATAAACCGCCCAATTGCTTCAGGCAATTATAGGAATCGCTGTCTGAAATAAATTCAATTACATCCACTTTTTTTGCCTGGCATATTTTTTGCGTATTATAAGTAGCCACCGCCCCGGCAATTGGTTCGTCCGTAATGCCGTCCACCCCGTCAGTGGCTAAAGCTAAAATACTCATGCCTTTTTTTAATTTTGGGATAGCTGATAAAACCAATTCCTGGTTCCGGCCACCCTGGCCTCCTCCCAAAAGAGTAACCGTTGTCTCTCCGCCGGCCAGCAATAATGCCGGTTTCTTCATTTTGTCCAGGTCATTAATTAATAAGCTGGAAATATTCCTTGCTTCTCCTTCCAGTTCAGATGAATAAATTTTAACATTATATTTTCTCTTTTTTCCCTGCTTTAGGCATTCCTGCAAAGCAATTTTATTTGATCCGATCACAAAATTAAATATTTTATCTTTTGGCAATTTCTTTGGCGTTTCATTGTCTCTTATTATTTTTTCAATTTTTTCCGGCAATTTAGCCGTACATGTTTCCAGTATTTCCAAAGCCTCCAAAGACGTGCTTTTGTCTGGAACCGTAGGCCCGGAAGCAATCAGATCCAAAGGATCGCCCACAACATCGGAAATATAAAGCCCCAGCACAGTCGCTGGCAGAGCCGCCTCTGCCAGCCTGCCTCCCTTTATTTTGGAAAGATGCTTTCTAATAACATTAATTTTATGAATACTGTCCCCGCATTTCAACAATCTGTCTGTTAATAAAATTTTATCCTTCAATGTTAGGCCATCTGCCGGCAAAGGCATTAATGCCGAGCCCCCTCCGGAAATCAAGGCAATCACCAAATCATCTTTTCCCGCACTCTCGCAAATTTTTAATATTTTTTTAGAGCCCTCCACTCCTTTTTGGTTCGGATGCGGATGTCTGGCAACATTAACTATGATATTGCCAATAGTCTTAACTTTTGAATTAGGCACATTAATATATCCTTTTGTAATCCTATCCCCCAACATTTCATTCATCTTCTTTGCCATTGCCAATGTCGCCTTTCCTGCCCCTACTACATAAATATTTTTATATCTATTTAAAACCTGAGTGCCCTGAGTAGCTCTGCGAATGCGGAGCGTATCGAAGGGTATATCGAAGGATTCAAAAATTAATTTTTCTGGATCAATGGACTCTAAAATATCATCAGCAATATCCAAAAGATCAGCTGCCTCCGGAAACCTTTTTACCAATTCTTTTTTATTTTTTATC
>JBDRCS010000097.1:0-2758 GCA_043821615.1 Patescibacteria group bacterium
TGATTTCCGACGGATCAGCAGTTTTGGGATTAGGCAATGTAGGGCCGGAAGCGGCTTTGCCGGTCATGGAAGGTAAGTGCGCAATTTTTAAGGAATTCGCCGGCATCAATGCTTTTCCGATATGTCTTAAAACTCAAGACGTGGATGAAATAGTAAGAACCGTCATCTATATTTCTCCGGTTTTCGGCGGAATAAATCTGGAGGATATTTCCGCGCCGCGCTGTTTTGAAATTGAACAAAAATTACAAAAAGCTCTGGATCTGCCCGTCATGCATGATGACCAGCATGCCACAGCCATTGCGGTTTTGGCGGGATTATTTAATGCCGTCAAAATAGTTGAAAAAAGATTGGACCAATGCAAAATTGTAATCGTGGGGTGCGGAGCGGCCGGCACGGCCATTGCTAAATTATTAGCTTATATTAAATTAAATAACATCATTATGGTAGACAGCCAGGGAATTATCTCAAAAGACCGCCTCAATTTATTGCCCTATAAACAGGAGCTTGCCGGATTTACTAATAAAAAAAATATTAATGGTGATTTAGAAAAAGCTGTTCGACATGCTGATATCCTGATAGGCGTTTCCTCAAAAAATATCATCACTGAAGACATGATTAAATCCATGCATGAAAATCCGATTGTTTTTGCGATGGCCAATCCCGATCCGGAAGTGTCTTTTAATAATGCCTGCAAATGGGGAATAAAAGTTTTTGCCACCGGCCGTTCTGATTACCCGAATCAGATCAATAATGCCTTGATTTTTCCGGGATTGTTCCAAGGATTTCTGAAAGCCAAAGTTACGAAAATAACCAGCCAAATGAAAGTGAATGCTGCCGGAGCCCTGGCTTCATTGGTAAGAAAACCTGCTCCTGCCTGCTTCATTCCGTCAATTTTCGACAAACGCGTAGCGCCAACTATAGCTAAAAGTGTTACAGCCCGGTTACGTCCTGACCGAAACCGGGACGAGTTAATACTTCCCCATCTTCAAAAACTTTCACCCCGCGGATAAATACTCTTTTCACTTTCCCATAAACTTCCCAACCCGCAAATGGGCTCCAGGCGCATTTGGTTTTGAGGTTGTTATTATCGATGACATATTTATTTCCGGTATCGATCTCGATACAGGTATTATCCGATTGTCTGAAGTTAAAAATCTTTTGCGGGTTAATATTGGTTAATCTGATAATATCATCAATAGTTAGCCGTCCGTCTCTAACCGCTATCATCAATAAAGGCAACATCGTTTCCAGTCCCGGTATCCCGAATGGTGGATTTTGTGATTCTTTTTCCGCGATTGTATGCGGAGCATGATCAGAAGCGATGCAATCAATGCCGGCAATATTTTCCCATAAAAATGTCTGGTCTTCTCTGGTGGGTAATGGCGGTTTTACCTGTCCGTAGCCTTTGAGAGCAATCAGGTCTTCTTTTGTCAGAAAGAGATGATGAGGAGTAATGTCGCAGGTGATGTTTAATTTTTGTTTCTTGGCTGCCAGAATTTTTTCCAGATCTTCTTTCCTGCTTATGTGTGTAATATGAATTTGGCTATTATAGATCCTGCATAAATTTATTGCTAAATCAATCTTATCGCCTTCAGCATGAACTACTATAACTTTAGTTTTAGGCCATTTTTGAAATATTTTTTCTATAAGCTTACCGTCTCTGATATTATACTTTCCTGTGGTTGCATTTAAGTAAATTTTTAACCCGACTGTCTTTTCTGACGCTTTATTGAACTCCTCAGTATTATTTCCGTCAGAGCCGAAATAAAGCCCCCAATCACAGACGGCTTTGCTTCGGGCAATCTGCTTTTTTTCCTCTAATTTTTTGCTGGAGAAAATCGGCTCCGGATTATTCGGCATATCAAATAAAGCCGTAATGCCCCCGGCTAATGCTGCCGATGTTCCGGTAGAAAAATCTTCCTTGTAAGTTTGTCCTGGATCGCGCAGATGGACGTGGATATCTATAAGACCGGGAATCTTAAGAAAATTATTTCCTTTATCTTTCATTTTCTGCAAATTGCTTCAAGTATTGCCATCCTCACGAAAAGACCATTTGACAACTGGCTTGAAAAATAAACTGATCTTGGATCGTTATCCAAATCAAGCGAGATTTCATCAACCCGGGGTAAACAATGCATTATCAGGCTTTTTTTCTTCATTTTATTTGCCATATCCTTATTTACGATGTAACTGCCTTTTATTCTTCTGTACAACTCCCTGCTCATGTATTCTTTTTTTACCCGGGTAATATATAACACATCAATAACAGGAAGAACGTCTGTAAAGTCACTGATTTCATTATAATTTATTTTTTTCTCATTAAGATATTCTCTAAGGCTATCCTGTATTGAAACTTCTTGAGGAGTTGCAAAAGTAAATGTAACTTCGGGATAGAGCGACATTAATTTGGCTAAAGAATTAACCGGACGGTAGTGTGCCAAGTCGCCAATAAACATAATGTGCAATTTTGTGATCCTTCCAAGTTCTTCTTTAATTGTATATAAGTCAATAAGAGCTTGTGTCGGATGCTCTCCGATCCCATCGCCTGCATTGATAACGGGAACCCCGGCATATTTTGCAAATATTTTACATGCACCTGCCTGTGGATGACGCATCACGATAACGTCTGCATAAGCTGAAAATACTCTGGCTGTGTCCTCCAGAGTCTCACCTTTGGCTACTGAAGTGTTAGACATGCCGTTCAAAGGAATAATCCCCCCGCCTAATCTTTGCATTGCTGAAATGAATGAAGAAAAAG